>DASRUX010000460.1:0-15995 GCA_035655235.1 Rhodocyclaceae bacterium | reverse complement strand
ATTGGGCGAAAGGCTTCGAGGCCAGCCAGAAGATCGCCATCAATTACGACAGCGTCGGCTCGGGGGAGGGCGTCAAGCGCATTTCCGGCCGCCTGGTGGATTTCGGCGCCAGCGATACTGCCCTGTCCAACGAGGAGCTGCGCAAGCTGGGCCTCATCCAGATTCCTACCCTGATCGGCGGCATCGTGCCGGTGGTCAATCTGCCCGGCGTTCCCGCCGGCAGTCTGCGCCTCACCGGGGATGTGCTGGCCCGCATCTACCTGGGCAAGATCGGCACTTGGGACCACCCGGACATCCGCGCTCTGAACCCCGGCCTCTCCCTGCCCCGTCTGCCCATCCAGCGGGTGGTGCGCAGCGACAACTCCGGCTCCACCAAGAGCTACACCGCCTACCTTGCCGGCGCCAGCCCCCAATGGGCCGCCGCAGTGGGCGCCCAGGCCCTGCCCAAGTGGCCGGCCGACGTGGTCGCCGCCAAGGGCAGCGAAGGGGTGCGGGATACGGTGGCGAAGACCCCGGGCGCCCTGGGCTATATCGGCTACAACTACGTGGCCAAGGACAAGCTGAACGGCGTCCAGCTCAAGAACCGGGCGGGGCGTTTCGTGGCCGCCGGGGAAATTGCCTTCGCCGAGGCGGTGAACGCCAGCGGCATGCGGGATTCCGTTTCCGGCCCGGTCAGCCTCATCGACCGGGAAGGGGCTGGTTCCTGGCCCATCACCGAAACCACCTACGTGCTCTTCGAGCGCCAGCCCCGGGACCAGGAGCGGGCCAAGGCGGCGCTCAGGTTCTTCTACTGGGCCTTCCAGCAGGGGGACGACATGGCCCGCAATACCGGCTTCATCCCCCTGCCCACCCAAATCCAGTCCCGGGCGGTGCGCCTGTTCAGCGAGGTCCGGGACGGCAACGGCGGCGCCCTGAATTTCTTCTAGCCTCCGGGCCGGAACGTCATCTGCCTGTAATGGGGCCGGCCTATGCTTCGGCCCATCCTAGCCTGCGCTTCTTACGGAAATGACCCAAGCCTCCCCGTTGCCGACGACTGCCCTCGAGCCGCTCCTTGTTTCGGCGGCCGAGCATGCGGAACTGTTGGGCATCATTGCCCGCCGCAGTCTCTATCCGGTCTTCCAGCCCATCATCGATTACCGGGTCCAGGCCTATATCGGCTTTGAGGGCCTGATCCGGGGGCCGGCCAATTCCCGTTTCCAGTTCCCGGATGCCCTGTTCGGGACGGCCAAGCTGGCGGGACTTGCCAACGAGTTGGAACACGTCTGCCGGGAAGTGACCCTGGAGGCTTTTTCCCGCCTGCGCCTGCCCGGCCGGATTTTCCTCAACGTCACCCCGGGGTGCCTGGCGGACCCGCGCATGGCCGAAACGGTGCGGGAGCTGCTCCCCCGCCTGGGCATCGCCCCTGGCCGGGTGGTGATCGAACTGACCGAGAACCAGAGCATCACCGAAGTTCCCGACCTCCAGGACGTGCTGGCCAGCTACCGGGCCCTGGGCCTGCAGATCGCCATCGATGACCTGGGGGAGGGCTTCTCCAACCTGCGCATGTGGTCCGACGTGCGGCCGGATTTCGTCAAGATCGACCGCCACTTCATCGACGGTATTGCCGAGGACCGCATGAAGTACCACTTCGTCCGGGCCATGCAGGACCTGGCGGAAAGCTGCGCTGCCCATCTGGTGGCGGAGGGCATCGAGCGGGAGGAGGACTTCGCCGTCATCCGGGACATGGGCATCGCCTGCGGCCAGGGCTATTTCATCGCCGTGCCCGAGCCGGTGCCGGCCCATCATCCCCGCCAGCCGGTGATGACCGCCCTGGGGCGGCAGCGGGTTTCCCTGTCGCCGGTGGGGGCGGTCGGGGGCAAGCCGCCCACCGCCCAGACCCTGGCCGAATACATCCGCCCGGTGGCGCCGGAGACGGTGAACGATCACATCATCGAACGCTTCGAGGCGGAGCCGGATATCGATGTCCTGCCGGTGGTGCAGGGCACCGCCCCGGTGGGGCTGATCACCCGGCAGGCGGTCTTCGACCAGCTGGCCCGGCCCTTCTGGCGGGACCTCTACGGCCGCAAGCCCTGCACCAAGTTCATGGACGCCGCGCCCCTCATCGTGGACCAGCACGCCACGGTCCAGGAGCTGGGCCTCATGCTGGCCCGGGCCGACAAGCGCTACCTGATGGACGGCTTCATCGTCACCAGCGAGGGCGCCTACGAGGGGGTGGGCAGCAGCCACAATCTCATGGCCCTGATCACCGAAATGCAGATCAGCGCCGCCCGTTATGCGAACCCGCTCACCCAGCTGCCGGGCAACGTGCCCATCAACGAGCACATCGACCGGCTGCTGGAGGCCGGCGGCTTCTTCGCCGCCTGCTACGCCGATATCGACAATTTCAAACCCTACAACGACACCTACGGCTACCGGCGGGGGGACGACGTGATCCAGCTCCTGGGACGCATCCTGCGGGAAGTGGCCGATCCCCGGCTGGATTTCGTCGGCCATGTGGGGGGCGACGATTTCGTCATCCTGTTCCAGAGTCTGGATTGGGAAAAGCGCTGCGACGAGATCGTCCGCCGCTTCGCCGAGGGCATGGACGGCATGGTCAATGACGAGGACGGGCGGCGGGGCGGCTACATGGCCGAAAACCGCCGGGGGGAGCTGGTTTTCCAGATTCTGCCGTCCCTGTCCATCGGGGCGCTGCGGGTGGAGGCGGGGCGCTACGACTCCCACCGGGAGGTGGCGGCCGCTACCTCGATGGCCAAGAAGCAGGCCAAGAAACAGGGGGGCGGGACGGTCTTCGTCGAGCGCCGCCGTCCCTTGGCCGAGATGGCCGCCCGGCTCTGCTGAGCCGGGCAACCGGGGGCGATCAGGAGAAGGTCTTTACGCCCTCGGAAGTGCCGAGGAGCAGCACATCAGCGCCCCGGACCGCGAACAGGCCGTTGGTGACCACGCCGACGATCTGGTTGATGCGGGCTTCCAGGCCCTTCGGGTCGGTGATGGACAGGCCCTTCACGTCGATGATGACGTTGCCGTTGTCGGTGATTACGCCCTGGCGCAGCACGGGCTTGCCGCCCAGCTTGGCCAGTTCCCGGGCTACGTAGGCGCTGGCCATGGGGATGACTTCCACCGGCAGGGGGAACTTGCCCAGGGTTTCCACCAGCTTGGAACCGTCGGCGATGCAGACGAAGGTCTTGGCCACGGCTGAAACGATCTTCTCCCGGGTCAGGGCGGCGCCGCCGCCCTTGATCATGTTCATGCCGTGGTCGATTTCGTCGGCCCCATCCACATAGACGGGAATGTCGTCCACGTCGTTGAGGTCGAGGACGGTGAAGCCATGGCCTTCCAGGCGTTTTTTGGTGGCTTCGGAGCTGGCCACGGCGCCCCGGTACTTGGACTTGAGGGGGGCCAGGGCATCGATGAAGAAATTGGCCGTGGATCCGGTGCCGACGCCGATGACGGCGCCTTCGGGGGCGTGCTTGGCCACGTAGTCGGCGGCCGCCTGGGCCACCGCCTGCTTGAGTTCGTCCTGAGTCATGGTGGATTTCCTGGTAGTTGACCCTGGGTATTTTACCTTCACCGAACCGTAACTTTTCCAAGGGGTTAAACGGTATATACTGTTTATACGGTATGTGCCGTTCAAACTCAGGACAATGCCATGGCAACCACCAAGAAGAACACCGCCGCTTCCGCAACCCCCGCCGCCCCGGCGCCGGCTCCGGCCGCCAAGGCTGAATCGAAGCCCGCCGCCAAGCCTGCCGTGAAGACCGCGGCGAAGCCGGCCGCCAAGCCCGCAGCCGCCAAGGCCGCCCCCGCCCGGAAGGTCCCGGCCAAACCGGCCGCCAAACCCGCTCCGAAACCTCTGGACCCGGCGGTCCAGGCCTCCAAGGATGCCCTGGCCAAGGCCCTGGCCGCGGCTCAGGCGGTGAAGATCGAGAAGCCCCTGGGCAAGCCGGCGAAGGTGGAAAAGCCCAAGGCCGAGAAGGCCGACAAGGAAGCGAAGGC
Organism: Rhodocyclaceae bacterium; assembly: GCA_035655235.1. Lineage (GTDB taxonomy): Bacteria > Pseudomonadota > Gammaproteobacteria > Burkholderiales > Rhodocyclaceae > JAGTRP01. The sequence goes on along the minus strand of DASRUX010000460.1, from coordinate 12,002 downwards.
GCCCAAGGCCAAGAAGGCCAAGCTGGTGCGGGACAGCTTCACCATGCCGGAAAACGAATACAGCCAGTTGGCCGAGCTGAAGAAGCGCCTGGTGGCCAAGGGCAAGGTGGCGAAGAAGAGCGAACTCCTGCGGGCCGGCGTGGCCCTCCTGGTTGCCCTGGGGGATGCCGAACTGGTGGCCACCATGCAGAAGGTGGATGTCATCAAGACCGGTCGGCCTGCCAAATCGGGCAAGTAAGCCGGCAAGCAAGCGGCCGGCAGATTTCCCTGGCCCGCCGGGCCGGGGAAATCCAGCCTATAACGCGGCCTGGGTCTTGTCGTCGTCCATGTAGCTGACCAGGTCGTAATCCGTACCCCGGCTCATCAGCTTCACCAGGCGGGCAATCCGCCACTTGCCCTCGACGGACAACTGGATGGGCCGCTCCGGCGAGAAGATGCCGCTGGGAACGAGGAGGAGCTTGGCCTCCTGGGAGAGGAGGACGGCGTTGTGCCAGCCTTCCCCCGAAGTCTCCTGGGTGCGCACGGCCCAGGTGTTGGATTCGTGGATGGTGGAAGCCAGCCGAACCTGGGACGAGAAGGGCGTCCCGCCGAAACAGGTGAGTCCCGCATTGGGCTTGCCGTGGCTGGAACCCAGGCGGCGGATGACGGCCACATGCCAGTTCAGTTCGTCCTCCAGGCGGTAGGCGATCAGGGCGCCGATGCGCTGCCAGGGGCGCCGGGCGGTGAAGCGTACCCCCATGCCGCCGCGGCTCAGGTCGATGATTTCCCAGTGCTCCATCATCTGCAGGTCGCCGGCGGTTTCCAGGAGGCGCAGCACGTCCATGGGCGTCTTGGGCGGGGGCGGCGCAGTGTCGGTGACTACCGCATGCTCCCGGTGGCGGGCGTGGAAATTGTTCAGGTAGATGTCGTAATCCAGGTCCCGCCCCGAGCGGGCGAATTCCGAGGCGGCCAGCATGCGCCGCACCATGTCCAGGCCATTCACCACCCGGATGGTGCCCTTGGCCGTCACCCGCGGATGCTTGCGGCTGGGCGGCGTGGCGGACCAGTTGGTGATGAGCTTCTGGAGGAGCTGGAGGATGTGCTGGCGGCTGCAGCCGCTGGCGGCGAGCCAGTCAGGCACCGTCTGGTCCCGGGTGATGGAGGCACTCAGCTGGGTCAGTTGCGCCTGCCCCTGGGCGATGCCGAAGAAACGGGTTCCCAGGGGATAAACGTCGTCCTCCTGCCAGCGGGCAGGTCCATTGCCGCCCTCGGGCACGATGTAGAAGGGCACCAGGGGCGAGCGGGTATCGGAGAAGCGGCAGTGGGGCTCGATCCAGCGTACCAGCCGGTCGGCGGCGTCGATCTCGCCCACCGTCAGGTTGGTGAGGGGGGCCGTCTCGAACAGGACGCCGATCTGGTATTCCTTCAGGACGCTGGAGAGGAGCTGATGGCGGGGATAGATGGACCCGGTCAGATGGGCGGTGCCCAGGTCCCGGGCCTCCCGCAGCAGATCGTGGGCCTCGGTCCACCAGGCCGGCTCGGCGGCCTGGTAGGTCAGGCGGTTCAGCTTCTTGAGGGTGACCCAGTTGTACATGGCCCGGGCCGCGAAGCGGGCCAGCACCCGCTTGTCCTGGCCCTTTTCCTCGTCGGCGGAAAGTCGGGCAAGAATCTTCCGGTTGCAGGCGTGGCTGCCGGTCAGGTAGGCCTTGACGGCGTTGGCTTCCACCGTGATGGGCCGGTTCTTCTGGGCATCGGCCAGCATTTCGGCCCAGCAGCGGGCGATGGCGTCCTGGGCGAACTCGTCCAGCCGCTCCAGGGCACGGGTCGCCTGGGCGAGGGGCAGCGGGTCGATGAAGCTCGACGTATCGCCGACCCATTCGGTCAGGTCCCGCAGGGTGCGCTGGGGGATGATGGTCGGAATTTCCGCCAGGAAGGTGTCGATATTCTTGTCGGTGCCCAGCGGGTGGCTGGAATCGCCGGAAGAAGAGCCGCCTAGGCGGGAAGTGATCCAGTTAAGCATAGTGTGGTCGTCTGTCGAACGGCTTAATCCTATCACCTAAGTATTGCTTTCATGGTAGCAGGCGTGCGTCACAGATTTGTAACATTCGCAGATTAGACTGGCGCCGCTCTCAATGAAAGAGGGTCCGGTCCCGGTGATACCGAATCCGCCGACCGGTCAAAGCAAGAATTTGGTCAATCAAAGAGGAACACCAGATGCTGCGTAAATTCCAGTTTTTCCGTGCGACGATGCTTGCCGTTTCCCTGGCGGGCGCCGCCGTTGCCGCCCAGGCCGCCGAGATCACCGGCGCCGGCGCTTCCTTCCCCGCTCCCATCTACGCCAAGTGGGCCGACGCCTACCAGAAGGCCACCGGCAACAAGATCAACTACCAGTCCATCGGCTCCGGCGGCGGCATCAAGCAGATCAACGCCAAGACCGTGGATTTCGGCGCCTCCGACATGCCCCTCAAGGTCGAGGACCTGGACAAGGGCGGCCTCACCCAGTTTCCGACGGTGATCGGCGGCGTCGTGCCGGTGGTGAATATTCCCGGCATCCAGCCCGGGGCGATCCGCCTGACCGGCGCCGTCCTGGCCGACATCTACCTGGGCAAGATCACCAAGTGGAACGACAAGGCCATCGCCGACCTGAACCCGAAGGTCGCCCTGCCTGCCACCGACATCGCCGTGGTGCGCCGCGCCGACGGTTCCGGCACCAGCTTCATCTTCACCAACTACCTGTCCAAGGTCAGCCCCGAGTGGAAGCAGAAGGTGGGCGAGGGTACGGCGGTGCAGTGGCCCACCGGCATGGGCGGCAAGGGCAACGAGGGCGTGTCCGCCTTCATTCAGCGCATCCCGTCCTCCATCGGCTACGTGGAATACGCCTACGCCAAGCAGAACAAGCTGACCTGGATCACCCTGCAGAACGCCGCCGGCAACTGGGTCGCCCCGGATGACCTGACCTTCAAGGCCGCCGCCGCCAACGCCGACTGGGCCAAGTCCGCCTTCGGCGAAATCCTGACCAACCAGTCCGGCAAGGAAGCCTGGCCCATCACCGGCGCCACCTTCGTCCTGATGCACAAGGTCCAGGACAAGCCGGCCCAGGGCGCCGAAGTGCTCAAGTTCTTCGAGTGGGCCTACAAGAACGGCGGCAAGATGGCCGAGGAAATGGATTACGTCGCCCTGCCGGATGGCCTGGTCAAGCAGATCCATACCGCCTGGGGCAACAATATCAAGGATGGCGCCGGCAAGCCCGTCTTCACCGGCAAGTAAGCGAGGCTGATAGCAGCAATGGGTCAATCACTAGAAGCGGGTAAGCCGGACCTGACGGCCGCCGAGCCCGCCGCTGCCCCCCGGGCGTCGCTGATCAACCCCTCCCACGGGAGGGGGCGGTTCGGCGACGCCGTTTTCTTCAACCTCACCCGGGCCTTCGCGGTGCTGACCCTGGTCCTCCTCGCGGGGATCGTGGTTTCCCTCACCTGGAGCGCCTGGCCGTCCATCACCACCTTCGGCTTCGGCTTCCTCACCAGCAGCGAGTGGAATCCGCCGGCCGAGCGCTTCGGCGCCCTGGTGCCCATGTACGGCACCCTGATCACCTCGGCCATCGCCCTGGTCATCGCCCTGCCCATCAGCTTCGGCATCGCCCTGTTCCTCACCGAGCTGGCGCCCACCTGGCTGCGCCGCCCCCTGGGCATCGCCATCGAGTTGCTGGCGGGTATCCCCAGCATCGTTTACGGCATCTGGGGCCTGCTGGTTTTCGCCCCCGTCTTCGGGCAGTACATCCAGCCCTGGATCGGCAAGACACTGGGCCAGCTGCCCATCATCGGCAAGCTCTTTTCCGGGCCCGCCATCGGCATCGGCATCCTGGCCGCCGGCATCATCCTGGCCATCATGATCATCCCCTTTATCACTTCGGTGATGCGGGACGTGTTCGAACTGACCCCGCCCATGCTCAAGGAATCCTGCTACGGCCTGGGCGGCACCACCTGGGAGGTGGTGTGGAACGTGGTCCTGCCCTACACCCGCGTCGGCGTCATCGGCGGCGTCATGCTGGGCCTGGGCCGCGCTCTCGGCGAGACCATGGCGGTGACCTTCGTCATCGGCAACGCCAGCCTGCTTTCCAATTTCTCGTTGTTCATGCCCGGCAACAGCATCACTTCCGCCTTGGCCAACGAATTCGCCGAGGCCACCCCGGGGCTTTACACCTCCGCCCTGGTGGAACTGGGCCTGATCCTCTTCGTCATCACCTTCATCGTGCTGTCCCTCTCGAAGCTGCTGCTCATGTCCCTGCAGCGCAACGAAGGCGCCAAGAGCTGAGGCAAGCGACCATGAATCTCCGTATCCGTCGCAAAGCCGTCAATTTCCTGGCCCTCACCCTCTCCATGGCCGCCATGGGCTTCGGCCTCTTCTGGCTGGCCTGGATTTTGTGGATGGTCCTCGACCTGGGCCTGGGCGCTCTGTCCTGGACCCTGTTCACCGAAATGACCCCGCCCCCGGGCGCCGCCGGCGGCCTCAAGAACGCCATCGCCGGCAGCCTGATCATGGTCGGCCTGGCCATGGCCATGGCGACGCCCATCGCTATCCTGGCCGGCATCTACCTGGCGGAATATGGCCAGCGCACGGTGCTGGGCAAGGTGACCCGCTTCATCAACGACATCCTGCTCTCGGCGCCGTCCATCGTCATCGGCCTCTTCGTCTATGCCGTCTATGTGGCCAACGTCGGCAAGTTCTCCGGCCTGTCCGGGGCCATCGCCCTGGCGCTGCTGGTGATTCCGGTGGTGGTGCGCACCACCGAGGACATGCTGGCCCTGGTGCCCAACACCCTGCGGGAAGCCGCCTACGCCCTGGGGGCGCCCAAGTGGAAGGTCATCATGCTGGTGACCCTGCGCTCCGCCAAGACCGGCGTTGTGACCGGCATCCTGCTGGCCCTGGCCCGGATTTCCGGCGAAACCGCGCCGCTCCTCTTCACCGCCCTGTCCAACCAGTTCTGGAGCGTCGATCTCTCCGAACCCATGGCCAACCTGCCGGTGACCATTTTCAAATTCGCGATGAGCCCCTTCCAGGACTGGCAGCAGCTGGCCTGGGCCGGTGTCTTCCTCATCACCCTCGGCGTCCTCACCCTGAACGTCATCGCCCGGGTGATGTTCCGGAAGGTTGAGCATCGCTGATCCCAACGAACACGAACAAGACAAACTTATGATGCCCGTCGATTCATCCGTCCAGACCCTGACGCCCGAGATCAGCATCAGGAACCTGAACTTCTACTACGGCAAGACCCTGGCCCTGAAGAACATCAACCTCGATATCTTCCAGGGCAAGGTCACCGCCTTCATCGGCCCCTCCGGCTGCGGCAAATCCACCCTGCTGCGCACCATCAACCGCATGTACGACCTCTACCCCGGCCAGCGGGCCGAGGGGGAGCTGCTCATCGAGGGCAGCAACATCCTGGACAAGGGCGTCGATACCATCGCCCTGCGGGCCAAGGTGGGCATGGTGTTCCAGAAGCCCACCCCGTTCCCCATGTCGATTTACGAGAACATCGCCTTCGGGGTGCGCATGCACGAGAAGCTCTCCCGCAGCCAGATGGACGACCGGGTGGAGTGGGCGCTGACCAAGGCGGCCCTGTGGGACGAGGTGAAGGACAAGCTCAACCAGGCCGGCACCGGCCTCTCCGGCGGCCAGCAGCAGCGTCTGTGCATCGCCCGGGGCGTGGCGGTGAAGCCCTCGGTCCTCCTCCTGGACGAGCCCACCTCCGCCCTGGACCCGATTTCCACCATGCGCATCGAGGAACTGATCCACGAACTGAAGTCGGAATTCACCATCGCCATCGTCACCCACAACATGCAGCAGGCGGCCCGGGTGTCCGATTTCACCGCCTACATGTACCTGGGCGAGCTGGTAGAGTTCGGCAAGACGGACGATGTCTTCATCAAGCCGAAGGACAAGCGTACCGAAGACTACATCACCGGCCGCATGGGCTAAGGGAGCAACGAATGACCGAACATACCCAACACCTCACCCGCGCCTTCGACGAAGAGCTGACCCGCCTGCGCACCCTGGTCCTGGAAATGGGCGGGCTGGTGGAATCCCAGATCCTGTCCGCCACCCACGCCTACCACACCGGCGAGATCGAGGTGGTGGCCGAGATCGTCGCCAACGACAAGAAGGTGAACAGCTTCGAGCAGACCATCGACGACCAGTGCATCCAGGTCATCGCCAAGCGCCAGCCGGCGGCCTTCGACCTGCGCCTGGTCATGGGCGTGGGCAAGATCGTCACCGACCTGGAACGGATCGGCGACGAGGCCAAGAAGATCGGCAAGGGCGCCCGCCGCCTCCACGAAAAGGGGCCGATGATCCTGCCCCGGGACGCGGTGGATGTCCGCCACGTCGCCTCCCTGGCCGTCACCATGCTGCGCCAGGCCCTGGACGCCTTCGCCCGCCTGGACAGCGCCGCCGCCGTCGAGGTCATCAAGAGCGACGACAACGTGGATACGGGCTTCAAGGCCATCATCCGCCAGCTCATCACCTTCATGATGGAAGACCCCCGCACCATCTCCGGCGCCATCGACGTGATCTGGATCGCCCGGGCCGTGGAGCGCATCGGCGACCACGCCAAGAACATCGCCGAGCAGGTCATCTACATCGCCGAAGGCCGGGATATCCGCCATCCTGCCAAGGAGAAGAAGGCGTGAATCCCACCATCCTGGTTGTCGAGGACGAGCCGGCCATCCAGGAGCTGCTGGCCATCAACCTCAAGCATGCCGGCTTCCTGGTGGTCCGCGCCGGCAGCGCCGAGGAGGGCGAAAACGCCATCCGCTCGGCCCTGCCCGACCTGGTCATCCTGGACTGGATGCTGCCGGGCCAGTCCGGCGTCTCCCTGGCCAAGAAGCTCCGCCAGGACGAGCGCACCCGGGAGCTGCCCATCATCATGCTCACCGCCCGGGTCCATGAGGAAGACAAGATCCAGGGCCTGGAAGCCGGGGCCGACGACTACGTCACCAAGCCCTTCTCCCCCAAGGAACTGGTGGCCCGGGTTCGCGCCGTGCTGCGCCGCCGGGCGCCCCACCTGGCCGGCGAGGCAGTGGAATTCGGCGGCCTGGCTCTCAATCCCAGCACCCACCGGGTTACGGTGAATGGCCAGAACCTGGACCTGGGACCCACCGAATTCCGCCTGCTCTTCTTCTTCATGACCCACCCGGAGCGGGTCTATTCCCGGGCCCAGCTCCTGGACGAGGTGTGGGGCGACCACGTCTTCATCGAGGAGCGCACGGTGGATGTCCATATCCGGCGCCTGCGGGCGGCCCTGGAGCCCTCCGGCCACCACGAGCGGGTGGAAACGGTGCGGGGCACCGGCTACCGCTTCCGCGGCAACTGAGGAGCCAGGACGATGCCCGGTCCCATCGCCAGCGCCCTGGTCTATGTGGTGGTCTCCGCCGCCATCGGCCTCGTCATGGGGCTGATGGTGTCTTCGGATGCGGGCTGGGCGGCCTTCTCCGTCTGCCTCCTGGGGCAGCTCGCCTACCACTCCCGGCAGTACGTCCTCCTCGACCGCTGGTCCCAGGCGCCGTCCCCCGAGCGGGAGCTGGGCGGGGAGGGCATCTGGTACGTGCCCTTCTCCCGGGTCTACCGCCACGAGCGGGAGCTGCGCCGGGAAATCGCCCGCCTGCACGGCGAACTGGCCCGCTTCGCCGCCGCCGGGCAGGCCATCAACGACGGCATCGTCTCCCTGGACCTGGGCGGGCGCATCGAATGGTGCAACCGCTCGGCGGAACGCTACCTGGGCCTCGACCAGCGCACCGACGTGGGCCAGCCCATCATCAACCTGGTCCGCCAGCCGGCCTTCGTCGCCTACCTGAGCGCCGGCGATTTCAGCGAGCCCCTGCGCCTGCGCTCCGAGCGTAGCGGCGACTGCATCATTTCCATCCGGGTGACGGAATACGGTCCCGACCGCCGCCTCATCCAGGTCAAGGACGTCACCCAGGCCGAGCGCCTGGACCAGATGCGGCGGGATTTTGTCGCCAACGTCTCCCACGAGCTGCGCACGCCGCTCACCGTCCTGGCCGGCTTCCTGGAAACCTTCCGGGAAATGGAGCTGACCCCGGAGGAGCGCTCCCACTACCTGGCCCTCATGACCGAGCAGTCGGAACGGATGCTGCGGCTTCTCCAGGACCTCCTCACCCTATCCTCCATCGAATCGGCGCCGCCGCCCTCCGAAGACGAGCGCATCGACGCCGCCGCCCTGGTGGACAAGCTCTACCGGGACGCCAAGGCGCTGTCCGGCGGCCGCCACGACATCCAGCTGGAAACGGCCGGGCTCGGCGACCTGCGGGGTTCGGAAAGCGAGATCAGCAGCGCCCTCGGCAACCTGGTTTCCAACGCCGTGCGCTACACCCCGGCGGGCGGGCGGATCACCCTGCGCTGGACCGCCGGGCCGGAGGGGGCGGAGTTTGCGGTGGAGGATACCGGCATCGGCATCGATCCCCTGCACCTGCCCCGGCTGACCGAGCGCTTCTACCGGGTGGACCGGGGACGTTCCCGGGAAAGCGGCGGCACCGGCCTGGGGCTGTCCATCGTCAAGCATTCCCTGTCCCGGCACCAGGCCGTGCTGGATATCCGCAGCACCCCCGGCAAGGGCAGCCGCTTCGCCGCCCGTTTCCCGGCGGCCCGGGTGGTGGCGGTGGAGGCCGCGGAGAGCCACTGAGGTCCTGGCAGGCTCCATGACATTAAAATGGCGGCTTCCCGATTTTCCGGAAGCGCCATGGAACCCGAAAGCCAAGACCGAGCCGACCCGGCCGGCGAATCCCAATTCAAGGGCAAGACCGGCCTGCGCCGGATCTGGAACGCCCTCCACTATTCCCTGGCCGGCCTCAAGGCGGCCTACGCCTGCGAGAACGCCTTCCGTCAGGAAACCTGGCTCGCTGCCGTTCTGATTCCGGCGGCGGTGCTGCTGCCGGTGGGCGGTGTCGGCCGGGCCCTGATGATCGGCAGCGTGCTTCTGGTGCTGGTCGTGGAATTGATCAATTCGGCCATCGAGGCGGCCATCGACCGCATCGGCCTGGAGCGCCACCCGCTGGCCAAGCGGGCCAAGGACGCCGGCAGCGCCGCCGTCCTGGTGGCCCTGGTCAATGGGCTGGCGACGTGGGCCTGCGTTCTTGGCGAGGCGCTGCGCTGACGGCAGGTTCGGCGGCCGCCAGGTCCAGGTAGAAGGTGGCGCCTTGGCCGGGGGCGCTTTCCGCCCACACCCGGCCGCCCATGCGTTCCATGGCCTTCCTCACCAGGGCGAGGCCGACGCCGCTCCCCGGGAATTCCTCATAGGTATGCAGGCGCCGGAAGATTTCGAAAATCCGGTCGTGGTAGACCATGTCGAAACCGACGCCGTTGTCCCGAATCCACAGGCGGCAGCGGCCGTCCTTCTCCTCGGCGCCGATTTCGACCACCGGGGGCTCGGCCTGGCTTGAATATTTGAGAGCGTTTTCCAGCAGGTTTCCGAGGACCTGGGCGAAACCGTGGGGATTGGCCCGCACGGCGACGGAGGGCAAGGCCAGCCGCAGCTGCACGCCCCCCTGCTGGATTTCGCCCTCCCGTTCCCGCAGGGCCGATTGCACCGCCTCGGACAGGTCCATGGGCTGCAGATCGAGAATCTTCTGTTCGATCTGGGCATGGGCCAGGAGGTCTTCGATGAGTGCAGTCATGCGCAGGGCGTTCTTGCGGATGAAGTCCAGGAAGAGGAGGCCGTCCCCCTCCAGCTTGTCCCGGTACTTCATCTCCAGCAGGGAGCTGAAGCTGTTGATGCGCCCCAGGGGTGCCTTCAGGTCGTGGGAGGCGGCGTAGGTGAAGCCCTGGAGTTCCCGGTTGGCGGCCACCAGTTCGGCAGTGCGCTCGGCCACCTGGCGCTCCAGGATCTGCTGCCGGGCCTCCCGTTCCTCAGCCAGGGCCGATTCCGCCTCCTTACGGCGCTGGATATCCTCGATCACGGCCATCAGGTGGTCCGCCTGCCCGGCGGGGCCCCGGACCAGGGACTGGGTGACATTGACCCACACCAGGGACCCATCCTTGCGCCGGAAGCGCCGCTCCTGGGCGTAGCTGGAGATGGCGCTGTCCCGCAGGAGGAGCTGTCCCGCCACTTCCTGGCTGCTGTCCACGTCGTCCGGGTGGGAAAGGTCGCGGAAATCCATGTTCCTCAAGTCTTCCCGAGGGTAGCCGAGGATGCCGCAGAGTTTCTCGTTCACCCGCAGCAGGTGGCCGTCCAGGGAAACGTGGGCCAGGCCCACCGCCGCCTGCTCGAAGGCGGAACGGAAGCGGGCCTCGCTTTCCATGAGCTTTTCCCGAGCCTGCTTGGCTTCGGTGATGTCTTCGTTGAAGACGATGATGCCGCCGATATCCCCTTTTTCGTCGGTCCAGGGGTACATGGCCCAGCGCAGCCATTGCCGGGTGCCGTCGGCGCGTACCCACAGGTCCTCGTCGTTCTTCAGGGTGGCGCCGGACAGGGCGGCCCGGTAGGTTTCCTTCCAGCGTTCCGGGATGTCCGGGTGGGCTTCGTGGATGGGGCGGCCGATGAGGTTGCCGAGGCCCTGGCCGTGTTCCTTGATCCAGCGGCGGCTGACGGTGAGGTAGCGCAGTTCCCGATCCAGCATGGCCATGGCGGTGGGCGCCTGTTCCACCAGGATGCGGAACTGGGCCACGGAAGCCTTCAGCTCGGTGGTGCGGGCTTCCACCAGTTGTTCCAGGTGGTGCTGGTGGCGGTGGAGTTCGGTGATGTCCAGATGGTTGCCGACGATATGGCCGCTCGGGGTGCGGTATTCCACCACCAGCAGGTGGCGGCCGTCGGCCACTTCCTGCTCATGGGGCGTGCCGTTGGCGGAGCGGTGCCGTTGCACCCGTCCCCGGATCCAGGGCTCCGGGTATTCCGCGGCATCGGGGTAAAGTCCCCGCTGGGCTCCGTAGCGGACCTGGTCCTCGAACTTCACCCCGGGCACCACCAGGTCGTTGCCGGCCCGGTACATGTTGCGGTAGGCCTGGTTGCAGATCACCAGGCGATCGTCCGGGGCGTAGATGGCGAAGCCGACGGCGATGCTCTCCACCGCCTCCAGCAGCAGGGCGTTGGCCTTCTTGGCAGACTGCTCCGCCAGGCGCTGCTCGGAAATGTCCCGCAGGACGACCGTGTAGCCCCGCAGCGCCCCCTCGTCATCCCGCACGGCGGTGATGACGGTATTGGCCATGAACAGGGCGCCGCTTTTGCGCAGCCGCCAATTCTCGCTGGTGACGCTCTCCTGGGGGCCGCCCAGGGGAAGGGTGGTGGCTTTCCCCTCGCCGGTCATGGCCGGTGGGTAAAGGATGGACAGGGGGTGTCCAATGATCTCCTCGGCACCATAGCCCGTCAGCCGGGCGGCACCCTCGTTCCAGGTGGCCACCTTGCCTTCGGCGTCGAGCATGAAGACGGCGTAGTCCCGGATGCTCTCCACCATCAGCCGGATGCGCTCCTCGCTGGCCCGCAGGGACTCGGTGGCCAGCCACTGGCGCCGCCAGAGGACGTAGGCCATCCAGGACGACAGCGCGATCACCAGGACAATGAGCGCCCCCAGGGCCGAAACCCGGGCCACCTCCGCTCGCCAGGGAGCGAGGTAGTTCTCGGTGGCGAGGGCGACGCAGATGTAGAAGGGATAGTCCCCGATGCGGAAGTAGCTGACCTCCCGCTCCACCCCGTCCATCAGGCTTTGGGAGAGGTAGTGGCCCTCCTTGGGGTTGTCGGCCAGGGCTGCCCTGAAGGCGGCCGGGACGGCGCCGGTGCCGATGGCGGCGTTGGCTTCCGGCGAGGCCGGGTGGTGGGCGACGAGGCGCAGGCCGGCGGTCCGCAGGGCGATGGCGGAACCGGGGCCCAGGTCCATCCGGGAGAAAAGCTGCTGGAAGTGGTCGCTGTCGATGGCGGCGTAGACGACCCCCTGGAAGCTGCCGTCCCCCCGGCTGAGGCGCCTGCCGACGAAGACGACCCAGCGCTGGGTGGAGAGGAGCCGGACGGGGCCGTCGACGAT
>DASRUX010000459.1:0-9117 GCA_035655235.1 Rhodocyclaceae bacterium | reverse complement strand
TCGCCTTCGCCGGCCAGATGTTCGGCCTGCCGGTGCGGGTATTCATGGTCAAGGTGAGCTACCAGCAGAAGCCCTTCCGCCGTTCCATGATGCAGACCTGGGGGGCCGAGGTCTTCGCCAGCCCCACCGACCTGACCCAGGCCGGCCGGTCTGTCCTGGCCAAGGACCCGAATAGCCAAGGGTCGCTGGGCATCGCCATTTCCGAAGCTGTCGAGGAAGCCGCTGCCAGCCCCGACACCTGCTACACCCTGGGCTCGGTGCTCAACCATGTGCTCCTGCACCAGACCATCATCGGCCTGGAAGCCAAGAAGCAGTTCGACAAGATCGGCCTCTACCCCGACGTGGTGCTGGGCCCCTGCGGCGGCGGTTCCAGCTTCGGCGGCATCGCCTTCCCTTTCCTGGCCGATCAGGCCGCCGGGGAAAAGCGGGCCGAGAAGCTGCGCTGCGTGGCGGTGGAGCCCACCTCCTGCCCGACCCTGACCAAGGGCGCCTACGCCTACGACTTCGGCGACGCCTCCGGCTACACGCCGATGATGAAGATGTACACCCTGGGCCACGACTTCATGCCCCCGGGCATCCACGCCGGCGGCCTGCGCTACCACGGCGACAGCCCCCTGGTTTCCCAATTGCTCAACGAGGGCAAGGTGGAGGCGGTGGCGGTGCCCCAGGTGGCCACCTTCCAGGCCGGCGTCCAGTTCGCCCGGGCCGAGGGCATCATTCCTGCCCCCGAGTCCTGCCACGCCATCCGGGCCGCCATCGACGAGGCGCTGAAGTGCAAAGTGACCGGGGAATCCAAGGTGATCCTCTTCAACCTCACCGGCCACGGCCACTTCGACATGGCTTCCTATGACCGCTTCTTCGCCGGCCAACTGGAAGACTACGAGTACCCGGCCGAAGCGATCGCCGACTCCCTGAAGCATCTGCCCAAAGTCGAATGAAAGCCCTGGTCTTTCTCCTCGTCCTGGCCAACGTCCTGTTCTTTGCCTACGCAGAGGGCTATTTCGGCCGGCCGGACAATCCGGATGCGGGCCGGATGGAGCAGCAGCTCAACCCCGAACGCATCCGGGTCGTCGGCCGGGGCGAGCCGCCGGTAGGCGAGGCGAAGAAGGCGCCGGAGCCAGCCAAGGATACCGATGAGGCGGGCGGCGAGGCGGCTGGGAAGGATGTCGGTGCCGAATCGGCAGCCCCGGCCGACAAGGCTGCCGCTCCGGCCGACAAACCGATGGCAGCCGCGGCGCCGGCGGGGCCTCAGTCCTGCGTGGTGTGGAGCGAGCTGACCGGTCCCGAGGCCACTCGCCTGGCGAGCCTGGTGGAGGAGAAATTCACCGATTTCAAGGCGGAGCGCCGGGCGACCCCCGTCGAGGGGGGCGGTTGGTGGGTTTTCATCCCTCCTCTGCCTTCCAAGGCCGACGCCGAACGCAAGGCCGGTGAGCTGAAACGCATGGGGGTGAGCGACTTCTTCGTCGTCCAGGACGCGGGGCCCAACCGCTTCGCCATCTCCCTCGGGGTCTTCTCCAACGAACAGGGCGCCAACGACCAGTTGGCCAACCTCAAGGCCAAGGGAGTGCGCAGCGCCAAGGTCGGCCAGCGCATCACCAAAGATGCCCTGCACGCGGTGGAAGCACGCGGGCCGGCCGCCCGCCAGGCCGCCCTGGTGGCTGCCGCCAAGGCCGCCCTGCCGGAGATCGCCTCCCAGACCTGCAAGTGAACGGCCGTGAGTGATTACATCGTGGGACTGACCGGCGGCATCGGCAGCGGCAAGACCGCCGTTGCCGACCGCTTTGCCGCCCGCGGGGTGGCGGTGGTGGATACCGACGCCATCGCCCACGAACTCACCGGCCCGGCCGGGGCAGCCATGCCGGCGTTGGCGGCGGCTTTCGGCACCGGGATCGTGCGGCCCGACGGCGGGCTGGACCGTCCCGCCATGCGCCAGCTGGTCTTTGCCGATCCATCCGCCCGCGCCCGGCTGGAGAGCCTTCTCCATCCCCTGATCCGGCTGGAGTCGGCCGAGCGTTGCCGGGCGGCGTCATCGCCCTACGTCATCCTGGCGGTTCCATTATTGGTGGAGTCGGGAACCTACCGGGAGCGCTGCGACCGGATACTGGTAGTGGACTGCGACGAAGCCACCCAGGTGGCCCGGGTGATGGCCCGGAGCAGCCTGCCGGAAGCCGAGGTCAGGGCCATCATGGCGGCCCAGGCGAGCCGCGTCGAACGGCTTGCGGCGGCCGATGACGTGATCCACAACGACGACGGAATGGAAGCCCTCGAACCCCAGGTGGCGGAATTGCACAAGCGTTATGCCGAAAGTTCTAGTCGGAAAGCTAAAGTTAAGTGTTGAGCTTTTGCTGCAAATGGCTCAGAATTCAAGCATTTTCCCGGTCTGGGCCGCACAAATAGCGTGATTACCTACGAATATCCGTTCAACGAGCGCATTCGCACGCTGCTGCGCCTGGAAGACTTGTTCGACAAGACCCTCCATTTCGCCAAACAGGAAGGGACTCTCGAACATCATGTGGCCCTGTTGACCCTGTTCGAAATCCTGGAAGTGGCTGGCCGCGCCGACCTCAAGATGGACCTCATCCAGGAACTGGAGCGCCAGCGTCAGACCCTGCTGGGCTACCGCAACAATCCCGATATTTCCGAAGAGGCCCTGTCCGGCGCCCTCTACGAAATCGAGCAGGCTTCCGCCGCCCTGCTGGCCATGGCCGGCAAGATCGGCCAGTACCTGCGGGAAAACGACTGGCTCATGGGCATCAAGAGCCGGGCCGCCATCCCCGGGGGCGTCTGCGAATTCGATCTGCCGTCCTACCATTGGTGGCTGCATCGCACCGTGGATGCCAGGCGCGATGCCCTGAACGGCTGGACCCGGCCCCTGCTGCCCCTGCGGGATGCACTGGCCATCGTTCTGCGCCTGTTGCGCTCCAGCGGCTCGGCCCGCAGCTATACCGCCAACAACGGCCAGTTCCAGCTCAACTTGGGGGGCAGCACGGCCCAGATGGTACGGGTGTCCATCAACACCTCCGAAGGCGCTATTCCCGAGGTCAGCGCCAACAAGTACGCCCTCAACATCCGTTTCACCAATCCGCCTGCCGCCGAGCCGAAATCCAAGATTCACGAGCAGCCGGTGGTCTTCGACCTCACCTTCTGCAATCTCTGATGGTCCGCAAGGTTCGCTGTCCCCAGTGCGGCCAGGACGCCGTCTGGTCCCCCGACAATCCCTGGCGCCCGTTCTGTTCGGAGCGGTGCAAACTCATCGACCTGGGGGCTTGGGCTTCCGAGAGCTATCGCATTCCCGCCGAGGGCAACGATCCGGAGTCGGAGCCGACTCCGGGATCGGACAAGGACAAGCCCCGTTCCTGAGTGCCGGCCTCAGGGCCAGTTGCGCATAAGCGCGATGCCGTGGGCCCCATGGGCCTGGGCCGTTTCCAGCATATCCATCGACAGGCCGCCCAGGGCGAATACCGGGATGGCCGAGCCGGCCACCATGCGCTCGAAATTGATCCAGCCCAGGTGGTCCATGCCGGGATGGGTGGCGGTGGGCAGCACCGGTCCGAGCAGGGCGTAATCCAGGCCGAGGTCGTTGGCGTGCTTCAATTCCGCCTCGTTGTGGCAGGAAGCGCCCACCCACTTGCCCACTTCCGAGGCTTCCGGGCGGGACTGCCGGTAGCGGCTGGCCGCGGCGGAAAGGTGGACGCCGCTGGCATGAATGCGATGGGCCAGGGCCGGGTCGTCGTTCACCAGTACCAGGGCGTCGCTGTTCCGTACCATTTCGGCAGCGGCCTGGGCGAACCAGGCCCGCTCGGCGCCGGGCAGGCCCTTGTCCCGAATCTGGAAGAGCCGCAACCCCTTGTTGATGGCGCCCTCCAGGCGGGAGAGTTCGGCGTCCTCGCCGTTGTCTTCCATGTTGGTGATGGCCATGACCACGGGCAGGGACAGGGCCTTGAGGATGGGATCGTTGGCCGGCAGGATGGGGGCGACGGTGGCGGCCTCGTCGCAACGCATCCATTCGACGGCGCTGTGCTCCAGGGGGGCGGTGACGCCGATTTCCCCTTCCCAGGCGGTCACCCGCCAGAAATTGAGGCGCACCGTGGCATGGGGATAGGTGAATTGGCGGGTGAGCCAGGGGGTGGCGGCGGTGGCGGTGATGCCCAGCTCTTCCTGGAGTTC
This sequence comes from Rhodocyclaceae bacterium, assembly GCA_035655235.1. Classification (GTDB taxonomy): domain Bacteria; phylum Pseudomonadota; class Gammaproteobacteria; order Burkholderiales; family Rhodocyclaceae; genus JAGTRP01. The sequence goes on along the minus strand of DASRUX010000459.1, from coordinate 4,950 downwards.
GCGCACCAGGGCCTCCCGCACCGTCTCGCCGGGTTCCACCTTGCCGCCCGGGAATTCCCAGTAGCCGGCGTAGACCTTGCCTTCGGGACGCTGGGCGAGCAGGAATTCCTCGCCGTTGTTCCGCAGGATGACGGCGGCGGCGACTTCGACGATCCCTGTCATTGCGCCCCCTTGCCATGGCTGCCGGCCCAGTCCTTGGCGAACTGCCAAGCCACCCGGCCGCTGCGGGAACCCCGGCCCAGGGCCCAGTTGAGGGCCTCCCGTTCGCAGTCGGCGATGGCCGCCTCGTCCACCCCGAAGGTGCGTAGCCAGTGGGCGACGATGGCCAGGTAGTGGTCCTGGTCGCAGGGGTAGAAGGAGACCCAGAGGCCGAAGCGGTCAGACAGGGAAATCTTTTCCTCGATGGCTTCCCCGGGGTGGATTTCGTCATTGACCCGAGTGGTCTCCAGGTTTTCGGAGAAATACTCGGGCATCAGGTGGCGCCGGTTGGAGGTGGCGTAGATCAGGACATTGTCCGGGGCGGCGGCCACCGAACCGTCCAGCACGGACTTGAGCGCCTTGTAGGCGGTTTCGTTGGCCTCGAAGGAGAGGTCGTCGCAGAAGACGATGAAGCGTTCGGGCCGGCCTTCCACCAGGTCTACGATGTCCGGCAGGTCGGTGAGGTCGTTCTTGTCTACTTCAATCAGGCGCAGCCCCTGGGCCGAATATTCGTTCAGCGCGGCCTTGACCAGGGACGACTTGCCGGAACCCCGGCTACCGGTGATCAGGGCGTTGTTGGCCGGCTGGCCGGCGACGAACTGGCGGGTGTTGGCGACGATGCGGGATTTCTGGTCGTCGATACCCTGCAGGTCTGCAAGCCGGATGGGGTGGGGATGCTTCACCGGCTGGAGCCAGCCGCGCTGGTTGCTCTTCCGCCAGCGGAAAGCGACGGCGGCGTGCCAGTCGGGCAGGGGCGGTGCCGGCGGCAGGAAACCTTCCAGACGCTCCAGGACGGCATCAAAACGGGTGAGCAGGCGCTCCAGCTGAAGGGGATCGGTCATGACGGCAGGTATACTTTGAAAACTTCGAGACTCTAGCCAAAACCATGCAAAAACTCCACGCGGCGGCTGTCCTGGCTGCATTCCTGCTGGCCGGTTGCGCCGACCTGATGCCCACGTCTTCTTCCTCTACCCCCGTTTCGGCTTCGGCTGCGTCCGCTTGCCCCGCACCGGCTCCTTGTCCGGCATGCCCGGTCTGTCCCGGCGTCGTGACGCCGCCCTTGCCGCCCGTGAAGCCATTGCAGCCCGCCGCCTGGCAGGAGCTTCCCGGTTGGAAGGACGACGATGTGCGCGCCGCCTGGCCCGGATTCCTGCAATCGTGCCGGGGCTTGGCGGGCAAGCCCCAGGGGCCTGCCTGGAAACGGGTTTGCGATATGGCCAAGGATGTGGACAGCAGTCGCCTCACCGGGGTCCGCCGCTTTTTCGAGGACAATTTCCAGCCTTACGCCGTGGTGGCTGGCGACGGCAATGCCGCCGGGCTCATCACCGGCTACTACGAGCCTCTCCTCAAGGGCAGCCGCCATCCCGGCAAGGCCTATCCCACGCCGGTGCTCGGCGTACCGGACGATCTCCTGACCATCGACCTGGGCGACCTTTACCCTGAAATCAAGAATCTGCGCCTGCGGGGGCGGCTGGTGGGCAACAAGGTGGTGCCCTACTATTCCCGGGGCGAGATTGCTGCCCGGGAGGACAAGGTGCCGGCCCGCACCCTGCTGTGGGTGGAGGACCCGGTGGAGTACTTCTTCCTCCAGGTCCAAGGCTCGGGGCGGGTGAGGCTGCCCGACGGCAGCCTGGTACGTCTGGCTTATGCGGACCAGAACGGCCATCCCTACCAGTCCATCGGCAGGCTCCTGGTGGAGCGCGGCGAGCTCAAGCTGGAGGAGGCTTCCATGCAGGGCATCCAGGCCTGGGGGCGGGCCAACCCGGCCAAGTTGAACGACATCCTTAATGCCAACCCGAGCTATGTCTTCTTCCGGGAAGCGCCCAACAGCAATGCCGGCCCCAACGGTGCCCTGGGGGTTCCCTTGACGGCCGAGCGCAGTCTGGCCATCGATCCCCGCACCATTCCCCTCGGAGCGCCCATCTTCCTCTCCACCACCCGGCCGAATTCCAGCCAGCCCCTCAACCGTTTGATGCTCGCCCAGGATACGGGAGGGGCTATCAAGGGGGCGGTGCGGGCCGACTTTTTCTGGGGGTTCGGCAAGGAGGCGGGCGAGCAGGCGGGCCGTATGCGCCAGTCCGGAAAGCTATGGGTATTGCTGCCGCCAGAGGCTGCCCCGAAATAGGGCGTACGCACCGATAAGATGCGTCGATCTACATAGTTGCACCCATATGGTGCGGGTGTGTGCACTGGTCTGGTGACATGTCCCTGATTTTGTGCGGGTTTATGCACTGGAACAGTGCTTGCTTCCCGTTGCCGGTCTTTAATTGGGAGGTAACATGGAAGCGCTCAAGTACAGCAGCGACGTCCTATTCATTTTGCTCGGCGCCATCATGGTGCTGGCCATGCATGCGGGTTTCGCATTTCTGGAGGTCGGCACGGTCAGAAAGAAGAACCAGGTCAATGCCCTGGTCAAGATTCTGTCCGACTTTGCCGTGTCGACCATCGCCTACTTCTTTGTCGGCTACAGCATCGCCTATGGCGTCAATTTCTTCTCCGGGGCGGAAACCCTGATGGAGAAGAACGGCTTTGAACTGACCAAGTTCTTCTTCCTGCTGACCTTCGCGGCGGCAATCCCGGCCATCATCTCCGGCGGCATCGCCGAGCGGGCCAAGTTCCATCCCCAACTGGCGGCTACCTTCCTGCTGGTGGGCTTCGTCTATCCCTTCTTTGAAGGCATTGCCTGGAACCAGGCTTTCGGCGTCCAGGCTTGGCTGAAAGCCACCTTCGGCGAGGAGTTCCATGACTTTGCCGGCTCCGTAGTGGTGCATGCCATGGGGGGCTGGATCGCCCTGCCGGCGGTGCTCCTCCTGGGCGCCCGCCATGGCCGCTATTCCAAGACCGGCGCCATTGCTGCCCATCCGCCTTCATCCATCCCCTTCCTGGCCCTGGGGGCCTGGATTCTGACCGTGGGCTGGTTCGGCTTCAACGTCATGAGCGCCCAGACCCTGGACAAGATTTCCGGCCTGGTAGCCCTCAATTCCCTGATGGCCATGGTGGGCGGCACCCTTGTTGCCCTGATCCTGGGCAAGAACGACCCGGGCTTTGTCCATAACGGCCCCCTGGCCGGTCTGGTGGCCGTTTGCGCCGGTTCCGACCTTATGCACCCGATTGGTGCGCTGGTTGTGGGTGGCGTTGCCGGCGCCCTGTTCGTGTTCATGTTCACCTTGACCCAGAACCGCTGGAAGATCGACGACGTGCTCGGTGTCTGGCCCCTGCATGGCTTGTGCGGCGCCTGGGGCGGTATCGCAGCCGGCATCTTCGGCAGCAAAGCCCTGGGCGGCCTTGGGGGCATCGCCTTCATGCCGCAGTTGATCATGACCGCCATGGCTATCGTGGTGGCGCTTGTCGGCGGCTCCGCAGTCTATGGCGCCCTCAAGGCTACCCTGGGTCTGCGCCTGGATCAGGAGCAGGAATACGACGGCGCCGACTTGTCCATCCACAAGATCACCGCGACCCCCGAACGGGAGCCGAATTGGTAAGGTTGTCCTGATGGGCCTTCGGCCCGTGTCGATGAGGAGCCTGGCGCATGCGTCAGGCTCTTTTCTTTTGTGTAATTACTTCTGGCAGGCGGACCAGATGAAGGCTTGAACGTCGATCAAGTCGCGGGGCATCATGCCCTCTTCGACCAGGCCGGTGCGGATGTGGTTGTAGAAGCGGACGACCGAACTGTATGTCTTCCAGTTCGGTTCGGGCTTGTAGTTGATTCGCCAGCAGAAGGTCTTCGCGGCGTTCTGGGTTGCGGTGGGCTTGATGAATACCCGTTCCTGGGGAAAACGGATGAATCCGAACAGAGTGACAAAAGGCCACTTGGCGAGTTCGATCAGGTGCAGGGTGCGGACGAATCGGCTGAATCGTTCGTCTTCAGGGTCGGTGCCGTAGAGGTAATCGGCCAGGCCCTCCGAGAAAACCTTCTGGTTCTCGGGAAGGTCCAGGGCGGCGTAGAGGGCATTCTTCTCAGTTTTGGTCAGGAGGGTGGTCACCGACTCGACATGCCGTGCGCGGTCGCAGACATCCCGGTGATTGCCTTCAGAGATGAGCCTGGACAGTTCCTCCTGGCCGAGTAACTGGTTGAAGAACTGGTTGCCTCGTTGGGTGGGCTCTCTTTCCTCCTTGAGGAAGTCCTTTCCCTCGAGTCCATCGGGATAGGCAGCCAGGAAGCGTTCAATGGCGGCGGGCAGGGTAAGGTAGCTGGCATCGGCGATCTGTGAAGCTTCCATCAGATTGTCCAGGAGGGGATGCTTCGCAGCCATCCCTTCTGCAATTTCCAGCTTCACGAAAGACTTGGCCAGTCGCTTGGAGCCGACGCCCACGAAAAAGACGTCAACGTGATCGGGGGTTACCCGTAGCACTTTGCCGAGCCCCCAGTCTTTCAGGGTGGGGTGGAAGACGCGATCGCCTTGGGTGACGGGGCTCATAAAACTCTCCTGCGGTACGGCAAAAAAAGGGGGCGGATTTTATCACGGGGCCCAAGTCGGCCTGGCCGGGGCAACCTAGAGAACAAAAAAACGAAAAAGGGTGTTGACGACTCCCCGAAAGCTAGTCATAATGCGCCCCCTCTGCTGACGACGACAAGCAACGGCGCGGCAGGGAGAAGAAGTAAGTATTCGCTCTTTAACAATGAGACAACCGATAGGTGTGGGTGCTTGGGATGCGAAGCGGGCTTAGGTCCGTGAAGTATTGAAGCATTCGCACTGTAAATAGGTAGAGAAATCTACCGTCAGTGAGATGCGAGTTTTGTTGGATTGAACT
>DASRUX010000458.1:0-6293 GCA_035655235.1 Rhodocyclaceae bacterium | reverse complement strand
GGCGCCTTCCGCCGTTTGATCAGCACCATGACGTTGCGAAAATAGGCTGAGAAATCCGTCGAGAAACTTGCGCCGGTATATTGCATCCGGGGATTGGGCGCGTCGTAGCCGCAGCCCCAGGTGACATGGGTTCGCGGTTTTCCACCGGGCGAGGGGCGTAGACGCCACCAAAGAATGGTGACGAGCATCAGGAACAAACCGCTGGAAATCAGTGCGATGCGGACCAGTATCTCCGCCGTTCCATGGAGCACCGTTCCGGTTTCGGGATGGCTCAGCGCAGCAGTCATCATGGTGGTTGGCCCCGCCACCACCATCAGTCCCAACAGGGGAAAGACGCCGAGGGCGACCGTTCCCAGGGTATGGATGCCGAGGGGAACAAGCATCCATCGGCTCGCCTCGCGGGCTGGCGGCAGGCTGTCATCGCGAGACGCGCCAAGAAAGATGACCCCATAGGCCCGCGTGATGCTCAAGGCTGAAACCGCGCCGACAAAGGCCAGTGCCGCAGCGATCAGGCCAAGGGCCAGCTTGCCCCAGAGGCTTGCCGTGGCGTTGCTGAACAGTCCGGAATAAATGAGGAATTCGCTGGCAAAGCCGTTGAAAGGCGGCAACGCGGAAATGGCGACCCCTCCGACCAGGAAACAGACGGCCGTCACCGGCATGGCCTTGAACAGGCCGCCGAGCCGCTCCAAATCGACGACATGCTTGATCTGATAGACGCAACCGGCGGCATAGAACAATTGGCATTTGAAGAAGGCATGGTTGAGGACGTGCAGCAAGCCGCCGCCGAAACCCAGCACGACCAGGGACTGGGTATCCCAACTCAGGCCTAGGCAACCGATACCGAAACCGATGCCGGCAATCCCGACATTTTCGGTCGAAGAGTAGCCCAGCAGCCGCTTGAGATCCCGCTGGCCGACGGTATACAGCCCGCCCACCAGGGCCGAGGTGATCGAAAACAGGATCAGGAACCATCCCATCCATTCGTCCGGCTTGCCGGATAGCCACAGGAAGCGCACCAGGGCATACAGCCCCGCCTTGTGGATGACCCCGGACATGAGGGCGGACACATGGGCGGGCGCAGCCGCATGAGCCCGCGGCAGCCAGGAATGAAAAGGGAAAAACGCCGACTTCAGGCCAAAGCTGGTAACCAGCAACAAGAACACCGTGTTGCGTAAGGCACCGGGGTTATGGCTCATCCAGATTCCGAAATCGTCGAGAAACCAGGAGTGCGTATGGGTGTAGAGAATCATCACCGCCGCCACCAGGAAAATCAGGCCGATATGGGTGGAGACGAGATAGTTGAAGCCGGCGAAGCGGATACGCTCGCTCTGGTAGTCCCAGATCACGAGCAACCACGCTGCCAGGGCGGCGATTTCCCAGCCGAACAGGAAGGTCACCGTATGTTCGCCGGTATAGACCAACAGGAAGGACACGGAAATCATGTTGAGAAGCGCGAAGTGCACCCCCAGATGCCGCGAAGTCCCGAAATACTTGTCCATATAGCCGACGGCATAGACGGCCCCTAAAAAGGTCATCGGCAGCGACCAACTCAGGAAGAAGGCTCCAAGCGCATCGAGCTGAAAATGCAGATCGCCGATGGGGTAGGCCCAGGGCATCGTGCCCATGATGTCGGGAGCGCCGAACAACACCGGGATGACCACGGACAGGGCTACAACATTGGCCAACGCCTGGGAGGCAAGTCCAGCGCCAGCACGTAACCGATTGGAAACGGGCAGTAGAGCCACCCCTGCGCCGGCCATCAAGATCAGCACCGTTACGATCAGTTCACTCACTGCGCGGCCTTTCCTTGAGCGCTTTTTTGACCTGGAATTTCGGTTGAGCCGGCGTTATCCACCATGTACTGCCGAATCAGCTTTCTAACCACTTGGGATGGCGTCAGATCCTGGTCAGCACATATCTCTTCGAAGAGCTTCTTCTTCCTGGGGTCGACCAACAAGGTGAGACGTGCGGTGCGATGTTCCATGCCAACAATCCATACACGTTAAGCAAATGTAACTGGCCATCCAATACCAAGCCGTTCAAATTATAACGCCATACGCCGTCGATTAGCATCGACGTACAATTGGATGTCTTTGATATGTTAACCGTATTAACATGCGCGACTGGCGTTGGCACAGGGGAATGAGGATTCCCGTCGGTATCCGCCAGCGTCATGAAATCAAATCGGGCAGCATCTCGTCACAGCAAGGCAACAACAATGAAGCAAACCGAGCACTCCATACTCTCCATGCCGAGTCCGTTCGCACTCAACGGCGCGATCAAGGTCCTGGAATCCCCAACCGCTGACCCGTCCTTGATTCTGGAAAGGCTATTTCGCGGCGAATACGAAAAACCCTTCGTGCTGGAGGACGGCGACACGCGCTTCCTCTACTTCTCCTTCGCCCATGTGCAGAGTGCGATGCGTATCAAGAAGCCCGACTCACTGGAACTGGCTTACACGCGAAAAATGATGAGCTTTGCGCTCTTCAATCCGCAGCCAAAACGTATTTTGATGCTCGGATTGGGGGGCGGATCGCTGGCGAAATTCTGTCACCGGCACTTCCCGGATGCCGAAATCACTGTCATCGAAATCAACGAACACGTTCTCGCCTTTCGCGAGGAGTTTTGCGTCCCGCAGGAAAGCGAGCGCTTTCGCATTGTTCTTGGCGATGCAGCCGAGTTCGTGGCGACTGCCGAACGGACCTTCGATGTCATTCTGGTGGATGCCTTCGATCGAGACGGATTCGCCAGTTCAATCTGCAACACCGAGTTCTACGAGCATCTGAAGTACCCGCTGGCGGATGGCGGACTGATCGTCTGCAATCTGTCGGGAGACGCCAACGAGCGGGCGGCACACCTCCGCATGCTACGCCGCACCTTCGGTGAAAATGCGCTTTCCATTCCCGTGGGTCCCGATGACAACGATATCGTCATCGCCTTCGGCAACGACCAATTTACGCCCGACTGGGAAGGCACGTTCGAACGGGCAAGGAAACTCAGCCGGGTTGTCGGGTTGGATTTTCAGATGTACGCACGCAAGCTCATGGCCCACAACTGAAAATTGCTCGTGGCTCGAACTCAAGCCACCCCTTAACCCAACTCCCAACCCAACCAAGGCACAGGCCTTGCTGACCATGAGCTGTCGTACCCGTCGGGTACTCCCCAACAGGAGCAGCACCATGAGCAGGAAGCAGCAGCAATCCGGTGGCCAGCCCAACCCGCCCCAGATGCAGGCCGAGGCCCCTCCTCCCTACCCCAGGCAGCAACTGGCAAAGCCCGGCATCGAAGCCGACATGGAAATGAAGCCCCAGTGGCGGGCGCCCCGCTACAAGGCGGCGGGCAAGCTGGAGGGCAAGGTGGCCCTGGTCACCGGCGGCGACAGCGGCATCGGCCGGGCCGTAGCCTATCTGTATGCCCGGGAAGGCGCCGACGTGGCCATCGTCCACCTGCCCGAGGAGCAGCAGGACGGCGATGAAACCTGCCGGGCCATCGAGGGCGAAGGCCGGCGCAGCCTGGACATCCCCGGCGACCTGACCGACCCCGTCTTCTGCCGCGAGGCCGTGGAGCGCACCGTCCGGGAACTGGGCCAGCTGGATATCCTGGTATCCAATGCCGCCTGGCAGAACCGCAAGGAGGGCATCGAGGACATCACCGAGGATGAATGGCGGCGCACCTTCGCCACCAATATCGACGCCTGTTTCCATCTGGTGCAAGCGGCAGTGCCCCATCTGCAGCCCGGAGCGGCCATCATCGTCACCGGTTCCGAGACCGGGCTGCTGGGGGAACAGACCCTGCTGGACTATTCGGCCACCAAGGGGGCGATCAACGCCTTCACCAAGGCCCTGGCCCAGAAGCTTGTCCCCAAGGGCATCCGGGCCAATGTGGTGGCGCCGGGGCCGGTGTGGACGCCCCTCAATCCGGCGGACCAGGGCGTTTCCCCAGAGAAGATCGAGAAGTTCGGCAGCAAGCAGCCCCTGGGCCGGGCCGCCCAGCCGGAGGAAATCGCGCCGGCCTACGTTTTCCTCGCCTCCGACGCCGATTCGTCCTACATCACGGGCATCGTGCTGGGGGAAATGGGCGGGATGACCACCGGCGGCTGACCGGCCGCATCAGCGCCCGGCGGAAAGCCACTTCAGCAGGGTTTCGAAGAAGGCTTCCGCCTTGAAGGGCTTGGCGATGTGGTCGTCCATGCCGGCCTCGAAGCACAGAGCCTTGTCCTCGGCAAAGGCGTTGGCGGTCATGGCCACGATGGGAACCCGGGGGCCGCTTTCCATCTCCCGGATTTTCCGGGTGGCTTCCAGGCCGTTCATGCGGGGCATCTGCATGTCCATGAGGATGAGGTCGTAGGCGTTGCGGCCGGCCAGTTCGACGGCTTCGACGCCGTCCTCGGCGGCATCCACCTTGAGGCCGGCATCCTCCAGGTGCATCTGGACGATTTCCCGGTTCACCGGCTCGTCCTCGGCCAGCAATACCCGTTTGCCGGCATGGAGTTGGAGCAGCAGTGCCTCGGCATCGGCCGGAAGCGGCGCGTCGTTGTTCGTCCCCGTCCTCGCCGCTTTCTTGAGCCGGGCGGTGAACCAGAAGATGCTCCCCACCCCCGGCACGCTCTCGGCCCCGGCTTCCCCGCCCATCAGTCTGGCCAGTTGGCGAGTGATGGCCAGGCCCAGGCCCGTTCCCCCGTACTTGCGGGTCATGGTGTTGTCGGCCTGCTCGAAGGCGACGAAGAGCTTGGCCAAGGCATCGGGCTTGATGCCGATTCCGGTATCCTGGACCTCGAAGCGCACCCAGGCCGACGCCTCATCCTCCCGGACCACGCGGCAGCGCAGGGCGACAAAACCGGCATCGGTGAATTTGACGGCGTTGGTAAGGTAGTTCAGCAGCGCTTGCTGGAGGCGGACCGGATCGCCCAGGAGATCGCCCGGGTAGTCCGCCATTTCCACCTTGAAAGCCAGGTGCTTGGCCTCGATCCGGTTGAGGAGGATGGATCGGACATTGCCGATGATCCCATCCAGCCGGACGGGCGACTCTTCCAGTTGCAGCTTGCCGGCCTCGATCTTGGAGAGATCCAGGATGGCGTTGATGATGTCCAGCAGGTGCCCGCCGGCGGCTTCCAGCTTGTCCAGGCGGTCGGACTGGTCGGGGGACAGCCCGCCCCGCCGGATCAGCCGGGCCATGCCGGTGATGGCATTGAGGGGCGTCCGGATTTCGTGGCTCATGTTGGCCAGGAAGGTGCTCTTGGCGACGTTGGCGGCCTCGGCGGCCTCCTTGGCCAGGGTCAGCTCGGCGGTGCGATCCTTGACGATGGCTTCCAGGTGGTTGCGGTGGCGGTCCAGCTCCAGCTCGGTTTCCTTGCGCTGGGTGATGTCGATCATGATGCCCCGCAGCCAGCGCGGCCGCCCCTCCTCCGCCACGACGGTGACGATGTCGTGGAGCCACACCGTATGGCCATCCCGGGCGACGAAGCGGTATTCGAAATCATGGGGCTCCAGCCGGCCGGTACACGAGGCGCAGTAATCGGGCGCCCAGGACTTGTCGTCGGGATGCAGGTGGTCCACCCAGAAGCCGGGCCGACACCAGTCCTCGATGGGGAAACCCAGGAGCTCTTCCGCCTTCTGGCTGACGAAGGTGAACTCGAAGGTCTGGGCATCCGCCTCCCAGACGATGCCGTCGGTGCTGTTCACGATGTCCCGGAAGCGCTGCTCGGACGCCTTGAGGGCGGTTTCCGCCTGTTTGACCTCGGTGATGTCCAGCTCGACGCCATCCCATACCACATGGCCGTTTGCCAGCCGCCGAGGGGCGGAACGGACCAGGATCCAGCGGACCTGGCCATCCGGACGGCGGATTCTCATTTCGGCGCTGAACGGCCCCAGTTCGGCCATGGCCCGGGCCTCCAGTTCGGCAAGGCGAGCCCTGTCCTCCGGCTCCACCTGCCCGTAGAGAGCCATGGCGTTGGCCAGTCCTTCCTCCACGGAAATGCCGTGCAACTGCTCGATTCCCGAACTCAGGTAGGTAAAGCAGCGCTGCTTGCGGTCGATGCCGACATCCAGCTGATAGACCAGCCCCCCGGGCAGGTTGTCGCTCAGGGTGCGGATACGCTGTTCGCTCTCCCGCAGCCTGCGGCGTTCCGCGTCCAGCTCCCGATAAGGGGCGAGGACTCCGGCCGCGAAAAGCGCCCGATACACCATGGCGTAGGCCACCGCCTTATAGACATGGCCCAGCAGGTTGAACACATCGGTCACGTCGGCGTAGAGAGTGAAGAACAGTTCCGCCAGGCCCTGGACCCAAGCGGCGAC
>DASRUX010000457.1:0-4313 GCA_035655235.1 Rhodocyclaceae bacterium | reverse complement strand
AGAAATCATCGTCGCCATCATCGGCGTGGAGACCGAGTACGGCCGGAACATGGGCAAGTTCCACGTCCTGGAAGCCCTGGCCACCCTCGCCTTCCGCTACCCTCCCCGTTCCGATTTTTTCCGTACCGAGCTGGAACAGTTCCTTCTGCTGGCCCGGGAAAACGGCATGGAGCCCTGGTCCATCCGCGGTTCCTTCGCCGGGGCCATCGGCGTTCCCCAGTTCATGCCCGGCAGCCAGCGCCGCTACGCCGTGGATTTCGACGGCGACCAGCGGGTGGACCTGACCGGCAGTGTCGAGGACGCCATCGGCAGTGTCGCCCGTTTCCTGGAAGCCCACGGTTGGCAAGCCGGGCAGCCTGTGGCGATTCCCGCCCGCCTGGCCGGCGAACCCGACCGGGCCCTGATCGAGGCGGGCATCCGCCCCACCCTCAAGGTCGCCAATCTGCGGCAGCAAGGGATTGTCAGCGACGCCGATCCCCAGGCGACGGTCACCCTGGTGGATCTGGTCAGCCCCGGCGTGCCCACCGAATACTGGCTGGGCTATGACAATTTCTACGTCATCACCCGCTATAACCGGTCCAGCTTCTACGCCATGTCGGTATTTCAGCTGGGCGAGGCCATCAAGGCGCGGATGCAGCAGCGGGAACTATAGGGATAAAAACGTCGGCGACCCGGTGAACCGGGCCGCAACGCGCCTCAGATCAGGCTGTCCTTGGAGATGCCGCCGCGCTTGATGATCTTGCGCAGGCGCACCAGTCCTTCCATCTGGATTTGCCGAACCCGTTCCCGGGTAAGCCCCAGGTCAGTAGCGATGACATCCAGGGTGGCCATGTCGGTGCCCTTGAGGCCGTAGCGGCGGGTAATCACCTCCCGCTGACGTTCCGTGAGCTGCCCCAGCCAGTCGTCGATGAGCGTCCCCAGTTCGTTGGACTGGAGCATGGTCTCCGGGTCCATGCTGGATTCGTCGGCAATGACGTCGGCGACCGTGTGATTGGGATCGATCTCCAGCGGCGCATCCAGGGAGGCGATGTGCTCGTTGAGGGTGAGGATGCGGCGCACCTCCGCCTCGGGCCGCTCCAGCAGCGTGGCGATACGCTCGACGGTGGTTTCCCTCTCCTCCGCCGTCTCGAGGTGGCGAATGGCCCGCAACACCAGGTTGATTTCCTTGACCACATGCACCGGCAGCCGGATGGTCCGGGACTGGTTCATGATGGCCCGCTCGATGCTCTGGCGGATCCACCAGGTAGCGTAGGTGGAAAAGCGGAAGCCCCGCTCCGGGTCGAATTTCTCCAGGGCGTGGATGAGCCCCAGATTGCCCTCCTCGATCAGGTCGAGAAGGGGGATGCCGCGGTTGAGGTAGTGCTTGGCGATATTCACCACCAGCCGCAGGTTGTGCTCAATCATCTTCTGCCGGGCGGCAAAATCGCCCTGGCGGACTTTGCGGGTGGTTGCCAGCTCTTCCTCGGGGGTGAGGAGAGGCTTGGCGCCGATTTCATTCAGATAAAGCTGGGTGACATCCTCCAGTAGCTCGATTTCCGGGGTGGTCGGCTCGGGCTCCGGGGCCAGCGCGGCCTCTTCCTCCGCCACGCCGGACTCGACGCTCTCCTCTTCGAAATCGTCTTCGTTGTCGGTCATCGCTTGGGCAGATAGGTCAGGGGGTCGATGGGTTTCCCTTGGCGGCGGATCTCGAAGTGCAGCTTCACCTTGTCGCTGTCGGAATCGCCCATTTCGGCAATTTTCTGTCCCCGGGTCACATCCTGCTTCTCCTTGACCAGGATTTTCTGGTTGTGGGCATAGGCGGACAGGAAGGAGTTGTTGTGCTTGACGATCACCAGTTGGCCGTAGCCCCGAAGGCCACTGCCGGCGTACACCACCCGGCCGTCGCCTGCGGCGAGCACCGGATCGCCGGCCTTGCCGCCGATGTCCAGGCCCTTGTTGGTGTTTTCGCTGTAACCCGCCAGGACCTTGCCGGCCGACGGCCAAGCCCAGGGAATATCATCCGGCCCCGTAGCGGCGGCTGCAACCGGCGCCGCTTCCGGCTTGGGCGGTTCGGCCTTGGCCTCGGCGGGCTTAGGAGCCGCCTCGGCCGCCGCACCGCTCAGGCGGGCCTGGGCCTCCGGCGAATAGGGTTCCTTGTTGACCTTGGGCTCCCGCTTGACGCCGTCGCCATTGGCCGCTGGCGCCGCCGCAACGGCGCCATTCTTGTCGAGGGGACGGGCCTCCACGCCGGAGCCGGTGGCAATGGGTTTGGCGACCACCGCCCCATTGGCCGGCTCGGCGGAAGGCGGAGCCACCCGCAGGGTCTGGCCTTCCTTGATGCTGTCCGGATTGGCCAGGTTGCTCCAGGCGGCAATGTCCCGGTAATCCTGGCCGTGCTCCAGGGCAATCCGATAGAGGGTGTCGCCCTTCTTGACCGTGTAGTAGCCCGGGCCGCCGGAAGCAGCCGCCACCGCCGGCGGAGCCGAAGCCCGGGAGGATGCGCTTGGCGCTCGGTCGACCGAGGGCGCCGGCGGCTGGGTGAAGCAGCCGGCCAGCAGGAGGGCGGAGAGGGATGCTGCGAGCAGTCGTGTCATTCTGTTCCGGAAAGTAGTGGTACGAAGCGCACCCCGTCAAGTCGGGTTTCCGTGAATCCCTGGGGGGTACGCTCGATGAAGACAAGATACTGTTCACCGGTGCCGACTGGCAAGATCAGCCTGCCGCCCTCGGCCAATTGTTGCAGCAGCGCGGGAGGGACCCGGGAAGCCGCCGCGGCCACGATGATGCTGTCGAAGGGCGCCGCTTCCGGCAGCCCCATCTGGCCATCCGCATACTTGAGGCGCACATTGAACTGCTGCAGCTTGCGCATGTTGGCCTTGGCCTTTTCCAACAACGGCTGAATGCGCTCGACCGCATAGACCTCGTTGGTGAGCTGAGCCAGGACCGCCGCCTGATAGCCGCAGCCGGCGCCGATCTCCAGGGTCTTGCCCAGGCCGGAACGGCCGTTGAGCAGCAGCTCGATCATGCGGGCCACCACATAGGGCTGGGAAATGGTCTGCCCCATGCCCAGGGGCAGCGCCGTGTCCTCATAGGCCCGGGACGCCAGGGCCTCCTCCACGAAGACATGGCGCGGCACCGCCGCCATGGCGGCGAGAACCGCTTCGTTGCGGATACCCTGCTCCCGCAGCCGCTCGATCATCCGGGTGCGGGTACGCTGGGAGGTCATGCCGATGCCGGACAGGTTACGGTAGGTCATTGCATCCAGGCGCGAATGGTGGAAAGTTGGGAAACGTGGGTCAGGTCGATCTGCAGGGGAGTCACGGAAACCATCCCCCGCTCGACCGCATTGAAGTCGGTGCCGGGGCCGGCGTCCTGGGCAGCGCCGGCCGCCCCGATCCAGTAGACCGTCTCCCGCCGGGGCGATTGCATCTTGACCACCGGCTCGGCCTTGTGGCGCTTGCCCAGGCGGGTGACCTCGATGCCGCCCAACTGCTCGTAGGGAAGATCGGGGACATTGACGTTGAGCAGCATCGGCTGGGGGATGGGGGACCGCAGATAGCGCTCCACCAGGTCCCGCGCCACCCGGCCGGCGGCGTCGAAGTGCTTGCCTTCGAAGCTGGTGAGGGAAATGGCGATGGAGGGGATGCCGAGCAGAAAACCTTCGGTGGCCGCCGCCACGGTCCCGGAATAGATGGTGTCGTCCCCCATATTGGCGCCATGGTTGATGCCGGAAACGATCATGTCCGGCAACGGGTCCAGGATGCCGGTAACGGCCAGGTGGACGCAGTCGGTGGGAGTGCCATCCACGAAGTAGAAGCCGTTCGCCGCCTTCTTCACGGACAGGGGGCGGTCGAGGGTCAGGGAATTGCTGGCGCCGCTGCGATTCCGCTCGGGCGCGACGACGACAATTTCCGCAAGATCCTTCAGCGCATCGGCCAGGGCCGCAATTCCGGGGGAAAAATATCCGTCGTCGTTACTCAGCAATATCCGCATGATTGAACCAAAGTTAACTGCCTTGTCCCCACGGATTTCCCCTAGGGGCAACTGGACTATTCAGGGCTTGAGGCCACGGCCGATCGGTTGCGGAAACGGCCCACAGGCATTTCGGGATTTTAGAACCACAGAAGGATACAAACTATCCTTTACGGCCTCCCGAAAGCAAGTACCGCAAACAATCCAAATTGCTTGGATTATATCTTCAAGGCGGTATAAACAAAAAAACCGGCCAAGGCCGGTTTTTCTGAACTTTTCAAAACTTTGGTCGGGGCGGCGGGATTCGAACTCGCGACCCCTTGCACCCCATGCAAGTGCGCTACCAGGCTGCGCTACGCCCCGAC
>DASRUX010000456.1:0-2822 GCA_035655235.1 Rhodocyclaceae bacterium | reverse complement strand
GGAATCGATCAGGCTGGCCTTGCCCGCCTCGCCGCAGGCGCGGCGGTGCTGCTCGATGGCGGTAAAGCCGTGGTGCACCAGATGGGCGAAGGGCTCGGTGGTGCCGTTTTCCCGGATGCGGGCGGCCACGGCCTCCAGGTTGGGGGCATCCCAGAAGGCGGCCAGGAAGGCTTCGCTGCGGCGGCGCATGCGGAACACCTGCACACCCTTGGTGACGATCAGGTACCAGGTCCCGACGGAGGCGACCAGCATCAGCCCCAGGACGAAGCGCGCCACGCCGTCGGCACCGGTGAGAAAGTGGGCGAAGCCCAGAGGGTTTTCCATATCAGCCTTTCAGATTGAAATTAATGGGAACCTGAACCCAGGCGCCGACGGCTTCGTCGCCGCGGCGGGCGGGGATGAATTTCCAGCGCCAGACGGCCTCCTGGGCGGCCTGGTCGAGGCGGGGGGAGCCGCTGCCGGCCTTGACCTCCACTTGGCTCGGGTGCCCGCTGGGCTCCACGAACACCCGCAGCAGAACCCTCCCCTCCTCCCCCAGGCGACGGGACATGGCCGGATAGACGGGGGCCGGATTGGAGAGGTATTCGGCGTCGAAACGGGGCTGAGTGACCGGCACCGTGACGGGCGCCGGAGCGGAGGCCACCTTGGACGGCGGCGCCTCGTTAGCAACCGGGACTTCCGCGGCAGCGCTCGGCGCCGCAGTCTGGGCAGCAAGGGTCCGGGGCTGGGACGGGGGCATGGGCTTGGGCTGCGGAGCCGGCGTGCGCTCAGCGGGCTTGGGGCGGGGAGAGACCTCCGGTGCGGGCGGATGGGCTGCGGGCGGCAGAACCTCCACCACCAGGGTCGCCAGGGGAGCCGGCATCGGCAGCACGTCCAGAGAGGCCAGCAGCCCCAGTCCACCGATGTGGGCGGCGGCGATGACCACGATGCCCTTGGCGGACAGCCGATGGCCCGCGTGGTAAGCGCTGGTGCCGTAAATCGGTTTCGTTGCAGCGAAGGCCATGAACACACCGCTAGTTGAGAACGGTTCTCATTGTAATCGAGAACCGTTCTCAACAACAAGCCTTCATATCTTAGACGGACGCCGGCATGAAAAAGGCCGCCTACCCCGAAGGGCGGCAGCCTTATGGAAGACCGGAAAGGAGCCTAGCGGCTTGGGCAGGCAGCCGGATCGGCGTCGTAGGCTGCTTCGCCGAGTTGGCGCAGGCGGTCGAGATAGCAGCCGTAATGGCGGGCCCAGGCGAAGGCGCGCTCGTCGGCCAGGAGGCCGGGCACGTTGGAGAGGTCCAGTTCGGAAACCTCCAGCCGGCGAACACCGGTGGCGGTCAGGATGCCTTCCACCAGAATCAGGTCCGAGAGCAGGTAGGCCGAGAAAGGCGGGGTGATCCCGGTCAGCCGAATCCGCTCTTCCGCTCCCAGGGGCGCCAGACGATCGATTGCGATGCGGACAGCTGACAGATCGAAGCCGGCAGCATCCACCGAGGCGCCTTCCAGCAACCCCGCTCCGGCCAATTGCCGCAGAGCCGGATGAATGCCCTGGCTGACCGGCCGGCTGATGGCGGTCAGGGTCACCGGCCCGGGGATTTCCGCCGCCAGGCCGCCCAGGCGCTGCCCGATCAGCCGCCGCGCCTCCGCCACCTCCTGGAGGCTCATCTCCCGGAAATCGCAGGGCGGATGGCCATTGGGGCGAAGCTGGTTGCATAGGATGCGATTCCAGGCCTTTTGCCCCAGGGCCTCGCCCCAGGCGCTGTCCCGGCCGGCCACCTGCAGGCTGCCGCCGCCGATGTCGAGGATATGGGTGGTGCGTAACTCCCCGCCGAGCCGCCCCTGGGCCGCCACATAGCCGTAACGGCCCTCGGCCTTCTGGGGAATGACCAGGACGGCGACGCCGCTGTCGCGATGGAGCTTGTCCAGAGCGCCGGCGAGTTCATCCGCCCCTTCCTGGACGAGGGCCATGCGCCAGGCGGAAAAGCCACCGGCCACCCGGGCACAGTCTGGGGGGAATCCGGCCTGGCGGGGCAGTTGGTTGAAGGCTTCCGCCGTCGCCGGCAGACTGATGTCCAGGTGATGGTCGGCCCACAGGTCCGCCAGGTAGTCGATATCTGTGCGGGCCGTCGCATCGGAAACGGTACTGCCGGCCCGGACTCCGGAGGAGCCCAGGTCGAAGGCGATGCGGCAGGCTTCGTCGGCCCGGACAGGCAGGACGAGGCAGCAGGCCAGGAGAACGGCGGCGGCACGCAAGGAGAGAGTTTCAGGCAACGGTGACCCGCCCTTCCCCATCCACCACTTCGCCGATGACGGAAACGTGGGCAAACCCTTGTTGCAGGAAGATGGACAGCACTTCCGTGACGGTATCCGGAGAGCAGGATACCAGCAACCCGCCGGAGGTCTGGGGATCGGTCAGGAGCGCCCGCTCCACGTCGCCCAGATGGGGCGCCAGATCGACCCGCTCGCCGTAGCTGGCCCAGTTGCGGTTGGAGGCGCCGGTCACGTTGCCCGTCTCCGCCAGGGGAAGGGCCTGGGGCAGGATGGGCAGTCCGGCGAAATCCACCTGTGCCGAAACGCCGGAGCCCTTGCAGATTTCCAGCAGGTGACCGAGGAGGCCGAAGCCGGTCACGTCGGTCAGGGCATGGACGCCGTCCAGGCAGGAAAGCATGGGGCCCGGGGTGTTGAGCCGGGTGGTGCTGTCGATGAAGGCGGCGTAGTCGCCCGGCTTGAGGTTGCCCTTCTTGAAGGCGGCGCTGTAGATGCCCACGCCCAGGGGTTTGCCGAGGATGAGCTTGTCCCCGGGCTTGGCGCCGGAGTTGCGCTTCAGGTTCTTG
>DASRUX010000455.1:0-4542 GCA_035655235.1 Rhodocyclaceae bacterium | reverse complement strand
GCCATGAAGCACGCGGCGCCGGTGCGGCGGGAACTGGGGGTGCGCACCCTGTTCAATATTCTCGGCCCCTTGACCAACCCCGCTAATGCGCCCCAGCAGGTGATGGGCGTTTTCCACCCCGACCTGGTGGGTATTCAGGTGCGTGTCCTCCAGCGCCTGGGCAGCCAGCGGGCCCTCACCGTCTTCGGCCGGGAAGGGCTGGACGAGATTTCCATTTCAGGCCGCACCCTGGTGGGCGAACTCAAGGATGGCCGGGTGACCGAATATGAAGTCCATCCGGAAGACTTCAATCTGCCGGTCCATGATCCCAAGGTGCTGCAGGTGGCCAACGTCGAAGAATCCAAGGCCATGCTCCTCGGCGCCCTGGAAAACAAGCTCGGCGCCGCCCGGGACATCGTCGCCCTGAACGCCGGTGCCAGCATCTATGTGGCCGGTTTGGCCGATACCTTGGCCGACGGCGTGGACAAGGCCTTCGAAGCCATCGCTTCCGGCGCCGCCCGGGCGAAGCTCGATGCCTTCGTTGCCTGCTCGAAGAAATTCTCATGAGCGACATCCTCAACAAGATTCTCGCCACCAAGCGCGAGGAAGTCGCCGCTGCCCTGGCCGCCAAGTCCCTGGCCGCCGTTCGGGCCGAAGCCGAAGCCCAGGCGCCTACCCGGGATTTTGTGGGCGCCATCCACGGCAAGATCGCCGCCGGCTTGTCGGCGGTCATCGCCGAGATCAAGAAGGCCAGCCCCTCCAAGGGCGTTATCCGGCCCGATTTCCGGCCTGCCGATATTGCCGTCAGCTACGAAAAGCACGGCGCCGCCTGTCTGTCGGTCCTCACCGACCGGCAGTATTTTCAGGGGGGGGCGGAGTACCTGCAAGCCGCTCGCGCCGCCTGCGCCCTGCCGGTGCTGCGCAAGGACTTCATGGTCGATGCCTACCAGGTCTACGAGGCTCGGGCCATGGGGGCGGACTGCATCCTCCTCATCGCCGCGGCGTTGGGGCTGGACGAAATGCGGGACCTGGAAGCCATCGCCCACGGCCTGGGCATGGCGGTGTTGGTAGAGGTGCACAACGGCGAGGAACTGGATGTCGCCCTGCAACTGGCTACCCCCCTGGTCGGCATCAATAACCGTAATCTGCGCACCTTCGAGGTCAGCCTGCAGACGACCCTCGGGTTGCTGCCCCGGATTCCCGGTGACCGCATCGTCGTCACCGAAAGCGGCATCCTGGCAGCTGCCGATGTGTCGCTGATGCGCTCGAACCGGGTCAACGCATTCCTGGTTGGCGAGGCGTTCATGCGGGCTGCCGAGCCCGGCGAAGAACTGGCCCGGCTGTTTCGATAGGTTGATTGTTGCAAATACACAACAATATTCCATCGTCGAGCGGCGTAACGTCATCCATTGGTTGTCGGGGGCATAGCGTCTTTGCCAGAATGCTTCCCAACTTCTCGATCCGAGAGGTAAAGCTTAATCAGCTTGGCAACAGGCAGATTAAAACTAACCACTAAGGAGAAATTTTGATGCAGAAGAAACTGATCGCCCTGGCTCTGGCCTCCCTGGCCGGTTCCGCCTTCGCCCAGTCCAACGTCACCATCTACGGTGTTGCCGACGCTTCCTTCGAAAACGTCCGCACCTCCGGCACCACCGGTGGCCTCGCCGACTTCAAGGCCCGCAACCGCGTCAACTCCGAGTCCTCCTACATCGGCTTCAAGGGTGTGGAAGATCTGGGCAACGGCCTGAAGGCTGCCTTCCAACTGGAAAACGGCGTCAACTTCGACAACGGCGCTGCCGGTGTTTGGAACAACCGTGACTCCTACGTCGGCCTGGCTGGCGGCTTCGGTACCGTCGTTGCTGGTAACGTGACCGGCCCGACCCGTGCTCTGGGCGCCAAGCTGGATGTCAACTCCGGCGCTACCGGCATCGGTGCTAACTCCGCCCTGATCGGCAAGCTGGGCGGCGCTGCTGGCCTGGACACCGCTGGTGCTTCCGCCTTCGACCAGCGCATCAACAACGCCCTGGCCTACATCTCCCCGAACTTCTCCGGCTTCTCCGGCGTCGTCGGCTACTCCACCGGCTTCACCACCATCGGCACCGCTGGTCGTGAGAACGCCCCCGCCGGCACCAAGGCTACTGGTAACACCGCTTGGACCGGTGGCCTGAACTACGAAAACGGCCCGATCTACGTTGGCTACGCCTACACCCAAGTGAAGGCCTCCAACAACGGCGCCGCTGTTGCCGATGGCCTGCTGGGCATTGCTCAGAAGGTTACCGACAATCGTCTGGGTGGTATCTACAAGTTCGGCACCGTCGGCCAAGTCGGCCTGCTGTGGGATCGTCCGGAAGCCCAAACCCCGGGTGGCGTGAAGGTTAAGCAGAACATCTACTACCTGTCCGGCAAGTTCAACGTGACCCCGGCTGGTGCCATCATCGCCCAGTACGGCGTTGCTCGCGACGTGACCGGTACCGCCGGCCAGAACGACACCGGTGCCAAGCACATCGTTGTCGGCTACGAGCACAGCCTGTCCAAGCGTACCGTCCTGAAGGCTGTCTACTCCCAGCTGAACAACGACAACAACGCTGGCTACGACTACCTGTACGGTATCTCCAACAACAACTCCACCGCTACCGCTGGTGGTGTGAACAACGGTGCCAACGTGAAGGGCTACTCCTTCGGTATCCGTCACTCCTTCTAATCTGGTCTAACCAGTTAGAAATTAAGAACGGGCGCTTCGGCGCCCGTTTTTTATTGCGTAACGGTTTTCTGCCATGTATCTCGCCGCAGCTGGTGGATACAAAAAAGCCCCGGTTTCCCGAGGCTCCGTTGCAACGCTACAGCGGTGGCTGGCTCAGCCGAGCAGTATCAGATTGTCTCGGTGGATGAGCTCCGGTTCATCGATGTAGCCCAGCACTTCCTCAATTTCCTGGCTCGACTTGCGGGCGATCAGCCGGGCTTCGCCGCTGCCGTAATTGGCGAGGCCCCGGGCGATTTCGTGCCCCTCGGGCGTGATGCAGGCCACGGCGGCGCCGCGCTCAAATTCCCCCTCTGCGGCAATGACGCCGATCGGCAGGAGGCTTCGGCCTTGCTTGAGGGCCTGAACGGCTCCGGCATCCAGGCGCAGGCGGCCGGCGAGCTGGAGGTGATCGGCCAGCCACTGCTTGCGGGCGGCGAGCGGCGGCGTGTTGGCGGTGAGCAGGGTGCCGACGGCTTCGCCCTGGGCGAGTCGCACAATGGCGTCGGCGACATGGCCGCTGGCAATGGCTGTATGGGCGCCGCTGCGGGCGGCCCGCTTGGCGGCCAGGACCTTGGTGATCATGCCGCCCTTGCCGATGGAAGTGCCGGCGCCGCCGGCCATGCCTTCCAGCTTGGGGTCGCCGGCGGCAGCCTCTGAAATCAGGGTGGCGGCCGGGTCCTTGCGGGGGTCGGCGGTGTAGAGGCCTTGCTGATCGGTGAGGATGATCAGGGCGTCGGCCTCGACCAGGTTGGCCACCAAGGCGCCCAGGGTGTCGTTGTCGCCGAATTTGATCTCGTCGGTGACGACGGTGTCGTTCTCGTTGATGATCGGCACCGCGCCCAGTTCCAGCAGTGTCGTGAGGGTGGAACGGGCGTTCAGGTAGCGCTTGCGGTCGGAGAGATCCTCGTGGGTGAGGAGAATCTGGGCCGTTTGCAGCCCATGTTCGCGGAAAGCGCCCTCATAGACCTGTACCAGCCCCATCTGTCCGACGGCCGCGGCGGCTTGCAGTTCGTGGACCGAGTTGGGGCGCTTAGTCCAACCCAGGCGCTGCATACCGCAGGCGATGGCGCCGGAGGAGACCATGACCACCTCCTTGCCCTCCTTCCTCAGGGCGGCAATCTGCCGGGCCCAGTCCTGGATGGCCTTGAGGTCGAGGCCGGTGCCGTTGTTGGTGACGAGGGCGGAGCCGACCTTGACGACAAGGCGCTTGGCAGAAGCGAGGCGGGTAGCGGTCATTCTTCTTCGGGTTCTTCCGATTCTTCTTCGATGACAGGGGGTGGGGCGATCTGCTCCAGGGCTTCCTGGATCGCGTAGATCAGGGGCTTGGTGCCGTCACCGCTGATGGCGGCGATGGGGAATACGGGGCCGTCGTACTTGGAGGCTTTCTTGTAAGCCTTCAAGAAGTCGGCGATGCGCTGTTCGCGCTCGTCCTCGGGGATGAGGTCGAGCTTGTTGAGAACCAGCCAGCGGGGCTTTTGGGACAGCTCAGGGCTGTACTTGTCCAGTTCCTGGACGATGGCGACGGCATCGCGCACCGGGTCGGCATCCGGGTCCATGGGGGCGACATCCACCAGGTGGAGGAGGATGCGGGTGCGCTGCAGGTGCTTGAGGAAGCGGATGCCCAGGCCGGCACCGTCGGCGGCGCCCTCGATCAGGCCAGGCACGTCGGCCACCACGAAGCTCTTGTTGGTGTCCACCCGGACGACGCCCAGGTTGGGGTGCAGGGTGGTGAAGGGGTAGTCGGCTACCTTCGGGCGGGCAGCGGAGATGGCGCGGATCAGGGTGCTCTTGCCGGCGTTCGGCAAGCCCAGGAGGCCTACGTC
>DASRUX010000454.1:0-4265 GCA_035655235.1 Rhodocyclaceae bacterium | reverse complement strand
AGGACGCCGATATCTCGAGAGACGGGGGGCTGGGCCGGCATGTCACGACCCCGCCAGGTCCGGGTCCGGATTGGTCACCCGGGCGATGTAGGTGGTCCGGGGCCGGGTATTCAGCTCCGCCAGGAGGGCATAGTTGAGGGGCGAGGCCCGGGCCCGGTTCACCCGGCTGTCCGGGATATTGAGGTCGCCGAAGACGATGGCCCGGGTCGGGCAGACGGCTTCGCAGGCGGTCACCACCTCGCCGTCGGCGATGGGACGGCCCCTTTCCTCGGCGGCGATGCGGGCCCGGGTGATGCGCTGCAGGCAGTAGTTGCACTTCTCCATCACCCCCCGGCGGCGGACGGTGACTTCCGGGTTCATGCCCGCCTTCAGGGATTCCACATCTGTGTTGGAATACTGGAGGAAATTGAAGCGCCGCACCTTGTAGGGACAGTTGTTGGAGCAGTAGCGGGTGCCGACGCAGCGGTTATAGACCTGGACGTTCAGCCCCTCGCTGTCGTGCATGGTGGCGCCCACCGGGCAGACCGCCTCGCAGGGGGCGTTCTCGCAGTGCATGCAGGGCACCGGCTGGAAGAGCACCGGCCCGCCCTTCCCGGCTTCGTCCAGGTAGCGGTCCACGCGGATCCAGTGCATCTCCCGGCCCTTGGCCACCTCCTCCCGCCCCACCACCGGGATGTTGTTCTCGGCCTGGCAGGCGATGGTGCAGGCGCCGCAGCCAATGCAGGCATTCAGGTCGATGGCCATGGCCCAGGCGTAGCCGGGGTAGGAGAAACCGGGATAAAGGGATTCCTTTGGGGCATCCTCCAGGGAGCACCTTTCCTGGCCGTACGGGGCAGCCGCCACCAGTTTCACCAGTTCCCTGCCCTCCTGGGAGGCCACCGGCTGCCGGCAGGCGAAGGCGTGGCGCTCGCTCGTGGCGGTGAGGCTGACCGCAGCCGTCGGCCCTGTTCCCAGCAGCCGGTAGCCGTCGTAACCGACGCCGTTGCCCACCCGCCCCGCCGCCTGGCGGCCATAGCCCAGGGGGATGCCCACGGTTCCCTCGGCCTGGCCGGGCTGTATCCAGACCGGGGCCCGGAGGGCCTTGCCGGCGGCTGCCAATTCCACCACCTGGCCGTTTTCCAGGCCCAGGGCCCGGGCGGTAGCGGGTGCCAGGAGGGCGGCGTTGTCCCAGGTCAGTGTGGTGAGGGGCCGGGGCAATTCCTGGAGCCAGGCGTTGTTGGCGTAATGACCGTCACCGACGGAGGAATCGGGCAGGAAGACCGCTGTCAGAGCGGGCTCTTCCAGCTTGGGAAGGGGCGGCAGGCGGGGAGGCGGGAGGCGCAGCGGGGCCGGGGCAGAACCGGCAATCACGCCTTCGGCCAGGACGCGGTTCCAGCCCGCCTCGAAGTCCGCTTTCCCGCCCGGGATGAGCTGCGCCAGGGACCGGCGTACCGCGTCGTAGTCGGAAGCCGGCGCCCCGCTCCCCAGCATGGCCAGGATTTCCCGGGCCGAGCGGGCGCCGTAGAGGGAGCGGATGACGGGCTGGACCACGGAGATACTGCCCTCGTAGGCCCGGGCGTCGCTCCAGTGCTCGAAGTCGTGGGCCAGGGGCAGGTGCCAGGCGCAGGCGAACCCCGTCTCGTCCCGGGTCAGCCCGGCGTGGATGGAATGGGCCACCCGGCCCAGGGCTTCGGCGAAACCCAGGCCCGCCGGAGAGGCATAGACGGGATTGCAGCCCAGGATCAGGAGGGTATCCACCCGCCCGGCTTCCATGTCCTTCACCAGGGCGGCCAGGGAATCGCCGTGGCTGCCGGGCGCCAGTTCCGCCGGCGGCAGGTAATCCACGGTTCGCCCGGCATTGCCCAGACGGTGGTTGAGGAGGTGAACCAGCACCCGGGTTTCCGGCTGGAGGAATGGGCCGGCCACCAGGAGGCCCTCGCCCCGGTGGGCGTCCAGTTCCTTGGCCAGGGTAGCTTCCCAGCGGGCGGTCCGGGCATTGGGGGCGAAACCGGTCCCCACGCCCAACGCAGCCGCCAGGCGCCAGACCAGCCGGTCCGCTTCGGCGGGGGCCAGGGAAATCCGCTGGTCGGCGTTGGCCCCGGTGAGGCTGGCCGCGATATCGACCGCGTACAGCCGGCTGGGGCGCTCCGGCTGCCGGCGCAGGGCGGCGAAATCCCGGGCGTAGGCCACTGCCCCGGGCTCCCCGCCCTGCCCCAGGAAATCGGCCCCGAAGCTCGCCACCACCCGGGCTTTGTCGAGGTGGAGCACGGTATCAACGGGCCGGTTCCAGGCAAGCCCGGCGGCCAGGAAGGCGCCGTCGTCGTGGAGGGGCTCCCAGCCATGCCAGCGGGCGGCGGGGAATTCCCGAAGCAGGGCCTGCCATTGGGCGGCCCAGGTCGGCGAGGTCATGGCGCCGGTGAGAACTCGCAGCCCCGCCCCGCCATTTCGCCTGAGTGCCGCGCCCCGGTCGGCCAGGAAGGAGCGCACGGCTTCCCAGGTGGCGATCTGCCCCCCGTGCCAGGGCGTCTGGGAGCGGTCGGGGTCCCAGAACTGGAGGACTTCCGCCTGGGCGAAAACGTCGGTGCCGCCCCGGCTGGCGGGATGGGCGGGGTTGCCCTCCACCTTGGTAGGCCGGCCCATGTTGCTCTCCACCAGGACGCCCAGGCCGTAGCCCCGGCGTACCAGGGTGCTGGCGTAGAAAGTCGGTTGCCCGGGCAGGACCGCTTCCGGCATACGGACGTAGGGCCTGATTTCCTCCTGGGGCGGGCCGCTGCAGGCGGAGCCTGCCAGGGCCAGGGAGGCCGCCATCAGGTGCAGGAAGCGGCGGCGGCCGGGATCGTCCAGGTCCTCTATCGGGATGAAGGGGCCGGTCATCGGTGGCAGGTAGAGCAGTCGGTGAGCCGGCGGGTGTCGGCCAGATGGAGGGATTGGGCCAGGGCCTGCCGTTGCCCCGGGTCCAGGCTGGTCTGCCGGCTGCCGCTGAAGACCTCGGCGGCGGGATGCAGGTGCTCCTCCGGCGCCCGGTGGCATTCCAGGCACCACTGCATTTCGAGGGGCGCCTGGCGCCAGGTGAGGGGCATCTGCTCCACCGGCCCATGGCATTCGCCGCAGGCCACGCCCTTATGGACATGGATGCTGTGGTCGAAATAGACGAAATCCGGCAGGTCGTGGAGGCGCTTCCAGGCGATGGGCCGGCCGGAAGCGAGGCTCTCCCGCAGGGGGGCAAGGAGAGGCGCATCCCGGAAGAGCTGGGAGTGACAGGTCAGGCAAATGTCGGTGGAAGGCAGCCCCGCCGTGCGGGACTTTTCCACGGTGGTGTGGCAATAGCGGCAGTCGATGCCGTCGTCGCCGGCGTGGTGCTTGTGGCTGAAGGGGATGGGCTGGATGGCCGCGGCGCCGAGGGCGTAGGGCATGGACTCCCGCCAGCGGAAGGCGGCGATGCCGGCAACCGCCATGAGCAGCAGGCCGATAAGCCCCAGCTTGGTCATCAGGACAGCGCGCTGGGAAAAGACCTGGGCCATGGACGCGGGGGAAGGATTTCGATCAGCAAGCTGTGAGCTTTCCCGCGGTGATCGGGTTCGGGGACCGATCCCTCAATTCCAGCCGCAGGAGTCCCCCAATTCCGGGTGGTCGGTAGCGGAGTGGCGACTACGCCTTGTTTCGAAAGGCTATGAGGCGGAAGAAAATCGTTGTGCAAGCAAGGACGTCCTAGCTTCCACTCCTCCAATGCAAGTCCGTGCTACGAGCAGAAGTAACTCGTCGGCTCTTGAGGCGAATGATGCCAATAGGCAAACTGGACAACGAGGCGTGGAAAATGGGCTGTCTTCACAGGCTTCCGCGAATCACATAAAGTTCGAAACCCAAATAGCATTCGCGCGACCCGAAAAATGGTTTTCGAATATCAAACGGCAGTCGGATCGCAATGGCACCGCGACCGCGTCAGGCGCCAGCCATATAGCCGTCAAAACGCAGGTGTTTGAATGCAATACCAAGTTGTTTCAAATCGTTCGGAGGCGCT
Source organism: Rhodocyclaceae bacterium (assembly GCA_035655235.1). Classification (GTDB taxonomy): domain Bacteria; phylum Pseudomonadota; class Gammaproteobacteria; order Burkholderiales; family Rhodocyclaceae; genus JAGTRP01. The sequence continues at coordinate 268 of DASRUX010000454.1, read as the reverse complement.
TTCTCGGTCGACCATCGATGCAATGGCACGGCTGTACCTTGGATACTACGACGGAAGCTCCCCCGAGCTGTTTCGCAGTGACCTGATGAGCAAAGACGAAGCACTTCTTCTAATGTCGGGAGAAGAATTGGCCGGATTCACGACGCTCAAGACCTACGAGGCCAAATGGAACGGCGACCGGATTCGTATCATTTACTCCGGCGACACGATTGTAAGCGTCCGGCATTGGGGGCAACAGGCATTGGCCAATGCCTGGATTCGCCGGATC
>DASRUX010000453.1:0-10061 GCA_035655235.1 Rhodocyclaceae bacterium | reverse complement strand
CGCGGGATTTTCCTTGGCCAGCCGGGCCATCAGATCGAAATCGAAATCCACCTGGGAAGACATCCTGCCTCCTGCCTGGAATAGGACATGGAAATAGGCGAGAAGCGGATGGGAAGCCCCGCCGCGCCGCCTTTGCAGGTTGGAGTGCGGCCCCGGCGGGGAGTTGCCTGCCGGCTCAAAAATGGTGTCTGGATACCCGCGGCAATACGCGAAGGAACCTACCGGGCAAACGGGTCCCTAAGTCCGGGTCGGATGTATCGAATTAGCCGAGTTGAGAATGCCGAAACTGTCTGAATACGTGGAGATGGCCGCAACGGACTACTTGCAGGAAACCGGGAAGACCGATCTGGACGCCTTCTGGATCGCCGAGTACTTCCAGTACAGCGGCGTCCAGGAGGACTATCCCCGGCAGGACCTGGTGGCCTTCCATGGGCTGGTCCAGAAATCCCTGCTCAAGAAGGCGGAGCGAGCCGAACAGGAAGCCCGCCGGGACCTGGAACGGATCGCCCGCCAGGTCCGGCAGCGGAACCGCCCCTAGTTCTTATGCTGCCTAGGCCTTGATCCCGCCCCGCAGCTTGCGCCCCTTGCCGCCCCGGGCGCTCCGGCAGGCGGCCAGGCGTTCGCCCTTGACCTTGCCGGCGACGCCATCCACCACTGGAACGATTTCCTCCAGGGCAGCCCGGGTAGGATGGGCGTCGATGAATTTGACGCCCTTGCCCTTGGGCAGGTCCTTCACTTCGTCCATGGCGAACACCAGGGCGCGGCCGTCCTCGGTGAAGCAGGCGATTTCCCCTTCCGGAGCGGGCATGAAGACCACCGGCCGATCATCCTCGCCGACGCTCATGAAGGCCTTGCCGGCCTTACCCCGGGACAATAGATCCTCGCCCTTGCAACGGAAGCCGTAGCCCCCGGCGCTGGCCACCAGGAAGGTGCTCCCCGCCGCCACGGCCTGGGCCAGGCAGGGCTTGCCGCCATTCTGGAATTCCACCAGGGAAGCCGCCGGCACGCCGTCGCCCTTGCCGCCGGGGATGTCGGCGGCAGCGATGGAATAGGCCCGCCCCTGGTTGTCCAGGAGGATAAGGGTATCGACGGTGCGGCACGGCAGGCAGGCCAGCAGGCTGTCGCCGGAGCGGAAATTGAGCTGGGCCGGATCGACCCCGTGGCCCTGGCGGGAACGCAGCCAGCCGTGCTTGGAGACGATGAGGGTGGTGGGCTCGTCCACCACGGAGACGGTCTTGGCATCCGACACGGTCACCCGCTCCGCCACCTCGATGAGGGTGCGGCGCTCGTCGCCGTACTTCTTGGCGTCGGCGTCGATTTCCTTGGCCACCGCAGCGCGCATGGCGTCTTCGGAAGACAGCAGGTTGCGCAGGCCCTCGGCCTCTTCCCTGAGCTTCGCCAGCTCCTCGCCGATCTTGATGCCCTCCAGCCGGGCCAATTGGCGCAGGCGGATTTCCAGGATGTCCTCGGCCTGGATTTCGGAGAGCTTGAAGGCCTTGATGAGGTCGGCCTTGGGATCGTCCGATTCCCGGATGACCTTGATGACCTTGTCGATATCCAGCAGCACCGCCAGGCGGCCTTCCAGGATGTGGATGCGCTTCTCGGCGGCGGCGAGGCGATGTTGGGTACGGCGTTGGACAGTGGCGATGCGGAACCGGCACCACTCCTGGATCATGCTGTAGAGGGAGGCTTGGCGCGGGGCGCCGGTGACGCCGAGGACCGTCAGGTTGATCGGGGCGTTGGTCTCCAGGCTGGTGTGGGCGAGCAGCAGCCGGACCAGGCCGTCCTGATCCTGGCGGGAAGACGCCGGCTCGATCACCAGGCGCACGTCGTGCTCCTTGCCGGATTCATCCCGCACCCCGCCCGCCGAGATGGCGGAAAGGAAGGCGGCCTTCAGGTTCAACTGCTCGGGGGTGAAGATTTTCTTCCCGGCCTTTTCCTTGGCCACCGGGTTGGAGCAGGCCTCGATTTCCGACATGACCGTGGCGGTGGATACCCCCGGCGGCAGTTCGGTGATGACCAGGCGCCACTGGCCCCGGGCCAGGGGCTCGATTTTCCAGCGGGCGCGGACCCGCAGGCTGCCGCGACCGGTGCGGTAGGTGGCGGCGATTTCCTCGGGCGAGGAGATGATCTGGGCGCCGCCGGGATAGTCCGGGCCGGGGATCATGGCCAGGATCTTCTCTTCCGGGGTATCCGGCTTCCTGACCAGCTTGGAGGCGGCGGCGGCCACTTCCCGGAGATTGTGGGAAGGCACTTCCGTCGCCATGCCCACGGCGATGCCGGAGGCGCCATTCAGGAGGCAGAAGGGCAGCCGGGCCGGCAGGAGGGCCGGCTCGTCGTTGGCGCCGTCGTAATTGGGCTTCCAATCCACCGTGCCTTCGTCGATTTCCGACAGCAGCAACTCGGCGATGGGAGTGAGCCGGGCTTCGGTGTAGCGCATGGCGGCGGCGTTGTCGCCGTCCCGGGAGCCGAAGTTGCCCTGGCCGTCCACCACCGGGTAGCGCAGGCTCCAGTCCTGGGCCATGCGGACCATGGCGTCATAGACCGAGGAATCGCCGTGGGGGTGGTACTTACCGATCACGTCGCCGACTACCCGGGCCGACTTCACATGCTTGGGGCTCTTGTAGAGGCCCATGCGGTGCATGGCGTAGAGGATACGGCGCTGCACCGGCTTCTGGCCGTCGGCCACGGAGGGCAGGGCCCGACCGGTAACCACGCTCATGGCGTATTCGAGATAGCGGCGGGCGGCGTACTCGCTGGGGGGCGGGATATCCGGCGCCGGGGCGGTGGCTTCCGGCGGCAGCGGCGGCGCCGGCGGGGCCTCGGGATGGTCTTCAGCCGGGGCCGGGGCGGGCTCGCCGCCGAAGAGGTTCAGTTGGTCAGACATTGTTGTGCAATTCCTAATACATACCTGAGCGCGTCGGGTGGGGCATTTGCTCCGATGGGCTGCGGAACTCGGTCGCTATGCTCCCTCAAACAGTCCTCGCCCACTCCACAAACGCCCCGCCCTCCGGTTGCCTCCGGGGCGATTCTCTTGTTTTCTAAACGTCGGCTTCCACCAGGCCGCCGTCCCGCTCCATCCAGGCCCGGCGGGCGGCAGCTTCGCCCTTGCCCATGAGGAGGTTGAAGGTCTCGGCCATTTCCTTGATGACCTCCCGGGGCGCGGTAAAGGGCACCAGGCGGCGGGTGTCGGGGCACAGCGTCGTTTCCCAAAGCTGGTCCGGATTCATTTCGCCCAGGCCCTTGAAGCGGGAGACGGTGATCTTGTTCTCCGGCACCTTCTCGTCCTTGAGCTTCTGCAGGGTCTGGGCCTTTTCGTCCTCGTCGAGGCAATAGACCTTGCGGGTATGGCCCCGGGCCTCCACATCCACCCGGAACAGGGGCGGCTGGGCGACGTAGATGTGGCCCTTTTCCACCAGGGCCGGGAAGTGGCGCAGGAAGAGGGTGAACAGCAGCACCTGGATGTGGCTGCCGTCCACGTCCGCATCGGACATGACGATGATGCGGCCGTAGCGCAGGCCGGATACATCTACGGTGTCAATGGCGTCCAGGCCGTGGGGATCGACCCCGATGGCCACGGAAATGTCATGGACTTCGTTGTTCTTGAAGAGCTGGTCCCGGTCCACTTCCCAGGTATTCAGCACCTTGCCCCGCAGCGGCAGCACCGCCTGGGTTTCCTTGTCCCGGCCCTGCTTGGCAGAACCGCCGGCGGAATCGCCCTCCACCAGGAAGACTTCGTTCCGGGAAATGTCCTCGGATTCGCAGTCGGTGAGCTTGCCCGGCAGGGTGGCGATGCCCGAGGACTTCTTCTTCTCCACCTTCTGGGCGGACTTCATCCGGTTCTGGGCAGCTTTCACCGCCAGCTCGGCGATCTTCTTGCCGTACTCGGCGTGGCTGTTGAGCCACAGCTCGAAGGGGTCCCGCACCATCTGAGACACCAGCTTGTAGGCGTCCCGGCTGGTGAGCTTTTCCTTGGTCTGCCCTTGGAATTGGGGATCGAGCACCTTGGCGGAGAGGAGGAAGGTCATGCGGCCGGTGACGTCTTCCTGAGCGAGCTTGACCTTGGCGGGCAGGATGGCGTGGTGGTCGGCGAAGGACTTCACCGCCTCGAAGACGCCGGCCTTCAGGCCCGCCTCGTGGGTGCCGCCGTCCAGGGTGGGGATGAGGTTCACATAGGACTCGGGCTTGCCGCCCCCCTCTTCGAACCAGGCCAGGGCCCAGGCGGCGCCCTCCCCCACGGCGAAGCCGTTGGCTTCCTCGATGGTCTTCTCGCCGACGAAGATGGGCACGATGGGCTGGCCGGGCATCATCTCGGTGAGGTAGTCGGCCATGCCGTTCTGGTAGCACCACTCCTTCTTGTCCTGCCCTTCGACTTCCAGGGTGACAGCCAGGTTGGGCATGAGCACTGCCTTGGAGCGCAGCAAATGCTCCAGCTGGGCGAGATTGACCTTGGGGGAATCGAAATACTTGGGGTCGGGCTGGATGCGCACCGTGGTGCCGGTGTTGCGCTGGCCGCAGTCGCCGACCCGTTCCAGGGGCTCGACCACGAAGCCATGCTCGAAGGCCATGCGATGGACGCCGCCGCCCCGCTTCACTTCCACCTCCAGGCGGGAAGACAGGGCGTTGGTCACCGACACGCCCACCCCGTGCAGGCCGCCGGAGAAGCGGTAGGCATTGCCGGATTCCTTCTTGTTGAACTTGCCGCCGGCGTGGAGCTTGGAGAAGACCAGTTCTACCGCCGGCTTGCCCTCTTCCGGATGGATTTCCACCGGGATGCCCCGGCCGTTGTCGGAAACCTCGATCAGGCCGTCGGCCCGGATAGCGACATTGATCTTCTTGGCGAACCCGGCCAGGGCCTCGTCCGCCGCGTTGTCGATGACTTCCTGGACGATGTGGGTCGGGCAAGTGGTCCGGGTGTACATCCCCGGGCGTTCTTTGACGGGCTCCAGGTCCTTGAGGACCCGGATGGATGAAGCGGAGTATTCGGACATGGTGAGGCGCTGACCCGGTGTATATTTATACAGTACTTATACAGTAGAAGGCGAAAGATAGCATATTCCCGAGGCAGCCGTCAGGCCGCTCAGCGCCCGCCCCAGGGCATGACCGGAACGGTGGAGACGCTGTTGGCTGGCGCGCCTTCAATCAGCTTGCGGCTGATGGCCATGTAGACCAGGGTCTTGCGCTTCTCGTCCCACATACGGACCACCCGGGTTTCCTTGAAGAGCACCGAGGTATCCTCGGAGAACACCACCTCATCCTTGGGCAGCTTGGCCGGCAGGGTGATGGGCCCCACCTGGCGGCAGGCGATGGAGAACTGGGACGGGTCTTCGGCCAGCCCCAGGCTTCCCGAGACGCCGCCCTTCTTGGCCTGGCTGATGTGGCAGGCGACGCCCGGCACCTTGGGATCGTCGAAGGCCTCGACGCAGACCCGGTGGTTGGCGCCGATCAACTTCCAGGCGGTGGTTACGCAGCCGATTTCCTCGGCCTGGGCCACGGCCCCGAAGGCAAGGCCGGCGGCGATCAACAAGGTTCTGAACATGGCTATCCTCCTTCCGTGGCCAGGGAAGCGGCCCCCCCCCTCGACCAACGACAAAACCCTGCCCCTCAAACGGAAAACGCCGCACTAGGCGGCGTTTTTCGATGCATTGTGCATCGTTAATCCGGTCGAACCGGCATTGGGTACTTCGCGTCAATCAGAAACACCTTGCATCGTCGATATTCGCTCCCCCTATTTGGTTAGCAATCCGAATCTGCAATTCCTTTGTACGCCTATTCGCAACGGCGTGCAAGCCATATCCGCCGTTTGCAATCACCCCGCCAACAGATCGGCCAGTATTGCCAAACCCCGCTCCGCCTGCTCCGCATCGGCATGGCTGAAGTTGAGCCGCAGGGTTCCATTGCATTGGTTCGCTTCCGGATAGAACGGTTCCCCGGGCATGAAGGCTACGCCCCGCTCCAGGGCGGGCTGGAGGAGTTCCCGGGTATCCCGGGCCTGATGCAGTTTCAGCCAGAAAAACAAGCCGCCTTTGGGAATTTCCCAGGAGGCCAGGTCGCTGAAGTGGCGATCCAGGCTGGCGGCGAAGCTGTCCCGCTTGCGGCGGTAGGTTTCGACCAGGCCGGCCAGGCGCTCGTCCCGATCCGGAGCGTTCAACTGTTCCAGGACCAGCCACTGACTGAGGCGATTGCTGTGGAGGTCCGCCGCCTGCTTGAGGCGCACCAGGTAGGGAAAGATTTCCGGCGAGGCCGCCAAGAAGCCCAGCCGCAGCCCCGGAGCCAAGCTCTTGGAGAAGGAGCCCTGGTAGATCCAGTTGGCTTTCTTGACCCTGGCGCAGACGGGCGTCCGCTCGCAGGGGTCGAACACCAGGTCCCGGTAGGGATCGTCCTCGAACACCGTCACCCCGGCCTCGTCGCAGGCCTGGGCGAAGGACTCCCGCTCGGCGGCCGAATAACAATGCCCGGTGGGATTCTGGAAGGTCGGGATGGCGTAGGCGAAGGCCGGTTTCTCCCGGACCAGGGTTTCCGTATCCATGCTGCCCGCTGAATAGGGCACGAAGCGGGCGCCGAAGAAGCGGAAAACCTGGAGGGCCGCCAGGTAGGTCGGGGACTCCACCGCCACCGGCGTGCCCGGATCGATGAAGAGCTTGGCCACCAGGTCGATGCCCTGCTGAGAACCGGAGAGGACCAGCACCTGCCCGGCATCGCATTCCAGCCCGATCTTCCCCAACTCCTCGGCAATGCACTGGCGCAATTCCGGGTCACCCTCGGTCGGGCCGTACTGCAGGGCGCCAGGAGGAGAATCCAGGCTGAAGCGGGGGAAAGTTTCCGGGGAAGGCAGGCCGCCGGCGAAGGAAATCATCCCCGGACGGTTGGCCACCGCCAGGATTTCCCGGATGGGTGACGGATGCAGATCGCCCACTCGGGCTGACAGGCGGCTCGTTGCCGGCATGGAAAGCTCCTAACAATGTCAAGAATATTGACCTATAGACATCCTAACGCCGCCGGCGCTAAAGTGTCAATATGATTGACCTAAACCAGCAGACCGAGCTCCGCAAATCCATCGAGCTCCTCTATTTCGCCTACCGCTCCTTCACCAGCCGGGCCGACCGCATCCTGGAAGAGCGGGGGCTGGGGCGGGTGCATCACCGCATCCTTTACTTCGTGGGGCACAACCCGGATGTGGCGGTCAATGCCCTGCTCGCCATCCTCAAAGTCAGCAAGCAGGCTCTCAACGGGCCCCTACGGCAACTGGTGGAGATGGGACTCATCTCGGCGACGGTGGCCGGCCATGACCGGCGGGTGAAACTTCTGCGCCTGACCGAGACCGGACAAGCGCTGGAAGACCGGCTGACGGGCGCCCAAATGGAACTCCTGGCCTCGGTATTCGATGCCGCCGGTCCCAACTCGGCCGACGGATGGCGTAAAGTGATGGAAGCGCTGGCAAGGGAGACATAGGCAGCACCTTCTGGACTTCGGGAAGTCCTAACCAAGGAGGCAGATCATGCGGATTGGCGTCCCCAAGGAAATCAAGAACCACGAGTACCGGGTCGGCATGACCCCGGGCAGCGTCCGGGAACTGGTAGCCCACGGCCATCAGGTGCTGGTGGAGAAGAATGCGGGCACGGCCATCGGCCTCACCGACGCCCAGTACCAGGCTGCCGGCGCCGAACTGGCCGATGGTCCGGAAGAGGTCTTCGCCCGGGCCGAACTGATCGTCAAGGTCAAGGAGCCCCAGCCCCAGGAGTGCCTGCTCCTGCACACCGGCCAGGTCCTCTTCACCTATCTGCACCTCGCCCCCGATCCCCGGCAGACCAAGCTCCTCATCGAATCCGGCGTCACCGCCATTGCCTACGAAACCGTCACCGGCCCTGGCGGCGCCCTGCCGCTGTTGGCCCCCATGAGCGAAGTGGCCGGGCGCATGTCGATCCAGGCGGGTGCCGCCTGCCTGGAGAAGTCCAGGGGCGGCTCCGGCCTGCTCCTGGGCGGCGTGCCGGGGGTCGCCCCGGGCCGGGTGGCCATCCTGGGCGGCGGCGTGGTGGGCTACAACGCCGCCCGCATGGCGGTGGGCCTGGGCGCCGACGTGACCATCCTGGACCGCTCCGTCGATCGCCTGCGCCACCTGGACGACCTGTTCGGCGGCCGGGTCCGCACCGTCTACTCGACCGCGGAGACGGTGGAAACCCACGTCACCGGGGCCGACTTGGTGATCGGCGCCGTACTCATCCCCGGCGCCGCCGCCCCCAGGTTGGTAACTAGGGCCATGCTGGCGAAGATGCGGCCGGGCTCCGTGCTGGTGGATGTGGCTATCGACCAGGGCGGCTGCTTCGAGACCAGCCATCCCACCACCCACGCCGATCCCACCTATGTGGTGGACGGCATCGTGCACTACTGTGTGGCCAACATGCCGGGGGCCGTGGCCCGCACTTCCGCCTTCGCCCTCAACAACGCCACCCTGCCCTTCGTCCTCGCCCTGGCCGGCAAGGGCTGGCGGCAGGCCCTGCTGGACGATCCCCACCTGCGCAACGGACTCAATGTGCACGCCGGAGCCATCACCTGCCCGCCGGTGGCCGAAGCCCTGGGTTATCCCTTGACCGACGCCCTGGAACGGATCAAGAGCGCCAACTGAACCGACAACACGCCATGGACGACCAACCCACCATCCGCCGTATCCTCGAGGAATGCCGCACCATCGCCGTGGTCGGCATCTCCGACGATCCCTCCCGGGCCTCCCATTACGTTTCCCAGTACATGCAGCGCCAGGGCTACCGCATCATTCCGGTCAATCCCAAGCACGACACGGTGCTCGGGGAAAAATGCTACCCGGACCTGCGCTCCGTGCCGGACAAGGTGGACCTGGTGAATGTGTTCCGCCGCCCCGCCGACTGCCTGCGTCCCGCCCAGGATGCGGTGGCCATCGGTGCCCGGGCCCTGTGGCTGCAACTGGGCATCGCCAACCGGGACGCCCGGCAGGTGGCCGAGGATGCCGGCCTCTTGGTCGTCATGGACCATTGCATCATGGTCGAACACCGCAAATTTTCCACAACTGCAAAATAATTGAATTTTTTCTTGCAAAACGAAAAAACATGCCTATAATGGCGACCTCGTTCAGCAGCGCCGGTCAGCAAGACCGAAAGAACGAAATGAATTCAGGGAGTTGCATTAGCAGCTTCCGAACAAGCTAAGCGCGGAGTGGTAGTTCAGTTGGTTAGAATACCGGCCTGTCACGTCGGGGGTCGCGGGTTCGAGTCCCGTCCACTCCGCCAACTAAAAAAACCGCTGAAATCGAAAGGTTTCAGCGGTTTTCCTTTTCCGCCCGGCAAAAATGCATTTCCCCTTTGGATACGGTCATTCTCCGCTCGGCAGGACGGCAACAGTGAACCAGTAGCGGCCGATGGTCTGGATGGCGGCCAGGAACTGGTCGAAATCCACCGGCTTGACGATGTAGGAGCTGCAGCGGTAGCGGTACATCTCCAGCACATCCCGCTCGTCCGCCGAGGTGGTGAGGACGACCACCGGCAGCCGCCGCAGGACCGCGTCCGCCACCATTTCCGCCAGCACTTCCCGGCCATCCATCACCGGCATATTGAGGTCGAGGAGAACGAGGTCGGGGGTCGGCACCCCGGCGAAGGCGCCCGTCTTGCGCAGGAAAGCCATGCACTCCTCGCCGTTTTCCACATGATGGAGACGGACCGGCAATTGGGCTCGCTCGAAGCCGCGGCGGGCCAGGAGAACGTCGTCCTGGTTGTCCTCGACCAGCAGGATCTCGGCTGGGCGGGCCTTGACGATGGGTGTATTCATAGCGATGCCTCCACCGGATGGGCCGGCAGGGTGAAACGGAAGACGCTCCCCTGGCCGGGCTCGGACTCCACCCAGATGCGCCCACCGTGGCGCTCCACCACCCGCCTGCAAAGGGCAAGACCGATGCCGGTGCCGGGATAGGCGTGCTGGGTGTGCAGCCGCCGGAAAATCTCGAAAATACGTTTGTGGTGGCGGGGCGCAATGCCGATGCCGTTGTCCCGGACGGAAACCACCCAGTCCCCGCCTTGCCGTTCGGCACTGGCATG
>DASRUX010000452.1:0-9011 GCA_035655235.1 Rhodocyclaceae bacterium | reverse complement strand
ATGCGAAGGGGGAAGCGCGACATGATAGGACTCCGATGACCCGGCAGATTCGCGGGGGCGGCAATTCTACCTTTCCGATTGTCAGTTTTCACTCCGCTTTCAATTACATGATGGCGGCACAAACGCCGTTTATCCCTGTCTCATGAAAGAGCGCCGGCCATCTCTCCGGCCAAAGGAGGAGCGGCCATGAAGACAGCATCCAGCGGAGCCCCCGCCGCCGCGCCCCTGCGCCGGGCCATCGCCCTCTCCTGCCGCCGGGACGAAGCGACCTGTGTGGCCGACCTGGCCCGTGAAATGTCCGAATACCGGCCCGACCCGGCCGCCGTCGCCGCCCGGGCCCACGCCTTGGTAACGACGGTGCGGCGCGAACGCCGGCACGGCAGCGGCGTAGACCACCTGATGCACGAATTCTCCCTGTCCAGTCAGGAAGGCATCGCCCTCATGTGCCTGGCCGAAGCCCTGCTCCGTATCCCCGACCCGGCCACCGCCGACCGCCTCATCCGGGACAAGATCGGCCGGGGGGATTGGGCATCCCACCTGGGCCACAGCGATTCCCTTTTCGTCAATGCCGCCACCTGGGGATTGATGATCACCGGCAAACTGGTGGCCACCCGCAGCGAACAGGAGCTGGCCGGGGCGCTGGCCCGCCTGGTGGCCTGGAGCGGCGAGCCGGTGGTGCGGCGGGGGGTGGAATTCGCCATGGAGCTGCTGGGCCGGCAGTTCGTCATGGCCGAGACCATCGAAGCCGCCCTCGTCCGCAGCCAGAACAACGAGGCCCGGGGCTATACCCACTCCTTCGACATGCTGGGCGAGGCGGCGCTGACCACCGCCGATGCCGAACGCTACCTGGAGGCCTACGAGACCGCCATCCACGCCATCGGCCGGGCCAGCGCTGGGCGGGGGGTGAAGGACGGACCGGGGATTTCGGTCAAGCTCTCGGCCCTGCACCCCCGCTATGTCCGCGCCCAGCGGGAGCGGGTCATGGCGGAGCTGCTCCCCCGGCAGAAATCCCTCATGGCCCTGGCCCGGGACTACAACATCGGGCTCAACATCGACGCCGAGGAAGCGGACCGCCTCGACCTCTCCCTCGACCTCCTGGAAGCCCTGGCCGCCGCCCCGGAGCTGGCCGGCTGGGAGGGCATGGGCTTCGTCGCCCAGGCCTACCAGAAGCGCTGCCCCTACGTCATCGACTGGCTGGCTGACCTGGCCCGCCGCACCGGCCGCCGGCTCATGGTGCGCCTGGTCAAGGGCGCCTACTGGGACAGCGAGATCAAGCGCGCCCAGGTGGAGGGCCAGGCGGGCTATCCGGTCTATACCCGCAAGGTCCATTCCGACCTGGCCTACCTGGTCTGCGCCCAGCGCCTGCTGGAAGCCGGCGACGCGATCTATCCCCAGTTCGCCACCCACAATGCCCATACCCTGGCCTCGGTCATGGAAATGGCCCGGGAGCTGGGCATGGAGGATTACGAATTCCAGTGCCTGCACGGCATGGGCGAGCCTCTCTACGACCATGTGGTCGGCCCGGCCCGGCTGGGGCGGCGCTGCCGAATCTACGCCCCGGTGGGCAGCCACGCCACCCTGCTGCCCTACCTGGTGCGGCGGCTCCTGGAGAACGGCGCCAATTCCTCTTTCGTGAACCGCATCGTGGATGAGGCGGTCAGCATCGACGAACTGGTGCGCGATCCCCTGGACCAGGTGCGGGAGGAAGGCGGCCTCCCCCACCCGAAAATCTCCCTGCCCGCCGACCTGTACGGCCCGGGCCGGCGCAATTCGGCCGGATTGGACTTCGCCGACGAGGACACCCTGGCCTTCCTGGCAAACGAATGGCAACGGCTGCGGCTCACGGCCTGGGAGGCCGCGCCCCTGGTGGCCGGCCAGGCGCCCCGACAGGCGCCCGCCCAGCCCGTCATCAACCCGACGAATGGCGAAGACCGGGTGGGCACGGCGGTGGAATCCAGCCCGGAGGACATCGCCGCCGCCCTGGCCGCCGCCGACGGATTCTCCCGGGAATGGCACGCCACACCCCGCGCCCGGCGGGCCGACCTGCTGCGCCGGGCCGCGGACCGGCTGGAGGCCCACCGCACCGAACTCATGAACCTCTGCATCCGGGAGGCGGGCAAGACTTGGGGCAACGCCCTGGGAGAAGTCCGGGAGGCGGTGGATTTCTGCCGCTATTACGCCCAGCAGGTCGAAGCCATGGCCGACGGCCATGAGGCCACGCCCCCGGGGCCGGTGGCCTGCATCAGCCCGTGGAATTTCCCCCTGGCCATCTTCACCGGCCAGGTTGCCGCCGCCCTGGCGGTGGGCAGCCCGGTCCTGGCCAAGCCCGCCGAGCAGACGCCCCTGATCGCTGCCCTGGCGGTGCGGCTCTTCCATGAGGCCGGCATCCCGGCCGCCGCCCTCCAGTTCCTGCCCGGCCGGGGCGAAACGGTGGGGGCGGCCCTGGTGGCCGATCCGCGGGTGCGGGGAGTGGTGTTCACCGGCTCCACCGAAGTCGCCCAGGCCATCCACCGCACCCTGGCCGCCCGGCCGGAGGGGCAGGAGGCCCGGCTCATCGCCGAAACCGGCGGTCAGAACGCCATGATCGTGGATTCCTCGGCCCTGCCGGAGCAGGTGGTCCAGGACGTGCTGGTTTCCGGCTTCGACAGCGCCGGCCAGCGCTGCTCGGCCCTGCGGGTGCTGTGCCTGCAGGCGGAGGCAGCAGACCGCATCCTCGGGCTATTGAAAGAGGCCATGGCCGAATGGTCGGTGGGCGATCCCCGCCGACTTTCCACCGACGTGGGGCCGGTCATCGACCGGGAGGCCAAGGCCGGGCTGGAGGCCCACATCGCCCGGATGCGGGCAGCCGGCAAGCGCATATTCCAGCGCCCCCTGCCGGCCGCCTGTGCCGCCGGCACCTTCGTCCCGCCCACCCTGATCGAAATCGACAGCCTGGCCGAGCTTTCCCGGGAGGTGTTCGGGCCGGTGGTCCATGTGCTGCGCTACCGGGCCGACGAACTGCCCCGGCTCGTCGACGCCATCAACGCCACCGGCTACGGCCTCACCTTCGGGCTCCATAGCCGCATCGACGAGACGGTGGCAGCGGCCGTGGCCCGCATCCGGGCCGGCAATAGCTACGTCAATCGGAGCATGATCGGCGCCGTGGTGGGGGTGCAGCCCTTCGGCGGCGAGGGCCGATCCGGCACCGGCCCCAAGGCCGGCGGCCCGCTCTATCTGCACCGGCTGGCGGGGACGGAAAACCTGCTGCCCGAGGAAATCGGCCTGGACTCGGAAGACGGCGACGCTACCGCAGCTGCCACGCCGCCGCCCCCGATCCTGGCCGCCTTCCCCGCCGGCGCCTATTACGCGGCCCGTTCCCTCCTGCCCTGCCGGTTCCGGCTCCCCGGCCCCACCGGCGAAAGCAACGTCCTCTCCTTCGCTCCCCGGGGCGCGGTGCTTTGCGTCGCCGCCCGGGAGGAAGACCTGCTGGAACAGATGGCCGCCGCCCTGGCCGCCGGCAACCCGATCCTGCTGGCGGCGAACGGTCCCGGCCCAGCCCTACTGGCCCGCCTGCCGGCGGATCTGCGGGAGCGGGTCGCCCTCTGGCAGGATGACGAGGAGGATGGAATTACCGCCCCCCTGGCCGCCGCCCTCTTCGCCGGGAACCCCGAAGCCGCCACCCAGCTCGCCCGCCGCCTCGCCGCCCGGGACGGCCCCCTGGTGCCCGTCCTCCGCCCGGGGCCGGCCACCGGCCGCTATCCCGTCTACCGTCTGGTGGCGGAGCGGGTGCTCACGGTGAACACCACGGCCGCCGGAGGGAATGCCAGCCTGATGGCCCTGGGCGGCTGAGGCGGCCTCAGCCCCCGCGCTGGAAGCGCCGCCGATACTGGGCCGGACTCAACCCGGCCAGGCGCAGGAACAGGCGGCGAAAGGACGAAACGTCGGTATAGCCGACCTCGGAGACGATGCCGTCCAGGCTCATGCGGCTGTTTTCGAGCAGGGACTTGGCCCGCTCCACCCGCAGCTGTTGCAGGTACTCCAGGGGCGGCATCCCGGCGGCGGCGCTGAAGCGGCGGTGCAGGGTGCGATAGCTGGCGTGGCAGGCAGCCGCCAAGGCCGCCGCTGAGAATTCTGCGGAAAGGTTTTCCGCCAGCCATGCGCCGGCCTGCTGCGCCAGCGGATCGGCAAAGCTGCGCTGGGGCATGACGAAGGGCTGCTGGGAGGTGCGCACCCCGTCCACCAGCATGATGGACGCGACGCTCCGCGCCAGTGCCGCCCCGTGCAGGCGCCGCAGTACCTGCATGGAGAGTTCGGTGTGGGCGGTCATGGCGCCGGCGGTCACAAAGGCGCCATCGTCCACCAGGGCCCGGTCCGCCAGCAGTTGGACCTGTGGGTAGCGTTCGGCGAAGACCCGCTGGAACCACCAGGCGGTGGTGGCCCGGTGGCCGTCCAGCAGGCCGCTTTCGGCCAGGACGAAGGTGCCGTGGCAACTGGCGGCGACGATGGGGAAGGTGTCGCCCAAGCGCCGGAGAGCGGCGGTGACCGGTTGCCAGGTAGTCCGCAATTCCCGGGACAGGGTGTCGGGGTCGGCGGCGAAGAAGCCCGGGACGATGACCGCGTCGAATCCCTCCAGGCAGGCGGGCAGCCCCTGGGTGTCGACGCTTGCCGCGCCGGATAGCCGCACCGTGCCCCCGGCGGCGGAGAACACCTCCACCCGGCAGACCGCGCCGCCCAGGAAGCGGTTGGCGATGTCGAACATATCGAGGGTGGCCGTGACGCTGGACGGCGTGGCGCCGGGCTGGACGAGGAGGGCAATGGCGGTCATGGCATTGGTCGCATGTTTTTTGTCTATTTTGCCACTTCAGGCCGCTGGCATCCCGCCCCATCATGGCGCTTTCAACTGACTGGAGAGAGCCCATGACCATCCCCTTCGAAGACCCCGTCCGCCGCGAAATCTGGCAGACCGTGCGCGCCCTGAACGATGCCTGGACGAAGGGCAATCCCGACGACCTGGCCAATTACTTCCACCGGGACATGGTGGCGATCACGGCCAGCGACCGCCTGCGCCGCGACGGCGGAACCGCCTGCATCGCCGGCTGGAAAGGCTTCGCCCAGGCGACGACCATCCATCGCTGGGCGGAAATCGACCCGGTCATCCACGTCTACGGCGATGCCGCCGTCGTCGCCTACTACTTCGACATGGCTTTCGAAATGAACGGGCAGACCATCGAGATGGGCGGCCGGGACATGTTTTTCTTCGTCAAGGAAAACGGCCGCTGGTGGGCGGTCGCCGACCAGTTCTCCGGCTATCCGGCCGAGGTGCCCTGCGGGACGGGGCAGTAGCCGCCAATGACGGTAGGGATTCCGACATTTACATTTCTACTCTTGCTATGACCTTTGGCATAGCGTAATCTTCTCTGGCTGTCGGCATGGATGCCGAGGCAAGTTGAAATGCCCGTTGCCTGAACTCGCCGGCAACCAGGAGATTACGGACCGTGACGCTCGCATTTGATGGAATGATGGATCGGGATCGCCCCGTCCAGGAATGGATGGACGGAATCGCCACGGGCCATGCCAAGATCGACGATCAGCACCTGGGCATGCTCCAGTGTTTCGACGAAATCCGGCGCTGGGCGGCCGACAAGCGGCCCCTGCGCCTGGCCTACGCCATCAGCGTGCTCAAGGAATTGGTCATCGACCACCTGGCCACCGAAGACACCCTCATGCGGGGTTGCGGCTACCCCGACCTGGAACAGCACCTCAAGGAACACGATCTGTTCCGGGTGCGGATCATCGAAGTGCAGAAGCTGGCCATCGAGCAGCGCCTGACCGGCGAGATGGTGGAAGAGCTGCGCGGCTGGCTGATCCACCATTTCCTGCACAGCGACCGGCAGTACGCCGCCTATCTCAATCCGGCCAAGGAAAGGCGCCCCCTGGGTGCCCCTGCGGTTTCGGCACCAGCCTTCCGCATCGCCGCCTGAGCATCCCCGCCGGCCGCGGCCGGCTCAGGGCTTGGACATCGTTCCGGTATCGCCCAGGCGCTCCACCCGGCCGTCCGGCCGGATGACGGTCACCACCAGGTACTTGACCTGACCCCGCTCGACCTCGTCGGCCAGCCGGCGAAGCTGGTCCGCCTGGGCAGCCGCCTTTTCAGACTCTGCCTTGGCGGCATCCCGACCTTGAATCCACCTCTTCATCTCCATGACTCCAGCCTGCTTCCATGCGATTTCCATGATGCGCGCCGGGAAGCCGCGTGGCAGCTGTGGAAACTACGTATTCAAAACCGGGCGAAATCGGTTTCGACTGCCTCGGCCGGGATATTGGTGCGCTTCGCCCCCCGCACGGTGGGCGAGGCCGACTTGGCCTTGGGCCGCTGCCGCAGCTTCCGGGCGGTGCTGTCGACGGTAAAGAAGGCCATCAGCTGCTGAAGGTTGTCCGCCTGGGAGGACATTTCCTCGGAAGTGGCGGCCAACTCCTCGGAAGACGAGGCATTCTGCTGGGTCAGTTGGCTCAACTGGCCCATGGCCGTGTTGATCTGCTCGACCCCGGCCGACTGCTCTTCGGAGCCGGCGGTGATCTCCTGGACCAGGTCCGCCGTCTTCTTGGTGGCCGGGACGATTTCGTCCAGGAGCTTGCCCGCCTTTTCGGCCAGCCCCACGCTATTGATCGCCAGTTGCCCGATTTCCTGGGCCGCCACCTGACTACGCTCGGCGAGCTTGCGGACTTCCGCCGCCACCACCGCAAAGCCCTTGCCGTGCTCTCCGGCCCGGGCTGCTTCGATGGCGGCGTTGAGAGCCAGCAGGTTGGTCTGGTAAGCGATGTCGTCGATGATGCCGATCCGCTTGGCGATTTGCTTCATGGCAGTCACCGTCTCGGTCACCGCCTGGCCCCCTTCGGCCGCCTTGCCGGTGCCGTCGGCGGACATGGTGTCGGCCACTTTGGCGTTTTCGGTGTTCTGGCGGATGGACGCCGACATCTCCTCGACCGAGGCCGAAGTCTCCTCGACGCTGGCCGCCTGCTCGGAAGACGCCTGGGACAGCGACTGGGCCGTGGTGGAAACCTGGGTGGAGGCGCTAGCCAGGGTTTCGGCGCAGTTGTTCACATCGGCGATGGTCTGGGCCAGTTTTTCGATGGTGGCATTCACCGTTTCGCAGAGCTGCTTGAACTGGCCCCGGTATTCGGCGTCGACGGCATCGGTCAGATCGCCGTTTTCCAGGTTGGACATCACCCGGGTGATGTCGTCCATGGGCGCGACAATGGCGTCCATGACCCGGTTGAGGCCATCCACGATATTGCGGAACTCGCCCTGATGCCGCGCGGCGTCGGCCCGGGTGCCCAACTGGCCTTCCAGGGCGGCCGAGGACAGCTTGTTGGCGTCCGCCACCAGGGCCAGGATCGCCTCGCTCATATGGCGCATGGAAGCCTTGAGCTGGCCGATCTCGTCGTGGGTATCCGCGTCGATCTTGACCGACAGGTCGCCGGCCGCGATCCGGTCAGCCACCGCCATGACTTCCTTCAAAGCGCGGATCACGCCCCGGGAGACATAGAAGCCGAAGCCACCCACCGACGCCGCCATGAGGACGACGATGATGGACGAGATGATCGTCGCCCAGGATTTAGCCTCCCGGGCATCCTTCTCGGCCTTGTCGGCCAGTTCGTTGTTGTACTGGGCAAGTTCCTGGAGGGCGTCAGCCACCTTGAGGATGACCGCCTGGTTCTTCAGGAACAGATCCCTCGCCTGATCGGAGCGATTGGCCCGGGACTCGGCCAAACCCTTGTCCGCCAGGGCGACATAATCCTTGAAGGCTGTCCTGACCGCGGTGAACAAGGCGCGGTCCTTCTCGTCGGCGAGGAGCTTCTCGTATTGCTGCAGCCCTTCCTCGACCCGTTGTCGGCTGGCGGCAATGCGCTGGTCGATGTCGGCGAGGGTCGCCGCGTCGGTGACGGCGACATGCTGCCAGACCTGGGCGCGCATGGTGCCGAAGGCCGTGCTGGTCACGCCGATCGCCTGCAGGCTCGGAATCACGTTGATGTTGGAGAAATTGGCCGAGTCGAAAACCCGGCCCGTCTGGTACTGGGCATTGCCGGCCAGGACAAGCACGCCTATCAACGCGGTGGCCACCAGCAGCACCATTTTTCTTGCTATTGTCATATCAAATCCTCTCTTGGGGAGCTCTGCGGCGGCTAGTCTGCTTGGAATCTGAAGATGCTTCCTTGATATTTGTTACCCCCCGTTTTGGCTACAGGCCATGTTTCATCGCCGGTCCAGGGGGCAGTAAGTGCTCGCTCGTATGGCGCATGGAAGAGAAGGCTGGCAAGGGCAATCATTTGGCAAGGAAACCGGCCCGGAACTACACTTGCATGCACAGGCACAACAGAAAGCCCCCGGCATGCCCTTCGACCAGACCAATTTGCGAAGCAGCCAGGCCATCGGCGGCATGTATCGGCTCCTGGTCGGCACCGCCGTGTTGGCCAATCTTTTCGTCTTCGCCCTGGTGGGCTACTCCCTCCACGAGAGTTACCAGGCCCTGGAACAGCGGGTTGCCACCCAGACCCAGAACCTGGCGACCACCCTGGTGCAGAACCTGAGCGAACGCCTCCGGGCCATCGACCTGGTCCTGCTCGCCGCCCGGGACGAATACGAACACCAGGCGGCGAACGGCGGCGTCGATGCCCGGCGGATGAGCGACTTCCTGGCCCGCCACCAGGGCCGCCTGGCGGAGCTGGATGGGCTGCGCATCGCCGACGCCGAGGGCCGTGTCCGCTATGGCCTGGGGGTCGAAGGAACATCACCGGTCAGCCTCGCCGACCGGGATTACATCCGCCATCACCAGGAAAACCCCGATGGCGGCCGCTTTCTCGGCCAGCCGGTGCAAAGCCGGATATCGGGACACTGGGTCACGACCATGTCCTACCGGCTCAAGGGTTCGGGCGGCCGATTTGCCGGCGTGGTCTATGCAAGCATCCGCATCGACGAGCTGACCCGGCTGTTTTCCCGGCTGGAAATCGGCCCCCACGGCAGCCTCGTCCTG
>DASRUX010000451.1:0-23927 GCA_035655235.1 Rhodocyclaceae bacterium | reverse complement strand
CGTTCCCCAGAAACTCGCCGACATGGTGCTCACCGACACCGAGATGCGGATCACCAAGACGCCGGAAGCCCAAGCGGCCAACCTGCCCGGCATCAGCCTTCTCCACGATCTGGCGGGCGCCCCCCAGTTCGTCTATTCCCGGAGCGAGGGCCGGCCCCTGCCGCCCCAGCTCGAAGTCTTGCTGCCCCTTGCCGACACCATGAACGTGCAGCGCCGCATCCTGCAGACCTTGATGGAGCTGCAGGGCATCGAGTTACGCGGCCGGCAGCCGGCGGAACAGCAATGGCTGATGCTCACCTTTGCCGGGCGGAACGGGGTCGGGCATCTGGACGTTTTCGAGCACGACGCCGCCGCCCGGGCCTTCTACACGCCGAAAGCAACGGTCGATGCCTCGCCCATCAACGGCTCCTCCCTCTGGTACGCCTTCCGCCGCTTCGTCCAGCTCATCGCCAACGAAGAAGAGGAGCGCCTGATCGTGAATACGGTGGGACCGACGCCGGGGATCGCCGGATTCGTGCCCAAGCTGCCCACGGATATCTCGCTCACCGCCGACGGAGACTGGGACGGCAACCTGACGCCGGGCCGCGGGCTGCCCGTCATCGTGAAGATCGAGCAACCGGCCTATCCGGGGCTGCTCGCCCTGGAAGCCTTGGCCTACGATTACCACGCCAGGGCCGATTTCGACGTACCCCGGACGTGGTTCAAGGAGATCGCCCACGGCGGGGAAACCATCCCGGTGCTGGCGGTGGAACGATTCGACCGGCAGCCCGGCCGCACCCTGCCCCAGGAGAGCTTCTACAGCCTCCTCCACACCGGCAACCGGACCAAATACCGGGTCAATACCGACGGCACCATGGAAGACCTGGCCAAGATATTCGGCTTCCTGAAGCTAGCCGCGGACCAGAAGGAGGAATGGTTCGCCCGCTTCGTGCTGGCGATCCTGACCGGCAACGGCGACATGCACACGGAAAACATGGCCATCGTCGGCGGCGCCGGCGCCCAGCGCCTGTCCCCCGTATTCGATCCCGCTCCCATGCGGGCCTACCGGGGGCGGGCGAGCCACAACATCCTGTCGGCACTCCCCTTCACCGGCATCGGCGGCTGCGCGGAAACCTCTCGGCCCTATGCCGAATCCGGCGAGACGCCGCCCGACCTGGGCCAGCGCCTGATCCATTTCGCCGTGTCCATCCACATCCCGAAACAGCGTGCCCGCAGCGAACTTGCCCGGCTGGTGGCCCTCACCGCCCCTTACCGGGACGAGGCCATCGCCACCCTGGAAGCCGTGCCCGTCGAAATCCGGAAGGCCCGCGCCCCGGACATTGACGGATTTGCCGCAACCCTCGGCGCAGTCCGCCAGGCCTGTAGCGCCGCCCTCTGAGCGGCGCGCTGCACCGGCACGGTGCTTCAGCAGCCCCTGCGAACCCGTTTGGTGCGCTGCACCAGATCCCACGCAGCGACCACGGCATTGGGCACAACCGACGCCAGGGCTGTGCCGAACAGCATTTCCAGTATGGTGGTTTCCATGATTCGCCTCCCTTGGCTGCAATCCACGAACAGGGTTTTGCAATAGACATGCCAAGGGGAAATAGATTCCCGTTTCTCCGGCCGCCGGCAGTATTCCAGCGCCCGGGATATTGTTGCCGAATCCGCAACAACCAATTGCCGATCCATCTCTATTTCAAGACAAATCCCTGGACTAAAGTTCGTCCATCGCAACGCAGTCAAGGGAGACAGCATGATTCTGGTTACCGGCGCCAACGGCCAACTGGGCCGCCGCATCGTCGAACATCTGGTGGCCCGCCTGGGCGGCGCCGAAGGCATCGCGGTCAGCGTGCGGGACACCGCCAAGGCCGCCGACCTGGCCGAGCGGGGCATTTCTGTCCGCCAGGGCGATTTCGACCGGCCGGAGTCCCTGGCCCAGGCCTTCGCCGGCGCCGACAAGCTGGTCCTGGTGTCTACCGACGGCCCCAAGGACGTGCGCATCCAGCAGCACCGCAACGCCATCGCCGCCGCCAAGGCCGCCGGGGTTGCCCAGATTCTCTACACCAGCTTCGTCGATACCCGGGCCGACTCCCCCGCCGAGTTCGCCGCCGTCCATCGCGCTACCGAGGCCGACCTGGAAGCCAGCGGCCTCCAATCCACTCTGCTGCGCAACACCCTCTACGCCGATCTGCTGCCGGTGGCCGTCGGCCCTGCCCTGGCAAGCGGCGTCTTCCATCTGCCCGCCGGTTCCGGCCGCACGAGCTTCGTGAGCCGTGACGAACTGGCCCAGGCCATCGCCGCCGCTGCAGCCGCGCCGTCCCTGGCCAAGAACGTCTATGAGCTGACCGGCCAGACCGCCCACGACTTCCACGAAGTCGCCGCCGCCGTCGCCAAAGCCGCCGGCAAGCCGATCCGCTACGAGCCGGTGAGCGAAGACGCCTACGCCGAGGCCCTCGCTTCCTACGGCCTGCCCGCCTGGCTGGCCCGGGCGGTGTCCAACATGTATTCGGCGGTGGCGGCCGGCAATTTCGACGCGGTCAGCAACGATTTCGCCGCCCTGGTCGGCCATCCGCCCCGTCCCCTGGCCTGCCTGGTCCAGGAGATGTTCGGCGCCCGCTGACCCGCCCGCCAGGAGGAACCATGGAAAACAACCGCTACACCCGAACCGCCATCGCCCTCCACTGGCTGGTGGCCCTGCTCCTCACGAGCACCTTCTGCGTCGGCCTCTACATGCACGACCTGCCCCTGTCGCCCATGAAACTGAAGATTTTTTCCTGGCACAAATGGGCGGGGGTGACCATTTTCCTGCTGGTGATGGTCCGCCTTGCCTGGCGCATCGGCCACCGCCCCCCGGCCCTGCCGGAGGCCATGCCCCGCTGGCAGCAGGTGGCCGCCCACGGCCTGCACCACGCCCTCTACCTGCTCATGGCCGCCATTCCCCTGAGCGGCTGGCTGATGAGTTCCGCCAAGGGCTTCCAGACCGTCTGGTTCGGCGTCCTGCCCCTGCCCGACCTGGTGGGCAAGAGCGAAGCCCTGGCCGAAGTGCTGGAGACTGTCCATATGGGCCTCAATTATCTGTTGCTCGCCCTGGTCGCCGCCCACGTCGCCGCCGCCGTCAAGCACCACCTGGTGGATCGGGACGACATCCTGGCCCGCATGCTGCCCTTCCTCGCCAAGAGCCACTGAAAGGATATTCCACCCATGTTCAAGACGCGCACCGTTTTCGCTGCCGTGGCCCTGGCCGCCGCCTTCGCCAACGTCCAGGCCGCCGAGTTCGGCCAGCTTCTGGCCGACAAGAGCCAGCTCACCTTTACCTCCAAGCAGATGGGGGTGCCGGTGGAAGGCCGTTTCAGGAAATTCAACGCTGCCCTCGCCTTCGACCCGGCCAAGCCGGCCCAGGCCAGCGCCAAGATGGATGTGGACCTCGCCAGCATCGACGCCGGTTCCAAGGACGCCAACGATGAGGTGGCCGGCAAGTCCTGGTTCAACGTCAAGCTCTTCCCCACGGCGAGCTTCGTTTCCACCGCCATCAAGCCCCTGGGCGGCGACCGCTACGAAGTGGCCGGCAAGCTGACCATCAAGGGCAAGACCCAGGATGTGGTCGCCCCCGCCACCTTCAAGCAGGAGGGCGGCAACGGCATCTTCGATGGCGGCTTTGTCCTGAAGCGCCTGGATTTCGCCATCGGCGAAGGCCCCTGGTCCGACATCGGCACTGTCGCCAACGAAGTGCAGATCCGTTTCCACCTCGTGGCCGCGCCACGGAAGTAATCACCCCAACCTTTCCAACAGGAGAAACCATGAAGAAATCCCTCGCCCTCATCGCCCTGGCCGCCGCCTTCGCCGCGCCCGCCTTCGCCACTCCGGACACCTACAAGGTGGATGACACCCACACCTTCGCCCGCTTCGAATACAACCACCTGGGCTACTCCAACCAGATCCACCGCTTCAACAAGACCTCCGGCAACGTGGTCTTCGACAAGGCCGCCAAGACCGGCTCCGTCGATGTGGTGATCGACGCCAAGTCCGTGGATACCGGCTCCAGCGTCTTCAACGAGCACATCCAGGGCGAGGACTTCTTCGATACCGCCACCTACCCGACCATCACCTTCAAATCCACCAAGGTGAAGTTCGAGGGCGACAAGCCGGTGGCCGTCGAAGGCAACCTGACCGTCAAGGGCGTGACCAAGCCGGTGACCCTGGCCGTCACCTCCTTCCAATCCATGCCCCACCCGATGCTGAAGAAGGACGCCATCGGCGCCAACGCCACCACCACCATCAAGCGTTCCGAATTCAACGCCGGCAAGTACGCCCCCTACGTCAGCGACGACGTGACCCTGACCATCGCCCTGGAAGCGGTCAAGCAGTAAGCCGGCTGGGCATTCAATAAACAACTCAAGGAGGTACAGCATGTCCGAGAAGTCCCCCCGCATCGCCCAGAAGAGCCCCATCGCCGTCGATGTGGAAGCCGGCAAGAGCTACTGGTACTGCACCTGCGGCAACAGCAAGAACCAGCCCTTCTGCGACGGCGGCCACCAGGGTACCGACTTCATCCCCAAGGAATACAAGGCCGAGAAGTCCGAGACCGTGTATTTCTGCGGGTGCAAGCACAGCAGCAACGGCATGACCTGCGACGGAACCCACCAGAAGCTATAAACGGGCCCATGCACACTGCGCCGGCGACCGCCCCTCCGCCGGCGCAGTGCTTTTGTTTGACCTAAGCGAGGTCATATAACCTTAGGCATACGTATAATGCCGGTCTGCCGCCAGGCCTAATGGCGACGAGATTTGGAACACGAAAATGAACGCACCCACGCCCCAGGACGACGCTTCCAGCCTCCCACCGGTGTCCGAAATGGTCCACAACCTGGTCCGCGGCCCGGAGGAAAAGCGCCGTGTCCGCGAGCCGGTGGTCAAGGTGTGGGACGCCCTGGTGCGGATCGGCCACTGGCTGATGGTGATCTTCTTCGCCATCATCTACCTGCGCTATCGCAAATTCCCCATCCACGCCTACGCCGGCTACCTGATTCTAGGTATCGTGGTGTTGCGCATCGTCTGGGGCATGGCCGGAACGGCCGCTGCCCGCTTCAAGGCCTTCTGGTTCACCCCCAAGGAAGTGCTGGGCTACGCCAAGGACGCCGTGCGGGGGCATCCCGGCTACTACGTCAGCCACAATCCCTTGGGCGCCCTGATGGTCTATATGCTGCTGACCATGATGCTGGTCAATGGCACCCTGGGGCTGATGCTCTACAGCTCCGGCCAGCAGTTGGGCCCCCTGGGTACCCTGGTGCCGGAAGACTGGGAAGACCTCCTCAAATACACCCACAAGGTTCTCGGCCACCTGACCGCCGCCTGCGTCGGCATGCACATCTTCGGCGTCCTCTGGGCGGCCCGCCAGCACCGGGAAAATTACGTCCTGGCCATGATCACCGGCCTGAAGCGGGTGCCCCGCCACGCCACCCCCGAGGAAATCCAACGCCTCGCCGTCGCCGGCAAGGCCCAACCCGGCCGCTTCGTCCAGCGCCTGGAGGAGTGGTTCAACTACCGCTACCCGGTCCTCGGCACCGTCCTGCTCATGGTCCCCCTCATCCTGATCTTCCTGGAGATCACCGAGGCGGCCACCAACCTGAACAAGTACCTCTATTCCTACTGATCAGGCGGCCCGCCGGGCCAGGCAGCTGCGGCTGCGGGCGAGATAGACGTTCTCGCCCTGCAGCCACTCCCGGTCGAACCCGTGGGTGCTGTTGTAGAAGCTGCGGTTGCAGCCGGGCTTGAGCCGCTCGTGGAGTTCCACGATCAGGGCATCCACCTTGTCCAGCCAGGCGGACGGATCCCGGAAAACCTCCCGCTCCGCTCCTTCGATGTCCATCTTGAGGATATCCACCTGCTTGAGGCCGTGGTCCGCCATGATGCGGTCCACGGTCAGCGCCTGGACCGGGTGCAGGGTCCGGCCGTAGGGCCGCTCCCCGTCCCCGGCATCCTGGGTCATGAAGCCCCAGTGGCCCAGGCAGGGATCGACCAGATGGATTTTCCGGTTCTCGTGCCAGAGGGCCGCCCGCAGGGGAACGATATTGCCGTAGGGGGCCACGTTCTTCACCAGGATGTCGAAATTACCCTCCTCCGGCTCGATGGCCACGATGCGAGCCTCGGGGAAGCGGTTGGCGAAGACGATGGACGCCAAGCCGATATTGGCCCCGGCATCGATGATGGTGGCGGGCGCCCGCTCCACCTCGAAGCCGTACTCCCGGTGGATCAATATCTGCTCGAAGACGCAGACATCGCTGGTCGGCACCCGCAGGAAAAAGGGAAAGCGGACATCCGGCCGCCGCATCTCCAGCAGCCTGGGCGTTTTCGCCGCCTTGCCCCGGGCGGCGGACAGGAGCCCCCGCAGACCGACCACATGCTGGTAGTACATGATCGTGTCGAGCACGGCTAATTGATGGGCCGGCCTTCCCGGACCACGCCGATCAGCTCCGCCAGCCGCTTCTTCTGGGGCTCCTGGAGCTTGCGAATACTCTTCCGCCAGGGGTAATTGCGGTAATTGGCCTGAACGTACTGCCAGCCCAGGGGGCCGTAGGCATCCACGTCCGCCTTGAGCTTGGGAATCGCCTCAACCACCGCCTTGAACTGATCCCAGTTGAGGCTCTGCAAGGCCTTCTCCAGTTGCTCGTTGTCGACGGCAGCCTCCTGGGTCGATGTCACGGCGTCGGCGGCGGATTCGGCCGCCGCGATGCCGGCCAGGATCGCCAAGCCGACGGCCAGCGCCGCCAGTCTTGAAGACTTGCGCCATGAAGCGGAGAAGAGGAAAAACGACATCCGGAATCCTTTACAGGGGCATGAAGCGACTTGAACTGGATAAGAGCCCGTTCCGGCCGCCAAGTTTCCGTCGGATGCGGCACCGGCTTCAGATCGGCAGGCGCCGATTATAGTGCCACGCATTCCCGCGGCGCCCGCAGACCGCCACCCCCGGTCGGCCCTATAATGGGCGGTTGCCGACACCGTCATGCCTTTTTCATGAACCGTCTTCTCCTTTCCCTGGCCCTGGCCGCCGCCTTCGGCGCCCAGGCCGCCGACGACAAGCCGGCGGCGCCGGTCAAGCCCGCCCTCTCCGTCCAGGCCATCGCCCCCCAGGCAGCTTCCCTGCCCCTGCGCATCACTGCCAACGGCAACATCGCCGCCTGGCAGGAGGCCAGCATCGGCACCGAGGCCAACGGCCTGCGCCTGTCCGACGTGAGGGTGAATGTGGGGGACGTGGTGAAGAAGGGCCAGGTGCTCGCCACCTTCGCCCCCGCCATCGTCCAGGCCGACTTCATGGAGGCCCGGGCCGCCCTCGCCCAGGCCAACGCCTCCCTGGCGGAAGCCGTCGCCAACGCCCGGCGAGCCCGGGAACTGGAAGCCAAGGGCTTCATCAGCCCCCAGAAGGTCACCGAAGCCGTCACCGCCGAAGCCGCCGCCCAAGCCCGGCTCGACGCCCAGAAGGCAGTGCTCCAGAACAAGCAGCTGCGGGTCGACCAGACCCGGGTCCTCGCCCCGGACAGCGGCGTCATTTCCGCCCGCAGCGCCACCGTGGGCGCCGTGCTGCCCGCCGGCCAGGAACTCTTCCGCCTCATCCGCCAGGGCCGCCTGGAGTGGCGGGCCGAGGTGCCCGCCGCCGACTTGGCCAAGTTGAAGCCCGGCGTCACGGTCACGGTCACCCCCGCCGGCGGCAGCGCCGTCAAGGGCACGGTGCGCATGGTCGCCCCCACCGTCGATCCCCAGACCCGCAATGGCCTGGTCTACGTCGACCTGCCCGACCCCGGCGCCGCCAAGGCCGGCATGTTCGCCCGGGGCGAATTCGAGCTGGGCTCCGCCAACGCCCTCACCCTGCCCCAGAGCGCCGTGGTCCTGCGGGAAGGCTTCAGCTACGTCCTGCGCATCGGCCAGGACGCCAAGGTCGTCCTCACCAAAGTGGCGGTCGGCCGGCGTTCCGCCGAGCGCATCGAAATCACCGGCGGACTGGAGCCCAACGCCAAGGTGGTGGCCGCCGGCGGCGCCTTCCTGGCGGACGGCGACACGGTGAAGGTGGTGGATAGCCCGGCCCCGGCGAAGTAACCATGGCCATCAACGTCTCCGCCTGGTCCATCAGAAACCCCATCCCCGGGGTGCTGCTCTTCATCCTGCTCACCATCCTGGGTCTGGTGGGCTTCCGCTCCATGAAGATCCAGAATTTCCCGGATATCGACCTGCCCATGGTCATCGTCACCGCCGGCCTGCCCGGGGCGGCGCCGGGGCAGCTGGAAACCGACGTCGCCCGCAAGATCGAGAACTCGGTGGCCTCCATCCAGGGGGTCAAGCATATCTACACAAAAATCCAGGATGGTCTCACCACCGTCACCATCGAATTCCGCCTGGAGAAACCGACCCAGGAGGCGGTGGACGACGTGCGGGACGCCATCTCCCGCATCCGCTCCGACCTGCCCGCCGACCTGGACGACCCGGTGGTGGCCAAGATGGATGTGGCCGGCGCCCCCATCCTGACCTACACCGTCGCCTCCGACCGCATGGATGACGAGGCCCTGTCCTGGTTCGTGGATAACCAGGTGGCCCGCTCCCTCCTGGCGGTACGGGGCGTGGGCTCCGTTTCCCGGGTGGGCGGCTCGACCCGGGAAGTGCGGGTGGAGGTCGATCCGGCCCGGCTCCTGGCCCTGAACGCCACCGCCGCCGACATTTCCCGGCAGCTCCGCCAAGTCCAGCAGGAGGCCTCCGGCGGCCGGGCCGACGTGGGAGGCGCCGAGCAGTCGGTGCGCACCATCGCCACCGTCCGCACCGCCGAGGAACTGGCGGCCATGGAAATCAGCCTTTCCGACGGTCGCCGCATCCGCCTGGACCAGGTGGCCACGGTTTCCGACACCGTCGAGGAACAGCGTTCCGCGGCGCTCCTGAACGGCAAGCCGGTGGTGGGCTTCGAGATCGTCCGCTCCCGGGGCGCCGGGGAGGTGGAAGTCACCAACGGCGTGCGCACCGCCCTGGAAAAGCTCAAGGCCGCCCACCCGGACATCGCCATCACCGAGGCCTTCAATTTCGTCGATCCGGTGGTGGAGAACTACCAGGGCTCCATGACCCTGATGTACGAGGGCGCCATCCTGGCGGTGATCGTGGTGTGGTTCTTCCTTCGCGACTGGCGGGCCACCATCGTCGCCGCCACCGCCCTGCCCCTCTCGGTCCTGCCCGCCTTCGCGGCCATGTACTGGTTCGGCTTCTCGATCAATGTGGTGACGCTGCTTTCCCTCTCCCTGGTGGTGGGCATCCTGGTGGACGACGCCATCGTCGAGATCGAGAACATCATGCGCCACCTGGCCCAGGGCAAGACGCCCTACCAGGCGGCCATGGAAGCGGCGGACGAGATCGGCCTGGCGGTGATCGCCACCACCTTCACCCTGATCGCCGTCTTCCTGCCCACCGCCTTCATGGGCGGCATCGCCGGCAAGTTCTTCGTGCAATTCGGGTGGACTGCGGCCATCGCCGTCTTCTTCTCCCTGGTGGTGGCACGCCTCCTCACCCCCATGATGGCGGCCTACATCCTGAAGCCCCGCGCCCACCCGGCCCACCAGCCCCGCTGGATGACCATCTACCTGGGCTGGGCCCGCTGGTGCCTCAAGCACCGAATCCTCACCGTGGCCGGTGCCGCCCTCTTCTTCTTCGGCTCCTTCGCCCTGGTGCCGCTCCTGCCAACCGGCTTCATTCCGCCGGATGACCTCTCCCAGACCCAGGTCGCCCTGACCTTGCCGCCGGGCAGCACCTTCCGGGAAACCTACGCCCTGGCCGAACGGGCCCGGGAAATCGTGCAGGGCAATCCCCACGTCAAGCTGGTCTATACCGCCATCGGCGGCGGCGCCACCGGGTCGGACCCCTTTGCGCCCCGGGGCATCGCCGAGGTCCGCAAGGCGACCCTGACCATCAACATGACCCACCGCACCCAGCGGGACATTTCCAAGCAGGCCATCGAACGGGACCTGCGGGAGCGGCTGTCGGTGCTGCCCGGCGCCCGGGTCAAGGTCGGCCTGGGGGGCTCCAACGAGAAGCACGTCATCGTCCTGGCCGGCGAGGACGGCCGCGTCCTGGCGGAGCATGCCACCAAGGTGGAACGGGAACTGCGCACCATCCCCGGCATCGGCAATGTCACTTCCACCGCCACCCTGGTGCGGCCGGAACTGATCATCCGCCCCGACGCCGCCCGGGCCGCCGACCTGGGGGTGACCACGGCGGCCATCGCCGACACCCTGCGGGTCGCCACTGCCGGCGACTACGACCAGGGTCTGGCCAAGCTGAATCTGAGCCAGCGCCAGGTGCCGGTGGTCGTCCGCTTGCCGGATGAATCCCGCCGCGACCTGGAACTCCTCTCCCGCCTACCGGTGCCCGGCGCCAAGGGTCCGGTGCCCCTCTCCAACGTGGCGAGCCTGTCCATCGAAAGCGGCCCGACGGAAATCGACCGCTACGACCGTCTGCGCAACGTCAATTTCGAGATCGAGCTGAACGGCGTGCCCCTGGGCGAAGTGGAAAAAGAGGCCAAGGCCCTGCCCAGCCTGAGCGACCTGCCACCGGGAGTGATCCAGACCAGCGTCGGCGACGCGGAATCCATGAACGAGCTGTTCGAGAGCTTTGGCCTCGCCATGGCCACCGGGGTGCTCTGCATCTACATCGTCCTGGTGCTCCTCTTCCGGGATTTCGTCCAGCCGGCCACCATCCTGGCCGCCCTGGTGCTGTCGGTGCCCGGCGCCTTCCTGGCGCTGTTCGTGACCCGTACCGCCCTGTCCATGCCGTCGATGATCGGCCTGATCATGCTCATGGGCATCGCCACCAAGAACTCCATCCTGCTCATCGACTACGTCATCATGGCCCGCCGGGACCACGGCCTGTCCCGCTGGGAGGCGCTGCTGGACGCCGCCGCCAAGCGTGCCCGGCCCATCGTCATGACCACCATCGCCATGGGCGCCGGCATGATGCCCATCGCCCTGGGCATCGGGGTGGACCCGAGCTTCCGCGCCCCCATGGCCATCGTGGTCATCGGCGGCCTGATCACCTCGACCTTCCTGAGCCTGCTGGTCATCCCGGTGTTGTTCACCTACGTCGATGATGTAGTGCAGCGGGTGAGTGGCCGGCTGCACCGGCACCCGGCCGAACCCCGGCCGGCCGAGGCGGCTGCATCCGAAAGCCCATGACCTGACCAGTTGCCCTTGGCGCTCTCCCCACCGCCCCAGGGCGCGGCATGGATCGTGCTACCATTTTTTCCTTCCGGCCGCCCCCAACCGGCCTCTTTTGGAGAAAGACCTTGAACCGCCTGCTGTTTGTTGTCCTGGCCGCCGCCATCGGCCTGTCCGCCTGTTCCAAGAAGCAAGAGGCTCCCGCCACCGCGGCACCAGCCGCCGCCAACGCCACCGCCCCGGCATCGGCTGCCCCCGCCACCCCGCCAACCCTATCCGCTTCCGCTCCCAATTCCGGGAAAGTGCTGCAGGTGCTCCAGGCCGGCTCCTATACCTATGCCGAGGTGGAGGCCGAAGGCAAGAAGTTGTGGATCGCCGGCGGCCCCATCCAGATCAAGGCGGGGGATACCGTCCAGTGGGGCAACTATGCGGTCATGAACAATTTCACCTCCAAGAGCCTCAATCGCACCTTCGAGCAGATCCTGTTCGTGGATAACTGGGGTCCCCAGGGCGGCTCCACCGTCCAGGTGGCTCCCCACGGCAACATGCCTGCGGCCCATCCTGCCCCCCCCTCCGGCGCCTCGGCCGGACACGCTGCCGCCCCGGCCCCTGGAGCCCGGCAAGGCGTAGTGAAGAGCGTCGCCAACGCCGGCGGCTATACCTACCTGGAAGTGAACCAGGGTGACTCCAGCCTGTGGATCGCCGCCCCCGAAACCGCCGTCAAGGCCGGCGACAAGGTGAGCTGGGACGGGGACATGGTGATGCGCAATTTCACCGCCAAGTCCCTGGGCCGGACCTTCGACCAGATCGTCTTCGCCAACAGCGTCACCGTCGCCAAGTAACAGGGCAGCCGTCGCCGCCATGGACACCCGGCTGGATCGCCGCCTCGGCTGGGCCGTTGCCGCCTCCCTGGCGGCCCACGGCCTGGCCTTGTCGCCAGCCTGGAATCCGCCGGCGACCTTGAGCGGCGCCCCGCTACAGGCCAGCCTGCGCCAGCCGACGCCGATCCCGGCCCCGGTATCGGCGGCCCCCGAAACGCCGGTGCGGGAGCGGACGGTGGCGCCGCCGGTACGCCCCCCTCTGCCGGTTCCGCCCGAACGGATGTACGAAAAGACGGTTGCCCCCTCCCCGGCGGCATCGGCGCCCGCGGTATCGGCGGCGCCGGCCGAGGCAACCGCAGCTGCCGCAGCGCCCAGCGCCCCGGCCGCTGCGGTAACGGCGCCGGAAACCTCCGCCGCCCAGGCGCCCCGGCCGACGGTGGATGCGAATGGATTGCGCCAATACCACATGGCCCTCGGCCGCATGGCGGCCCGCTTCAAGCGTTATCCGGCGACTGCCCGGGAAGCCGGATGGGAAGGCCGGGTTCCCCTGCGGTTGACCATTTCGGAGGTAGGCACGCCCGCGGGGCTGACGGTGATCGGCAGCAGCGGCTTCCCGATCCTCGACCAAGCCGCCCTGGAGATGATGCGCCTGGCGGCCAGCCATACGCCGGTGCCGGAGTCGCTACGGGGCCGGACGTTCTCCATCGACCTGGCGGTGGATTACAGCCTCAAGGACGATCAGTAGCCCGGTTCAGACAACCTGAAGGATCTGGTCCTCGCTGATGCCGGCCCGGAACATTCGGGTGGCGATCACCGACAGGGCCAGGGGCGACAGGTGGTGGAGGGAGGCGATGCGCTTGGCGCCTTCGATGTGACCGGAACGGATGGAACCGGTCAGCAGGTCCGCCAGCACACGGAGCATCTTGAGGTCCAGCTTGAGATGCGGTTGGGGGTGGGGGTTGTCCCAGACTAGTTGGATGGGCCTAGCCATGGTGTTTTCCTTGGTATTGCTCACAGATTATCTAACGGCCCAACCGGCTAGAGCTTTAGGCCTATGGACGCCCGGACGTGACAATTCTGCGATTTCGCAGATCACCACCGCCCCGACGCCCCACCTCCGCCAAAGCCGCCCCCTCCGCCCCGAAAACCGTCTCCCCGCCCGAAGCCCCCGGAGCCAAAGCCGCCGCTCCCCCATCCCCCGCCTGGCCAGCCGCCCCGATAGCCGAATCCGGAAAACAGGGTGACGACAAAGCCCGCCAGGGCGGCCAACAATGCCAGGGACAGGGCGCCCGCCATCCACCAGGCCAGGATGCCTGCCAGGCCGCCGGTGGCGGCGGCGCCCAGGAGGCGGCCAAGAGCGGCCCGCAGGATGCCGCCCGCCACCAGGGCCACCACGATGATGAAGGGCAGGTTCTGCGCCAATCCTCCACTCCCATCCCGGGAGCCAACCTGGCGGGCCGGCGGCGGCAGGGGCTCCCCCTCCGCCACCCGCATCATGCGGTTGAGGCCGTCGCTGATGCCGCCGTAGAAATCCCCGGCCCGGAAGCGGGGCGCCATGATCTCGCTGATGATGCGCTTGCAGGTGGCGTCGTTGAGGGCCCCCTCAAGGCCGTAGCCCACTTCGATGCGCATGGCCCGGTCGTCCTTGGCCACCACCAGCAGCGCCCCGTCGTCCACGCCCTTGCGGCCCAGCTTCCACTGTTCCGCCGCCCTCAGGGCGTACTGCTCGATGGGCTCCTCCCCGGTGGTCGGCACCAGGAGCACGGCGAACTGGATGCCGGTGCGGGTTTCGAAGGATTCCAGGGTCCGCTCCAGGCTGGCGACCTGGTCCGGGGGCAGCGTTCCCGTGCGGTCCATGACCCGGGCAGTAAGGGGCGGAATGGCCTGGGCCGCCCAGGCCAGGCAGGACCAGCATAGCCACAGCAGGATCAGCAGCGGAGCCTTGCCGGGCTTGGTCATCGCTCATCGGGCCGGGGTCGGCGCGGCCGGCGGCGGGCTGCCGAAATCCACCCGGGGTGCGGTGGAGATGGACCGCTCGTTCTCGACCGTGAAATTAGGCTTGGGCTCGTAGCCGAACATCTTGGCCGTCAGGTTGTTGGGAAAGGTCCGCACCGTCACGTTGTAGTCCTGGACCGCCTGGATGTAGCGGTTGCGGGCGACGGTGATGCGGTTCTCGGTCCCTTCCAACTGGGCCTGCAGATCGCGGAAAGCCGCATCGGCCTTGAGTTGGGGATAGTTTTCCGACACCACCAGGAGCCGGGACAGGGCGCCGGTGAGCTCTCCCTGGGCCGCCTGGAAGCGGGCGAAGGCCTGGGGATCGTTAAGCAACGCCGGGCTGGCCTGGATGGAACCGACCCGGGCCCGGGCCTCGGTCACCTGGGTGAGCACCTCCCGCTCATGGGAAGCGTAGCCCTTGACCGTGTTGACCAGATTGGGAACCAGGTCGGCCCGCCGCTGATACTGGTTCACCACCTCGGACCACCCGGCCTTCACCTGCTCATCCTTGGCCTGCATGGTGTTGTAACCGCAACCGGATAGGCCCAGGCCCGCCGCCATGCAGAGGACCGCCGTCATTCTGCCCATCGGACACCCTCCTTCGTAGCCTGCGATCCGTTCCGGGGACAAAAGTTGCCGCCGATGGGAGCCGCCGCTCTCTGGAAAGGCCGATGAATGAAGGATTCCGTAAGGGCAAACCTGTACGTGGCCGCCCGTATTTATCCGAAAGGCATCAAGCCCTAAAGTCTGGCCCGTCGGCGTCACACCTTGCCACGCCCCCTGGGGATAGCATAGCCTCTCTCCTGGCCCGTGCCGCCGACACCCGATTCCCTGTCGGGGCGGCGCGCCGCGCTTCCCCGCCTCAGTTTCCCGCCTAGGCCTCAGCCAGCGCGCCGTGGCCGACATGGCCGACGGTCACCACCCGGTCCCGCCCGGCGGCCTTGGCCAGATACATGCGCTGGTCCGCGATTTCCACCACATCCTTCCAGTCCCGCACGCCGTCGGCCCGCCATTCAGCGATGCCGATGGAGGCGGTCAGGGGCGTCACCCCATCGGGACGCAGCCCCAGCCCTTCCTGGCGGATGCGGTCGATGGCCTGGCTGGCCTGGTCCAGGTCGGTGTTGGGCATGACCACGAGGAATTCCTCCCCGCCCCAGCGGACGAGCACGTCGCCGCGCCGCATGCCGGACATGATCCAACTGGCCATGTTCATGAGCACCCGGTCGCCGGCATCGTGGCCGTAGTTGTCGTTGATGCTCTTGAAATGGTCCAGGTCCAGGAAGGCCACCGCCAGGGGCGAATCGTTCCGCTCGGCCAGGGAGAACTGGAGTTCCAGGGCCTCCTGCCCGCAGCGGCGGGAATAGGCGCCGGTGATGGGATCGCGGATGGCCTGCTGGACGATGGCGATCATGAAGGTCAGCTGGGAGAGACCCGCCAGGGTGGAGACGGCGGTAATCAGGGCCAGGAGCCAGAAGGCGCCGGCGAAGGGCGCCCAGTCCAGGGTATCCCAGTGG
The DNA here is from genome assembly GCA_035655235.1 of Rhodocyclaceae bacterium. Taxonomy (GTDB): domain Bacteria; phylum Pseudomonadota; class Gammaproteobacteria; order Burkholderiales; family Rhodocyclaceae; genus JAGTRP01. The sequence continues at coordinate 8,438 of DASRUX010000451.1, read as the reverse complement.
AGCAGGCTGGGCATGGCCTGGGCGAGCAGCATGGGGCTGGCGACCAGGATGTTTTCCACCAGGGTCAGGGGGAAGATGGAGAGGCCCGCCAGCAGGACGAAGGGCAGGAAGGCATAGCCCGACCCGATGGCGGCGGAAATGCCGGTGAGCTGGTAGGACGCCAGGATTTCATGGGAAGCCACGAAAAACAGTGTGGGGATGGCGAACAGCACCAGCATGGCCCGGTAGGCCGTGGACAGGTTTCCCGAGGGCCGGGCGTACATCACCAGGAGGGCGAAGGCGGCGCTGACCAGGAGGCGCATGGCCGCCAGGGAAAACCACAGGGGAAACGGGAAGACGATGTAGTCGACGACGCTCCACAAAGGAGTGAGCACCGCGAACAGGAAGGCGATGAGCCGGACCCGGTTGACGACCATGGAGGCCCGGCGGCGGCTGAGGAGCGGGAAATGGCTATGGGGGGAAACCAGCCACATGAGTTCCGACGGATGAACCTCGCCGGGCATCAGGCCGGCAAGTCGCGCCCAGGCGAGGTGTAACAGTTGATTCATCTTCGTCGTTGTTCGCTATCAGCCCACTGATCAGAATCATCTTGACATGCCGGATGGTAGCAGGAATCGCGCCTGCCGGGGCGGAGAAGGGACCGGTTCAGTCCCGGTGGACGTAGCGCCCCGGCGCATCCTCCAGGGGAACGATGCCCTTCCCGGGCGCCCCCATGGACGGCGGCGGAACCCGTTCGGTGGAATGCTTGGCCAGCCACTTCTCCCAGGCCGGCCACCAGGATCCCTCGTGGCGCGGTGCGGTGGCTTGCCACTCGCCGGCATGGAGATAGCGGTGGTTGGCGTCGTGGTAGGTCATCTGGTAGCTGCGCCGCGCCCTGCCCGGCTCGCTGACGATGCCGGCATTGTGGCCGCCGGTGGTGAGGACGAAGGTGACATCGGTATCGGTGTAGAGGTGGATCTTGTACACCGAGCGCCAGGGGGCGATGTGGTCCTTTTCGGTGCCGACGGCGAAGATGGGCGCCCGGATGTCGGTCAGGGCGATGCCCTCCCCATCCACCACGTAGCGCCCGCCTGACAGGTCGTTGTTCATGAACAGGCTGCGCAGGTACTCCGAGTGCATGCGGAAAGGCAGGCGGGTGGAATCGGCGCTCCAGGCCATGAGGTCGAACATGGGCTGGCGTTCCCCTTCCAGGTACTCGTCGATCACCCGGGACCAGATGAGGTCTTTGGAGCGCAGCAGGTTGAAGGCGGCGGAGAGCTGGTTCTTGTCCAGGTAGCCCTGCCGGGACATGATGTTTTCCAGGAAGCTGAGCTGGGCCTCGTCGATGAAGAGCAGCAGTTCTCCCGCCTCTTCGAAGTCCGTCTGGGCGGCCAGGAGGCTCATGGTGGCCAGGCGATCGTCGTTGTCCCGGGCCATGGTGGCCGCCGCCAGGGAAAGCAGGGTTCCCCCCAGGCAGTAACCCACTGCATGGACCTTCCGCCCCGGCACCACGGCATTCACCACGTCCAGGGCCTCCATGACGCCCATGCGGCGGTAGTCGTCCATGCCGAACTCGCTCTCGTCCTTGCCCGGATTGATCCACGAGATGATGAAGACGGTATGCCCCCGCTCCACCAGGTAGCGCACCAGGGAGTTGTGGGGGGAAAGGTCCAGGATGTAGTACTTCATGATCCAGGCCGGCACGATGAGCAGGGGCTCCGCGTAAACGTCCGGAGTCTGGGGCGCGTACTGGATCAGCTCCATCAGGCGGTTGCGGTACACCACCTTGCCCGGGGTGACGGCCACGGTTTCGCCCGGCAGGTACTGCTCCGCCCCGACGGGCCTGCCCTTGGACAGGGCGCGCATGCCGTCCTCCAGGGCATTGACCGCTCCCTGCACCAGGTTCGTGCCCCCCTGGTTCAGGGTGGTCTTCAGCACTTCCGGATTGGTCCACAGGAAATTGGAAGGTGAGACGGTGTCGGTCATCTGCCGGGTGATGAAAGCCAGCAGGTCCCGGTGATGCTGGCTCACCCCCTGCACGGTGCTGGCGGCCTGCTGCCACCACTGCTCGCCCAGCAGGAAAGCCTCGGCATAGACATTGAAGGGCCAGTGCTTCCAGCCTTCGGCACGGAAGCGGGTGTCGCTCTCCCGCAATTCGGCGCAGCCGTCGTGCTCGGGGCGGAGGGCGCAGTTGGCGGCGAACTTGACGAGATGCGCCATCTTTTCCGCCGCATTATGGGCCAGGTCCTGCTGCTTGCCCGGCTGGGTGACCAGGTGGGCCGCCCAGTCGAAATAGGCGAGCCCCAGGGCCGTGGGCGCCACGCCGCCGGTCAGGCGCCCGATCCAGGCGTGGAGCAGCCGGTCGATCTCCGCCGTGCGCAACACCGGCCCGATTTTCGGGGCGATGCGCTTGGTGGCGTAACCGGTCCCCTCCCCCGTGGTCAGGGGCTGGGTGTAGGAGGGTACGCCGGTGCCGGGATCGGCGGCGCTGCGATTCTCCGGAATCGGCGCCCTGCCCCGGCCTTTGCCCGCCCGCGGCTTGCCGGCGGCCCTAGGAGTTGGTTCGGCCATAGGTCTTCCTTCCCATCGGCTCAGCCCGGGCCGCCTTCCGTTCCGAAGGGCCGCAGGGCCTCGGGCGCCTGCATGTCGGCGGGCATCTGGAAATCGGAACGGGCGGCGCCGCGCATCTGGTCCGGCGGCTTGGGAAAACCGCTACGCTGCCGGTAGTCGTCCACATGGGCTTGGCGCCGCTCGTCTTCCTGGCTGAGGGCGCGGGCGCAGGCCACGTCGAGGACCGCCACCCCGGCGACGGCGGCCATGGCGGCGCTGACCATCTCCAGGCTGCCGTTGCTCTTCGGCACCTGCACCCCCAGGGTGGCCAGGTCCAGGGCGTCGCCCCCGGCCCGGGCCCAGAGCCAGGGGGCCGGATGGTCGGAATTGAGGATGCCGATGCCGGCGGCGATTTCCCGCAGGCCATAGGCCCGGATCACGTCTTCCCGGCCCTCCAGGCCGATGGCCCGGGCCATGGCTTTGGGCGCCAGGAGTTCGGCCAGGCCGATGCCGAGGCTGAACCAGCCCAGCCCCTTGGCGAAACCGTGGGCCGAGCGGCTCTGGCGGGCGGCGTGGAGGGATGTTCCGGCGGAAGTGGGTTGCATATCCATGTCAGTGCACTCCTTGATGGGGCTTCATGACCACCTTGATGCAGCCGTCCACCTTGTCCCGGAAGGTCTTGTACATCTCCGGCCCGTCCTCCAGGCCGACGGTGTGGGTGATCACGAAGGAGGGATCGATCTGGCCTTCCTGGATGCGGCGCAGGAGGTCGTCGGTCCAGCGGTTCACATGGGTCTGGCCGGTGCGGACGGTAAGGCCCTTGTTCATGATGGCGCCGAAGGGAATCTTGTCGGCCAGGCCGCCGTAGACGCCGGGGATGGACAGGGTGCCCGCCGGCCGGCAGACGTAGATCATCTCCCGCAGCACATGGGGCCGGTCGCTCTCCAGCATCATGGCCTGCTTGGCCCGGTCGTACACGGAGTCGATGGAGCGGGTGGCGTGGGCCTCCATGCCCACCGAGTCGATGCACTTCTCCGGCCCCTTGCCGCCGGTGAGTTCGCCCAACCGTTCGAGGACGCTCTCCTCCTCGAAATTGATGGGAATGGCGCCCCCGGCTTCCGCCATGGCCAGGCGTTCCGGCAGGCGGTCGATGACGATTACCTGCTTCGCCCCCAGCAACAGCGCGCTGCGGGCGGCGAACTGGCCCACCGGCCCCGCCCCCCAGATGGCCACCGTGTCGGTGGGCTGGATGTCGCACTGGACCGCCGCCTGCCAGCCGGTGGGGAAGATGTCCCCGAGGAAGAGCACCTGCTCGTCGGTGAGGCCGTCCGGAATCTTCACCGGCCCGAAGTCGGCAAAGGGCACCCGCACATACTCCGCCTGGCCCCCGGCATAGCCGCCGGTGAGGTGGGTGTAGCCGTAGAGGCCGGCCGTGCTGTGGCCGAACACCTTGTCGGCGATGTCCTTGTTGCGGTTGGTGCGCTCGCACACCGAGTAGTTGCCCCGCCGGCACTGGTCGCACTCGCCACAGACGATGGTGAAGGGCACCACCACCCGGTCGCCGACTTTCAGCTTCCTGTTTTCGGCCCCGACTTCCACCACCTCGCCCATGAATTCGTGGCCGAGGATATCCCCGTGCTCCATGCCTGGCATGAAGCCGTCGAACAGGTGGAGGTCCGAGCCGCAGATGGCGCAGCTGCTGACCTTGATGATGGCGTCGCGGGGCTCTTCGATCTGGGGATCGGGCACCGTGTCGCAGCGGATGTCTTTCTTACCGTGCCAACAAAGGGCTCTCATGGCTTGCTCCTGGTTGCCGTGCAAAAACGCAGCCAAGGTTGCAATGCCCATGCCCGACGGGGCTGGGGGGAACCTTCGCCCTAGGACTGGAGCCGGACGGCGGGCGTTCCCCGCCGCGTCTCCTGCAGGCGCCAGAAGACCCGCATCCCCAGGAGCACCGCCAGGAGGATCGCGTAAATGGCCGGCTGGGTGATGTCCTTCTTCACCAGCCACCAGTAGTGCAGCACCCCCAGGATGGCGATGGCGTACACGGCCCGGTGCAGGCTGCGCCAGCGCTTGCCCCCCAGGCGGCGGACCATGGCGTTGGTGGAGGTGGCGGCCAGGGGGATGAGGAGCAGGAAGGCGGTGAAGCCCGCCGTGATGAAGGGTCGCTTGACCACGTCCTTGGCGATCTCGCCCCAGTCGAAGAACTGGTCCAGCCAGACATAGCTGGTCATGTGCAGTACGGCGTAGAAGAAGGCGTAGAGGCCCAGCATGCGGCGCAACTGGATGAGCCAAGGGCGGCGGGTGAGGCGCCGCAGGGGCGTGATTAACAGGGTGAGGAGCAGGAAGCGCAGGGTCCAGTCCCCCAGGCCCCGGGTCAGGGCCTCGATGGGATTGGCGCCTAGGGTGTCAGTGACAATCCCGTAGATCAGGAAGGCCAGGGGCAGCAGGCAGGCTGCGAACAGGGCCGCCTTGATGCCGGCCAGCTGCCGGGGGCTGGGCACGGCCGCCATCAGAAATTCTTCCTCAGGTCCATGCCGGTGTAGAGCTGGGCCACCTGGTCGCCGTAGCCGTTGAACATCAGGGTCTTGCGCTTGAAGAATTCCCCGATGCGCCGCTCCCGGCCCTGGCTCCAGCGGGGGTGGTCCACCTCGGGATTCACGTTGGAATAGAAGCCGTATTCCCGGGGTCCGGCCTTCATCCAGGTGGTGACCGGCTCCTTTTCGACAAAACGGATGCGGACGATGGACTTGGCGCTCTTGAAGCCGTATTTCCAAGGCACCACGAGACGCACCGGGGCTCCGTTCTGGTTGGGCAGCACGTCGCCGTAGAGGCCGAAGGCCAACAGGGCCAGGGGATGCTGGGCCTCGTCCAGGCGCAGGCCTTCCACGTAGGGCCAGTCCAGCACCCCGGAACGCTGGCCGGGCATCTGGGCCGGGTCGTGGAGGGTGGTGAATTCCACGAATTTGGCGCTGCCCAGCGGTTCGACGCGCTTGATCAGTTCGTTCAGGGGATAGCCGGCCCAGGGAATGACCATGGACCAGCCCTCCACGCAACGCAGGCGATAGACCCGCTCCTCCAGGGGAGCGAGCTTCAGGAGAGTGTCGATGTCGTAGGTGCCGGGCTTCTTCACCAGACCATCCACCGCCACGGTCCACGGCCGGGTGCGCAGGCTGCCGGCGTTGCGGGCGGGGTCGGACTTGTCGGTGCCGAATTCGTAGAAATTGTTGTAGCTGGTCACGTCCTTCAAAGGCGTCTTGGCCTCGTCGGTGCCGAAGGGACCGGGGCGCAGGCCGGGGAGCTTACCTTCCGCCACGACGGCGAAGGGCGACAGGCCCAGGCCCGCCAGCCCGGCCACGGCCATGGCGGAACCGACGAACTGGCGGCGGGCGCGGTAGATGGCCTCCGGGGTGATTTCCGAGGGGTGAATGTCTGCGGGACGCTTGATCAACATGGCTTCCTCCTGTCGATGCCGGCTTTACGGTAGCCCAAAACGCGGGCGTAAACAACGCCGCTTACCGCGTCCTGCCTACAGACAAAGCATCATGGCTTCTTAGACTGTCGGGCCGACCTTAGATTTTTGGAAACATGCCATGGATTCTGAAAACGGATGGATTCCGCTCCGCCTCGCCATGGAGCCGCCCTTCCGCATCGTCGTCCGGGCCCTGCTGAAACGGCTCAAGGTTTCAGTGCATACCCGGGCCCTGTGGGAGGTTTCCAAGCGCCCCGCCTACCTGCTGGGGGTGCTGACGGCGGCCGAGCAGGCCATCAAGCAGAAGGTGCCGGCGATTTCGGTCATCGAATTCGGCGTGGCCGGCGGCGAGGGTCTGGTGGCTCTCCAGGAGGAGGCGGAGGCGGTGGAGCGGGAAACGGGAATCCGCATCCAGGTCTACGGCTTCGATGCCGGCGCCCAGGGCCTGCCGGCCTTCATCGGCGATTACCGGGACCATCCCGACGCCTGGCAGCCCGGCGACTACCCCATGGACGAGGCCGCCCTGCGAGCCCGCCTGACCTCGCGGACCATCCTGATCCTGGGCAACGTCCGGGACACCATCAAAGACTTCTACCGGCAATACCAACCGGCCCCGGTGGGATTCGTGTCCTTCGACCTGGACCTCTATTCCTCCACCCGGGACGCCCTGCAGATTTTCTCCCTGCCGGACAAGCGCATGCTGTGGAACGTGCCCCTCTACTTCGACGACATCGAGTTCCTGTTCAACCACCGCTTTGCCGGCGAGTTGCTGGCCATCGACGAATTCAACCAGCACAACGATGGGGTCAAGATCGACCACTGGCACGGGGTCAGGATGAACCGCCCCTTCCCGGAGCGGCCTTTCCTGGAAAAGATGTACGTGGCCCACGACCTGGAGGCCATCTCCGGGGCCAACCCGGGCCGGGCGCCGGTCACCCTGCCCTTGTCCTATTCCCTTTCCCTGCGGGAGCGGGCGGAGCGCCTGCAGGCGTCCGCCCGATAGGGAATCAAGCCAGGCGGCCGGACTGGTAGTCCTGAATGGCCTGCTCGATCTCTTCCCGGCTGTTCATGACGAAGGGGCCGTACTGGACTACCGGCTCCCCCAGGGGCTTGGCGGCGAGGACCAGGAAGGCGGCACCGTCGTCACCGGCGGTGACCTCCACGGTGTCCCCCTCCCCAAGGACGCCCGCCATCTGGGACGCCAGGGGATGCTGTTCCTCCGCCGGCCCCACCAGGACCGAGCCCTCGTAGGGATAGACGAAGACATTGTGGTCCGCCGCCACCGGCTGGGTGAAACGGCCGCCGGCCGGCAGGCGCACATCCAGGTACAGGGGGTCGGTGGTCAGCCCCCGGATCGGGCCGGGCACCGCCCGGCCATCCACCTGCACCGTCCCGGCCACGACCCTCGCCAGGCCGCCCCCGGGCAGTTGGGCCTCGGGGATTTCCTCCGGCTGGATGTCCCGGTAAGCGGCGGGCTTCATCTTTTCCTTGGCAGGCAGATTGACCCAGAGCTGGAAACCCCGCATGCGGCCGCTTTCCTGCTGGGGCATTTCGGAATGGATGATGCCCCGGCCGGCGGTCATCCACTGGGCGCCGCCGGCCCGCAGGTCGCCCCGGTGGCCCAGGTGGTCCTCGTGGAGCATGTGGCCGTCCAGCATGTAGGTCACCGTCTCGAAGCCCCGGTGGGGATGATCCGGGAAGCCGGCGATGTAGTCGTCGGCATTCTCGGAGGAAAACTCGTCCAGCATCAGGAAGGGGTCGAGCCGCACCCCCGGGGCCTGCCCGAGGCTGCGGCGCAGCTTCACCCCGCCCCCGTCGGAGGTGGGGATGGAGCGGACAATCTGGCGCAGGGTACGGATGGTCATGGTGAACTCCTCGAATCGGCCGGAAGAAAGCTTAGGCAGCCAGCTCCTCCAGGCGTTGCTTGGCGTTGGACAGGGCGGTTTGCTTGCTCTCCTCGCCCATATTGAGGCCCTCGGCATAGACGAATTCCACGTCGGTGATACCCAGGAAGCCCAGGAAGTCCCGGACATAGGCGGTCTGGCTGTCCTTCGGGGTGCCGGCATACATGCCGCCCCGGGCGGCGAAGACATAGACCTTCTTGCCCTTCAGCAGCCCCTCGGGACCGGTGGCGGTGTAGCGGAAGGTGACGCCGGCCCGGGCGATGTGGTCGAAATAGGCCTTCAAGGTGGAAGGAATGCCGAAGTTGTACATGGGCACGCCCAGGACGATGACGTTGGCGGCCTTGACCTCCTCGACCAGAGCGTCGGAGAAATCGGCGACGGCCTTCTGCCCGGGAGTGCGCTCGTCGGGCTTGGCCAGGAAGGCCATGAAGCGCTCTGCATCCAGATGGGGAACCGGGTCCTTGGCGAGGTCGCGGACGGTCACCAGTCCTTCCGGGTTGTGGGCGCGCCAGGCGGCGACGAACTGGTCGGCC
>DASRUX010000450.1:0-9654 GCA_035655235.1 Rhodocyclaceae bacterium | reverse complement strand
GAGCCCTTGCCCTGTTCGCTGGCCACATCGATACGCCCGCCATGCCGTTTGACGATGATGTCGTAGGAAAGGGATAAGCCCAGGCCGGTCCCCTTGCCGACGGGCTTGGTCGTATAGAACGGCTCGAAGATGCGGGCTTGCACCTCGGGCGACATGCCGGCGCCGGAATCCTGGACCTCCATCCAGACGTGGTCGCCATCCTGCCCGGAGCGGACAGTGATGGTGCCCCGCTCCCGAATGGCCTGGGCGGCATTGACCAGCAGGTTCATGAACACCTGGTTGATCTGGGCCGCCATGCACTCGACCTGAGGGATATCGCCGTATTCACGAATCACCTCCGCCTTGTACTTCAACTCGTTCCAGACCACGTTCAGGGTGCTGTCCATACCCGCATTCAGATCGGCCAACTGATACTGCGCCTCGTCCACATGGGAAAAGTCCTTGAGGTCCCTGACGATTTTCGTGACGCGCCCCAGGCCATCTTCGGATTCCTTCAGCAGGGCAGGCAGGTCTTCCCTGACGAATTCCAGATCGGCCGCCTGGCGGACCTTGTCCAAGGCTTCCTTTTGCGGGCCACTGGCAGGCAAGTTGTTTTCATAGGCATCGATGACCGAGAACAACTGCTGGACGTATTTCTTGAGGGAAATCAGGTTGGAGTGAACAAAGCCGATCGGATTGTTGATCTCATGGGCGACCCCCGCGGCAAGTTGGCCTATGGCGGCCATTTTTTCGGATTGCAGCAATTGCCGCTGGGTTTCCTCCATCCTCTGCAAGAGGAGGGAGAGTTCCTGGGTGCGTTCGGCCACTTTTTCTTCCAAGTGAGCGTTTACTTCTGCCAAGTCCCCGTTCTGCTGTGAGACCACATGATAGAGGCGATGCAACGCACCGAGCAGGGCGCCGGTGGCGCTATCGACGTTGCGTTCTTCGGCCTCGTAGGCGGACACCGGCGCCATGCCGGAACTCACCCGGACGATCTGCCGCGCCATGGCCTGGTCCTGGCCGAGAATATGGAAGGTCAGCCAAGCGGAAAGAAAGCCATGGACGGTTTCGGCCGGTTGGCTCAGGGCATTCCGCGCACGCCAGATGGACAGCAGTTGTTGGACGAACTGGTGATGGTTGTCGAGATGGTTCTGCAGATGCCGAGAATCCACGCCCGCCTGCTTCATCAACTGTTCCTCGTCGGAAAAATGATGGTGGGCGTAGTCCGCCAGCTCCTTGAAAATGCCCTGCAAAGCTTCGCCATCGGCGCCGCAATCATTCACGAGCAAGTCACCGACCCGATTGACGATGTCGACCAGGTGCCTATGTTGGGCATCGACCGTTTCGATCCCGGTGACAAAACGGCTATCCCAGACAAAGGCTTCCATGGCCCCTCCTCTCCTGATGTCTATTGTGCGATCGTGAGAAACACATCCTTGCAATACGACAATATCATAGCGAACGCGGCAATAGCTGTTGCCCGTTCCCCGAGAAAAGAACCTTTGGTCGAATACTGAAGCCTGTGTAGGATGTGACTGGAGAAGTTGCGCAAGAAAGTCCCCATCCTCTTCCTGCGATACTCACGATGCCAGAACTTGACGATACCGGTTCGCGATTGACCTTCAAGCTGGTCTATTATGGCCCTGCGCTATCGGGCAAGACGACCAATCTGCTGCGCCTTCACGACCTTCTGGCACCGGAGTTGAAAGGCGAGATGATGACGCTGGAAACCGCCGACGACCGGACCCTGTTCTTCGACCTCCTGCCCCTGGGGTTTCGGGCGAAATCCGGCCTGCTCATTCGCTGCCGGTTATTCACCGTACCCGGCCAGGTCAAGCATGACGGGACTCGCAAGGCCATGTTGTCCCGGGCCGATGGGGTGGTCTTCGTGGCCGACTCCCGGCAGACGCAGGAGGTGAACAACGGCGAGTCCTTCCAGAATCTCGCCGACAACGCGGCCCGGGTCGGCATCGATTTCGATCGCCTGCCCCTGGTGGTGGAATTCAACAAACGGGATCTGCCCAATATCGTTTCCGAAGCGGAAATCCGCGCCCGCTGGAGCGCGGCGCCTTGGCCCCTGACCTTTGCCTCGGCCCTCACCGGCCCCGGGGTGGTGGAAACCTTCCGGGAACTGATCGCGGCCGTCTATCGCCGCTTCGCCGGGGAATTCCGGCTCCGCGAGGAACATGGCCTGTCCGAAGCCGACTTCGTGGCCGGCATCATGGGGAGCGCGGCGTGAGCGCCGCCTTCGACCGGGAATGGGTCCTGGGGGAACTGCTGCCGGCCAAGGAGCAGGAAAAGGCCGGGGCGGCCCTGGCCACCCTTCTGGGCGGGGATTTCGCCATTCTCGACCCGGCGGGCGCCGTACTGTGGGGCAGGCTGGCCGAGGGAGCCGAACGGGAACCCCTGGTCCTGGAACTTGAGCCCATCGGCTACGTGGCTGCCAGGGTTCCGGCAGCCAGCCTGCGCAGCGCTGCCGCGCTGATTCGCCAGATCCTGAGTGCCCGCAGCCGCTACATCCTGGCCGCCGATTTCCACAACGAAGCGGTGAATGCGGACTACGAGGCCCTCAAAGCTTCCGAGACGCGCTACAAGGCACTCTCCCAGGCCCTTGAGCAACGGGTGCGGGAACAGGTGGCCCAGATCGAGGCCCAACAGCGCCAGCTCTACGTCACCGACAAGTTCGCCGCCGTCGGCCAACTGGCGGCCGGGGTCGCCCACGAGATCAATAACCCGGTCGGTTTCATCCGCAGCAACCTCAACACCCTCCGCGGCTATCTTCAGCAATTCGCCGAACTCAAATCCGATCTGACCACAGCTGGAGAAAACTGGCAGCGCCTCGACCTGGATTTCGCCCTGGAGGACGGGCTTGCCGTCGTCGACGAATGCGTCGCCGGCGCCGACCGGATCAGCCGCATCGTCAAGGACCTCAAGGGCTTTTCCAATGTGGATCATCCCGCCGAGGAGGTCCTCGACATCAGCGAGTGCGTCCAGCGCGCCGTCTCCCTCGTGACGCCCCGCCTGCCGCCGGGGGTGAGGCTCCGGGTGGAGCTTTCCCCCCTGCCTCCCCGTTCCTGCCAGCCCTGGCAACTGGCGGAGGCCTTCCACAATATTTTGCAGAACGCCGTGCAGGCGGTTTCGGATGGCGGCGAAATTCGCATCCGCAGCCTTACCGTGGATAACCAATTGGTGATCCGGATTGACGACGATGGCGCGGGGATTCCCCCCGACCAGCTTGAACGGGTATTCGACCCCTTCTACAGCACCCGGGATGTAGGCAAGGGCACCGGCCTCGGCCTCACCGTCACCCGCGACATCGTTCAGGCCCACGGCGGCACCGTCGCCATTGCCAGCCAGCCCGGGCGGGGAACCTGCGTCACCGTGGCCCTTCCCCTATGAGCACTGACCGCCCCGATTTCACCGCCCTGTTCACCGGCCGGCCGGGTGTCGCCCCGGCGCCGGCAGCCAACCGTTACCGCCTCCTCATCGTCGATGACGATCCGGGAGTGCGCAGCGCCCTGACCCGGGTCTTCCGCCAGGAAAACTACCAGGTCATCGTCGCTGCCAATGGGGACGAGGCCCTGGCCGTCATGAAGGAGCAGCCGGTCCAGGTGGTGATCAGCGACTACATGATGCCCGGCATGAACGGCGCCGAGCTGCTCAAGCGCATCAAGCAGGACCACCCCGACACCATCCGCATCATGCTCACCGGCCATGCCGATACCAGCGCCGTCATGGGGGCCATCAAGGAGGGAGCGGTCTACAAGTTCATCCTGAAGCCCTGGAACGACGATGATCTGCGCATCACCGTGGCCCTGGCCCTGGAGCAATTCGAACTCGCCCTACGCAATCGGCAACTGGCAGTGGACAACGAGAAAAAGGCCAAGGAAATCTCGGCCTTGGCAAAGCTCGCCGCCACCAACCGAAGCCAACTGGGTATCGTCCTGCACAAGAAGGGACTATTGACCAGCGCCCAGTTGCAGGAGTTGGTGCGGCTTCAGGAGAACCGCCGGGAGCCGGTCATCCGCCTGCTCCTGGAGAAGGACTGGACTTCCGAGAAGAAGCTCCGGGAGGTGCTGCGCCAGGACCTTCTCGTGGAAGAAGTCGCCCTGGCGGAATTCCAGGTGGACCGCGCCCTGGTGGATGTCATCCCCGCCGCCTTCTGCCGGCGGCAATTGGTGGTCCCCCTGCGGCTCACCGGAAACCGGCTGATGCTGGCCATGGCCGATCCCCTCGACGAAGGGCTGATCAACGACCTGCGCTTCACCGCCGGACTGTCCCTGCAGGTGGTGATGGCCGACATCGCCGCCATCGAGGCGAAGATCGAGGAAGTCTATGGCAGCCCGGACGAGATCGATTTCTCCGAACTGGCCACCAATGTCGGCGTGGCCGACCCCTACGATGCCATCGAGGTAGTCATCGACGATGACGATGCCCCCGCCTCCCTGGAAGAACTGATCCACGGCACCGAAGACCCGCCGGCCATCCGGCTCGCCAACGCCATCATCCTCGAAGCCATCCGCCTGGGCGCGTCGGACATCCATGTCCAGCCCCGCACCAAGAACGTCGTGGTGCGGCTGAGGATAGACGGGGTGCTGCTCGACAAGATCCACTTCCCCCACCAGTTGCACCAGTCCCTGGTATCCCGCCTCAAAATCATGTCGGAGCTGGATATCGCCGAGCGCCGCCGCCCCCAGGACGGCCGCATCACGGTCAAGACCCCCATGCGCATCGTGGACCTGCGCATCTCCACTCTGCCCACCATCAATGGGGAAAAGGTGGTGATGCGGATTCTGGACCGCAATGCCGCCGTTATCGACGTGGTGGGCCTCGGCTTTTCCCGCTCCGAGCTGGCGCGGGTGGAAGCCATGGTGGACCGGCCCCAGGGCATCGTCCTGGCCACCGGCCCCACGGGCAGCGGCAAGACCACCACCCTCTATTCTCTCCTTCAGCACAACGCCACCCCGACCAAGAACTACATCACCCTCGAAGACCCGGTGGAGTACTACATGGACATGGCGGGCCAGGTGCTGATCCGGGAAAAGATCGGCCTCACCTTCGCCACGGTCCTGCGCTCCATCCTGCGCCAGGACCCGGATGTCATCCTGCTGGGGGAAATCCGCGATCTCGAAACGGCGGAAGTCGCCTTCCACGCCGCGCTGACCGGCCACCAGGTGTTCTCCACCCTGCACACCAACTCCGCCATCGCCACCATCGCCCGCCTCCTGGACCTGGGACTGAAGCCTTTCGTCGTCGCCTCGGCCCTGGAGGGCATCATCGCCCAGCGCCTGGTCCGGCACGTTTGCCCCGAATGCTCGGCGCCCGCCGCGGCCGATGCTGCCCTGATGGCCCGCCTCGGACCGGCCATGGCGGGCATTCCCGAGGTCCGGCGGGGCGCGGGATGCCTGCGCTGCAACGGCACCGGCTACAAGGGACGATTGGGAATTTACGAGGTGCTGACGCTGGACGATGCCCTGCGGGAGTGCATCGCCGCCGGCGCCGGGCTCACGGAAATCGGCAAACTGGCCAGGAGCCAAGGCATGCGCGCCCTGGTGGACGATGCGGCAGACAAGGTCAGACAGGGCATGACCACCCCGGAAGAAGTCTTCCGGGTACTCGGCCCCTACACCCCCTGAACCGGCATTTCCTTCGGAGCCGCACCCCGCGCCTTATCCCGCTTCGATTCATAGAACAGGAAGGCATCCCGGATGTGCTCGCGCAGTAGTTCGTCCTCCCAGGGCTTGGTCAGGAATTTGTAGATGGCCCCGTGGTTGATGGCGTCGGCGATGGATTGCAGCTCCGTATAGCCGGAAAGCACCAGGCGGATGGTGTCCGGGTACATCTCCTTGACCCGGGACAGGAACTCGGTGCCGCTCATCTGCGGCATGCGCTGGTCGGAGAGGATGACCTGCACGTCGTTGAGGGCCAGCATTTCGAAGGCGGCGGCGGCGCTGTTGGCCACGAGGATACGATACCCGTCCCGGCGCAGCAGGCGCCGTAGCGACGAGAGGATGTTCTCTTCATCATCCACCACCAGCAGGGTGCGTTCAATGTCCATACCCGGACTCTTGTCCACCGCCAAGGTCTTTCCGGACAGGACCAACTGGGCAAACTCTTCGGCCGGTAACGGGCGGCTGAAGAAATAGCCCTGGACCTGGTCGCAGCGGTGGCGTCGAAGCACGTTGAGCTGCGACTCGGTCTCGACCCCTTCGGCGATGACGTAGTGCTTCAGGCTGTGGGCCAGGGAAATCACCGCAAAGGCAATCGCCATGTCCTCCGGATCTTCGGTGATGTCGCGGACGAAGGACTGGTCGATTTTCAGGGTATCGATGGGGAAGGCCTTCAAGTAACTGAGGCTCGAATAGCCCGTCCCGAAGTCGTCCAGGGAAATGCGCAGACCGAGGGACTTCAACCTGCCGAGGATGGCGATGGTCCGTTCCGGGTCCTGCATGACGGCGCTTTCGGTGACTTCCACCTCCAGGTATTGGGCCTGCAGCTCGTTTTCCCGCAGCACACGGGTCAGCACCTCGACCAGGTCATCCTGCTGGAATTGCCGCGCCGACAGGTTCACCGACATCTTGAGGTCGGACAGCCCCGCCAACTGCCAGGCCCGGAGCTGGCGGCAAGCCGCCTCGATCACCCATTCCCCGATCGGGATGATGAGGCCGCTCTCCTCCGCCAGGGAAATGAAATCCGCGGGGGAAACCATGCCCAGGGATGGGTGGCGCCAGCGGATCAGGGCTTCCGCCCCAACCACCTGCCCATGCATCAGCTCCACCTTCGGCTGGTAGTGGAGGACAAATTCCTGGCGTTCCAGGGCGCGGCGCAGCCCCGATTCCAGCTCAAGGCGCTGGAGCATGCGCGCATTCATTTCCGGCGCATAGAACTGGACACTGTTACGGCCCAGTTCCTTGACCCGGTACATGGCGGCATCGGCGTTCTTCAGGAGTATTTCGGCCGATTCGCCGTCCTTGGGGAAAAGGGCGACCCCCAGGCTGGCCGTGACCACCACTTCCTGCCCGTCGATGGGCATCGGAGCCGCGACCGCGCCAAGCAGCCGGCGCGCCCAGGTGGACACGTCGTTCTCGCTCGCCACATCGGCCAGCACGACCATGAACTCGTCCCCAGCCACTCTCGCCAGGGTATCGCCTGGACGGATGCGCTCCTGAAGGCGCTGCCCGATCGCCAGCAGAATCTGGTCGCCCGCCCCGTGGCCGAGGCTGTCGTTGATCACCTTCAGGCGGTCCACATCCAGGAGAATCGCGGCCACCCGCCGGTCGCTCCGGCGGGCATGGATGATGGCCTGGTCCAGGCGATCGACCAGCAGGCTCCGATTGGCCAGGCCCGTGAGGGCGTCGTGCTGGGTGAGATAGCGGATGCGTTCCTCGCTCTCCTTGCGGTGCGTGATGTCCGCCAGGATGCCGAGGTAATGGGTCACGACCCCCTGCCCGTTGCGGACGGCGCTGATGGATTGAAGGGCAGGAAACAGCTCCCCGTCCTTGCGCCGGTTCCAGATTTCGCCCATCCACTGCCCGGTCTGGTTGATGGAAGCCCACATATCGTCGTAGAAGGACGGATCGTGGCGATCTGACTTGAGAAACCTCGGGTTCAGGCCGATGACCTCGGCCTCGCTGTAGCCCGTGATCGCCGTAAAGCTGCGGTTGGCGGCAAGGATATTCCTGTCGGGGTCGGTGATCAGGATGCCTTCCTTGCTCTCCTCGAACACCTTGGCGGCGAGTTGCAGGTCCTTGAGCGCCCGGTCACGCTCGGCCCGGATGCGCAGGGCGCCGATGCCATAGGCGAGGTCGCTCGCCAATTCGGCCAACAGGGCGATTTCCTGGTCATCGAAGGCATTGGCAACGCCGGCATAGATGGTAAGGGCGCCGAAAGTGCCGCTTTCGTCCATCAGGGGCAAGGCGATACTGGCGGCGTAGCCCCGCTTCAGCGCTTCCTCGCGCCAGGGAGCCAGGTGCGGATTGGTGGCGAAATCCTGGTTGGCCTGCACGGTTCCCGTGCGGATCGCCGTTCCGGTCGGCCCCCTGCCCCGCGGCTCATCCGACCAGGTGATTTGCGCCAGGTCCAGGAACCCGTCTTCTTTCCCGAAGCGGGCAACGACGCGCACCGACTTCCTGCCGTCATGCTCCGCATAGCCGACCCAGGCCATGCGATGCTCGCCGACCTCCACAATAGTGCGGCACATGTCCTGCAGCAGCCGGGTTTCTTCAGTGGCATGGACCAGGACCTCGTTGCACCGGGAAATGGTGCGCAGGGCATGGTTGAGCCGATGCAGGGAGGCTTCTGCCTGCTTGCGCCCGCTGATATCCCGGACGATGCCGACGGCGAAGATCCCTTGGTCAAGACGGACCGCGGACATGGATAGCTCGATCGGAAATTCGCCGCCTCCTTTCCGGAGGGCAACCAATTCGATGGTCTTGCCCACCGCCGGCCCCTCGCCGTTGATACGAAAGCGGCTGAACCCCTGCCGATACGCTTCCAGGAAGCGCTCGGGAGCGAGCAGGGGATGCAGCTCCCGGCCCAGCACTTCGTCCGCCGTATAGCCGAATATCTGCTCGGCGGCGGCATTCCAGTAGGCGACCAGGCCGTCGTTGTCCATCATGACGATGCCGTCCTGGGCGGAGGCGCTGATGGCCCGGAACTTTTCCTCGCTTTCCCGCAGGGCGATCTCGGCCCGCTCCCGTTCGGAAATTTCCTGTTCGAGCTGCCGGGTGCGCTCCTCGACCCGTGCCTCCAAGGCAAGACTCTGGTTGCGCAACGCCAGGTGCAGACGCACGCGCCGCAGCACCAGGGGCGGATTGGGGGGTTTGCGGAGGTAATCCACCGCCCCCGCCTCCAGGCCCTTCTGCTCATCCCGGGCATCGCCGCTGCCGGTCAAGAAGATCACCGGAATGCTTCGCGTGCTCGCCTCGTCCTTGAGCCGTCGGCACACCTCGTAGCCATCCATGCCGGGCATCAGCACATCCAGCAGGATCAGGCTCGGCGGATCCCGTTGCGCCAGCGCCAGGGCATCCGGACCGTTGAGGGCGAATTTGACCCGGAAGTCGGGACGCAGGATTTCACCCAGGACATCGATCATGTCCGGGCTGTCGTCCACCAACAGAATGGTTTCCTGTTGCGATGTACTCATGTCGTCTTCTCTAGGCCTTCCAAGCGCTCGGGCATGCCCAGGGCCGATGCCAGTTGCTGGAGTCGGGCCAGGGCATGGGAGAAATCGTATCGGGCGACGGCCCGGGCAATCTCGGCGGCCTCCGGTTCATGGCCGCTGCCGGCCACCGCCCCATCGAGGCGGGCCACCCATTCCCTGGCGGCAGTGTCCTGTTCTTCCAGCAGGCGGAGGAGTCCCTGGATCACGGCATGCCTGTCCGATGGGGACATCTTGCCCAAGGTGGCATCGCGGGATGGGGAATCTACCTCGAAAACCGGCAAGCGATCCAGCCCGCCCAACACCTTGTCCAGTTCGAGCCGGACCTCCGCCAGGCAGTCCTCCTGGGCGGACGTTTCATTGGCGACGGCCTCTTCCAGGCGGGCGGCCAAATCGCCGAGGACCTTCGCCCCCAGGGTACGGGCGGAACTCTTGAGACTGTGGGCAAGCCGCCGCAGCGTGGCGTTGTCGCCCGCCTGCCAGGCGGCGTCCGAGGCGGCGATGAAGCCATTGCC
>DASRUX010000449.1:0-2995 GCA_035655235.1 Rhodocyclaceae bacterium | reverse complement strand
TCAAATGACAAAAGGCGCGTGTTGATTGCTCAACACGCGCCTTTTCAAGGCTCTTGATTCAGCCGGCGCTTAGCCGCAGGTCCCCACGGCGCCGCAGGCGGTGCAGAAATCGCAGCCGTCCTTGCGGATCATGGTGTGGTTGCCGCACTCGCTGCACAGCTTGCCCACCGTCGGCAGGACCTTGTTGCTGACGGTGTCTTCCGGCGCCAGCAGGATACCCATCTGCTGCAGCGGGAAGCCGTCTTCGTCCAGGATGCCCAGCATGGCATAGCGGTGGATGATGAGGCGGGCGATGTAGGCTACCGTGGACGGGAAGGTCTGCTGCTTGCGGGAGCCGGGCACGAAGGCCATGAAGTCGCCCAGGGGCTCCGGGTAGTCCAGGAGCTTCCTAAGCTTCATGCCGATCCAGGCCGGGTCCAGGACCCGCATGTCCAGGGACAGGAGCTTGCACAGGCCGTCCAGGGCGCGCGGATAGTTGCCGGCCAGCCACATGGAGTAGGGTCGGGTGACGCCGTCCGGCAGGGTGATTTCCTTCAGGCCCAGGACGAAATCTTCGCCGGTGGAGGGGTTGCTCACATCCACCGTCCAGGACAGGGTGCCGTCGGTGCCGGTCTTGGGCTCCTTGCTGCTGAACAGAGCGTCCATCACCGGGGTCGGGCCCTCGTGCTTGAGGGCGCCCAACTGCTCGACGCGCCAGCGGATGATCTGGGCCATGGCGGACACCACGGAAGGCATGCGCTTCTTTTCGCCGTGGGGCGGCATGGGCATTTCGAAGGCGTCGCCCGGGGTTTTGGCCAGGGCGTCCAGCTTCATCTCCAGCCAGCCGTGGTCATTGGCCCGCATGTCCATGGACAGGGTCTTGGCGACGGCGCCCAGGCCGCGGGGTTCGGCGGGGCCGTTGGCCCACACCTCGAAGGGCCAGGCACGGCCTTCCGGCTCGACGTGGCCGACGAAGAGGGCGAACTTGCCGATGGGCGAGTCCAGCATGTAGGTCCAGCACAGATTGCCTTCCGGCAGGTTCGGGCGGCCGGGCCAGCGCAGGCTGGCCAGCACCGGGGCCGGCAGGTTCTTGATGGAGAGACGGCGGTTGGCGTCGGTGACGAAGTCCTGGGGCGACTTGGCGTCGGCCGGGGCTTCGGTCTTGGTGGGCTCGACGGAGAGCACGGAACCCAGGACGCTATTGGGCCGGTAGGTGGCCAGGCCCTTCAGGCCGGCCTTCCAGGCGGTGCTGTAGAGGTCCTGGAAGTCTTCGTAGGGGTAATCCCCCGGCACGTTTACCGTCTTGGAAATGGCGGTGTCGATGCAGGGCGCGACGGCGGCCACCATGTCGGCATGGGCCTGGGCCGAAATTTCCAGGGCGGTGACGAAGTAGTCGGGCAGGTTGTTCACGTCGCCGCCCAGGTGCTTGAACAGGCGCCAGGCGTAATCCTCGACGGCGTATTCCTTGATGGTGCCGTCCGGCATGCGCTTCTTCCGGTTGTAGGTCCAGGAGAAGGGCGGCTCGATGCCGTTGGAGGCGTTGTCGGCGAAGGCCAGGGAAATGGTGCCGGTGGGGGCGATGGACAGCAGGTGGGAGTTGCGCAGGCCGTGCTTGCGGATCTCGGCCTTCACCTCGTTGGGCAGGCGGGAAGCGAAATTGCCGCCGGAGAGGTACAGCTCGGCGTTGAAGAGCGGGAAGGCGCCGCGCTCCTTGGCCATCTCGACGGAGTACAGGTAGGCGGTGTCGCGCATGAACTCGGAGATGCGGGTGGCCATGGCGCGGGCTTCGGTGCGGTCATAGCGCAGGCGCAGCATGGCCAGGGCATCGCCCAGGCCGGTGAAGCCCAGGCCGACGCGGCGCTTGTTGGAGGCCTCTTCCTTCTGGCGCTCCAGGGGCCAGTGGGTCACGTCCAGGACGTTGTCCAGCATGCGGGTGGAAACCTTCACCACTTCGCCGAAGGCTTCGAAATCGAATTCGGCCTTGTCGGAGAAGGCGTCCTTGACGAACAGGGTGAGATTGATGGAACCCAGGCAGCAGCAGCCGTAGGGGGGCAGGGGCTGTTCGGCGCAGGGGTTGGTGGCCTCGATGACTTCGCAGTAGTTGAGGTTGTTGTCCCGGTTGATGCGGTCCAGGAACAGGATGCCCGGTTCTGCGTGGTCGTAGGTGGACTTCATCACCTGGTCCCACAGGTCGCGGGCGCGGACCTTGCGGTAGACCCAGAGACCGTCCTCGCGCTGGTAGGCGCCGGCGGACTTCATCTCGCCGTTGGGCTCGGCCCGGTGCATCAGCTCCACCTCGCCGTCGTCCTCGACGGCTTGCATGAACACGTCGGTCACGCCGATGGATATGTTGAAGTTGGTCAGGTCGCCGTGGTCCTTGGCGTGGATGAAGTCCTCGATGTCCGGATGATCGCAGCGCAGGACGCCCATCTGGGCGCCGCGGCGGGCGCCGGCGGATTCCACGGTTTCGCAGGAGCGGTCGAAGACCCGCATGTAGGAAACGGGGCCGGAGGCGCGGGACTGGGTGCCCTTCACATGGGCGCCCTGGGGACGAATGCTGGAGAAGTCGTAGCCGACACCGCCGCCGCGGCGCATGGTCTCGGCGGCCTGGGCGAGGGCGGTGTATATGCCGGGACGGCCGTCGGTCATCTCGACGATGGAGTCGCCCACCGGCTGGACGAAGCAGTTGATCAGGGTTGCCTGGAGATCGGTGCCGGCGGCGGAGTTGATGCGGCCGGCCGGGATGAAGCCGTTTTCCTGGGCCCACAGGAAGCGGGCTTCCCAGTGGGCGCGGTCCTTTTCCTTCTCGATGGCGGCCAGGGCATGGGCCACCCGACGACGCACGTCATGGACGTTCGTCTCTTTGCCCTTGGCATATTTTTCGATCAGCACTTCCGCGGAAATTTCCTGTTCCGGCAGCGGCGCGATCTCGGGCGCGGCAGGAATGGCGGTCAGTGAAAGTTGTTCGGCAACAGGACTCATGGATGCACCCCTGGTTGATTTGATTTTGGATAAG
>DASRUX010000448.1:0-3691 GCA_035655235.1 Rhodocyclaceae bacterium | reverse complement strand
GACAGGAAGAGTCCCGGGGTCATGCGGTTGAAGCCGAATCGTTCCTCCACCACGAATTGCCGGTAGAGGGAGAAAGGCAGGTCCACCAGGCCGGAAATCAGCATGAGGCTGAAGATCATGGCGACGCCATACCAGAGCCCGTCGAGGCGGGGGCTCCAGAAGCCGTGCAGGGCGGCGATGCCGCCCCCCAGGGTGAGGGCCAGGAGCAGGGCGGTTTCCACCAGGGCGGATTGCATGCCGAGCTTGGTGCGGGCAACGGTGTAGTCCGCCGCCTTCTGGTGGGCGGACAACTGGATGCGTTCGCTGAACAGGGCGGGAACCTGGTCGCGGTTGGACTGGACGTAATTCATCTGGCGCAGGGCCAGCCAGAGCCGGGCGGCAAGGGTGAGAACCACGGCGGCGAGAAAAATGAGGGTGAAGCTGCTGGCCATCGACTATGAGAAAATAATGGTTTTTGAGTTTCAGGCAATTATATGGCACGCGACCCGAACAACCTCGTCTGGCTGGACATGGAAATGACCGGCCTCAACCCCGATAGCGACCGTATCCTGGAGCTTGCCATCGTGGTCACCGATTCCAATCTGGAAATGGTGGCCGAATCGCCGGTCTGGGTCGTCCATCAAAGCGATGCCGTCCTCGACGCCATGGACGATTGGAACAAGAAAACCCACGGCCGTTCCGGCCTGCTGGAACGGGTCAAGGCCACCCGCCACGACGAAGCCATGGTGGAGGCCGAAGCCCTGGAATTCATGAAGAAATATGTCGGGGAACGGCAGTCGCCCATGTGCGGCAATTCCATCTGCCAGGACCGCCGCTTCATGGCCCGCTACATGCCCGGCCTGGAAGCCTGGTTCCACTACCGCAACCTCGATGTCAGCACCTTGAAGGAACTGTGCAAGCGCTGGACGCCGGAGGTGTACAAGGGCTTCAAGAAACAGGGCAAGCACACTGCCCTGGCGGACATCTACGAGTCCATCGAAGAACTCCGCTACTACGGGGCAAACTTCATCAAGCGCTAACGCTGATACAGGCGGAAGCGTTCCCGCTTGTCCCCCGGGCGGCTGCCTTCCCAGACCAGGGACCAGTTGCCCTCCGGCGCCGCCAGTTCCCGGCGGCTGTCGCCCTGGACCAGGAGCCAGTTGCACCGTTTGCCGGTGCTGCTGGCCAGCGACTGGGGCTCGATTCCCGTGAAGTAAGCCAGCGATGCCCGGTGGGTGTCGCTCAGATCCCGCTCCGCCAGGCAGCCGTGGCCGGCCGGCAGCTGTTTGGCGATGGCCAGGGCCACCGGCCGGTAGCTCTTGCCGTAGTCGAACCAGGGCAGCCAAAGCAGGGTGGCGAGGAGCCAGAAGGTGGTGAATCCCATGGTCCAGTGGGTGAGGCTGCGGTAGGGGGAGCGCCGGGAGGTGAGCATCAGCCAGGCCCAGGCCAGGGTGCCCAGGGCGGCGATCAGAACCGGCAGGGGCTCGAAGTGGCCGACGAAACCGGGGCGCAGGACGACGGTGCGTTTCGCCAGCTTCTCCGGCCAGCCCAGGGCCAGGGCCGACCAGCCGAACCAGACCAGGCCCGCGAAGAAGGTGAAGGTCATCATGCTGAACCAGTCGAAGGCGTTGGCCGCGCCCCGGCGCAGGGACAGGGCGCCCGGGGTGGCTAGCAGGGCCAGGGGCGGAAGCAGCAGGAGGGCCGGCAGTTCCTTGGGGCGGTAGGCCAGGACCAGCAGCAGGAGGGTGAGGCCGAACAGCGTCAGGGGCAGGGCGATGGTCCGCTCCTTGAGCCGGTTGCGGCTGGTCCACAGCCACCAGGCGGCGATGGGCAGGGTCGGGAAGGCGAACCAGAGCAGGACGCCCAGGTAGGCGCCGAACGCCCGGGGGGACGGGGTGCCTTCGAAGAATTGCGCAAATTCCGCCGCCAGCCAGCCGTTCAGGCGGCCGGGCTCGAAGAGTCCGAGGGCGACGGGCCAGGGGGCGGCCAGCAGGATGAAGAAGAGGAGGCCCGCCAGGCAGGTGCGCCAGGCGGTACGGCGATCGCTTGCCAGAACGGCCGCTAGGGGCCCGGCGACCAGGAGCGGCAGGGTGGGGGCGATGCCGGTTCCCAGGAAACAGGCGGCCAGGGCACCGCCGTAGAGACCGGCGGCCAGCTTGGGCTTGCGCCCGAAGGCGGCCATGGCGCCCAGGCCGCCACCATAGGCGGCCAGCGCCACCAGGAAAGGCTGGGCGTCGTGGGCGTGGAGGATGAGGCCGGCGGTGCCTGCCAGGAGCAGGGGGCTGGCGGCGGCGGATTCCTGGCCGTGCAGCTCGCGGCCGGCATAGTAGATGCCGACCAGGGCGAGGGCCACCCAGATGCCGCTGGCCACCCGCATGGCGTCGTGGAGGGGCAGGAGCCAACCCAGCACCTTGCCGGTCAGGGCGGCGCTCCAGTAATAGAGGGGCGGCTCGTTGAAGGGGCGGCCAGCCAGTTCGGGGGATAGCCAGTCGCCGTGGGCCAGCATGTTCCAGGCGGTGCCCAGGTGGATGGCGTCTTCGCCTTTCCATGGGTCGCGCCCCACCAGGCCGGCGATGACGTAGAAAGTGAGCATGCCGGCCAGGACCCAGCCGGTGGGCGGGAGGCGAAGGCCGTTGCGCAGTTTGGCGATCAGGTCTGCCATAAACGAAAAAGGCAGCCAGAGGCTGCCTTTGTGTTCCTGTTCAAGCAGTTCAGGCGGTCTTGCCGCGCAGGGCGCCGAACTTCTGGTTGAACTTCTCGACGCGGCCGGCGGTGTCGACGATCTTCTGCTTGCCGGTGTAGAACGGGTGGCACAGGGAGCAGACTTCGACATGCAGCGGCTTCTTCATGGTCGAACGGGTGGTGAAGGTGCTGCCGCAGGAGCAGGTCACCTGGATTTCGTTGTACTCGGGATGGATTCCGGCTTTCATGTCTTTACCTTTCGTCAAGCGGCCGGCGGTTGTGGCCGACCTGGAAAACCCGCGATTATCCTCCGATAGTCGCGGGGTTGCAAGAGCTAAAACTTAGCCCCGACGCATGGCGTCGAAGAACTCGTTGTTGCCCTTGGTGGACTTGATCTTGTCCAGGAGGAATTCCATCGCCTCCAGATCGTCCATGGGGTAGAGCAGTTTGCGCAGGACCCACATCTTCTGGAGCACGTCGGGCTTCAGCAGCAGCTCTTCGCGGCGGGTGCCGGAGCGGTTGACGTTGATGGCCGGGTAGATGCGCTTCTCGGCCATCTTGCGGTCCAGGTGGATTTCCATGTTGCCGGTGCCCTTGAATTCCTCATAGATCACGTCGTCCATGCGGGAACCGGTTTCCACCAGGGCGGTGGCGATGATGGTGAGCGAGCCGCCTTCCTCGATGTTGCGGGCGGCGCCGAAGAAGCGCTTGGGCTTCTGCAGGGCGTTGGCGTCCACGCCGCCGGTGAGCACCTTGCCGGAAGCCGGCTGCACGGTGTTGTAGGCGCGGGCCAGGCGGGTGATGGAATCGAGGAGGATGACCACATCCTTCTTGTGCTCCACCAGGCGCTTGGCCTTCTCGATGACCATTTCGGCCACGGCGACGTGGCGGGTGGCCGGCTCGTCGAAGGTGGAGGCTACGACCTCGCCCTTCACGGTGCGGGTCATTTCGGTCACTTCCTCGGGACGCTCATCAATGAGGAGCACGATCAGCACCACGTCCGGATGGTTGGTGGTGATGGCGTGGGCGA
>DASRUX010000447.1:0-7965 GCA_035655235.1 Rhodocyclaceae bacterium | reverse complement strand
GACTTCAACCGCTTCCAGGACAAGATCAGGAAGGGGGCGGTACAGCTCTACTACCTGGGCTGGAATGCCGACTATCCGGACCCGGAGAACTTCTTCTTCCTCCTGGATGGCCGGGAAAGCAAGGTTGCCCACGGCGGCGAGAACGCCTCCAACTACGCCAACCCGGAATTCGACCGGCTGTTCCTGCAGATGAAGAACATGGATAACACACCGGTGCGGCTTGATATCGTCCAGCGCATGAACCATATCGTCCAGCGGGATGCGCCGTGGGTCTTCGGGCTCCATCCCAAGAGTTACACCCTGGGCCATTCCTGGCTCAAGAACCGCAAGCCCAACGACATCGGCAACAACATCCTCAAGTACCAGCGCATCGACACCGCTGAGCGGGCGCGGCTTCGGAAGGAATGGAACAGCCCGGTGATCTGGCCCCTGGCCCTGATCGCCGTCGTCCTTGCTCTGGCCGTGGTGCCGGCGGTGGTCGGCTATCGGCGGCGGGAGCAGCGGGCCGCGGTGAAATGAGGCCGACGGAGAGAAGGCTTCAGTTGGACGAGGGGTTGGCGGAATTCCGGAATCTCTGGCATCCCCAGCCTTTCCGCGAACCTCGGCCGGCCTGGTGCGATCAACTGCCGGCCTTGGCCGATGAGCTTCTATCCTTGTCCGACGAGACGGTTGCCCACCTGAACGACGACGGCGTTGCCGCCCTGGCATGGCTTGCCCGGCATGTGCCTGAAGTGGACGAAATCTGCCGGCTGGCAGAATTGCCGGCTTGTGCCGCCTCGCCGCTTCCTGACCATGGCGTCCATTGGGCTTGGGAGATACCCGGCCGCAAGCGGGAACAGATCGAGGCTTTTGCTGCCGCAGCCGTTCCCAGCGGCGGGCGGGTGTTCGACTGGTGCGGCGGCAAGGGGCATCTGGGGCGACTCCTGGCCCTCAACTGGCAGGTGAAGGCGACCAGCCTCGACATCGATGCCACCCTCTGCGCCGAGGGCCGGGAACTCGCCCGGCGGGCCAAGGCGGAACACGATTTTGTTGTGGCGGATGCCCTGGCTGCTGGTGGAAAACTGGAGACTGGCCATCACCTGGTCGCTCTCCATGCCTGCGGCGACTTGCACCGGACGGCCGTGCGGGCCGCCGCGGAACGGGGTGTCGCCGCCCTGGACGTGGCTCCCTGCTGCTATTTCAAGGGCGTCGAGGAGCACTACCAGCCCCTGTCCCCCGGCGCTGCCTTGAGGCTCTCCCGGGACGACATCCGCTTGGCCGTGACCGAGACGGTGACTGCATCCCCACGGCAGGCCCGGCGCCGGGACCTGGAGATGGCTTGGAAACTCAGCTTTGACGCCCTGCGCCGGGCGGTGAGCGGAGACGAGGCCTACAAGACCTTCAAGCCTGTGCCCTCGGCCTGGTTTTCCGGCGGTTTCGGGGAATTCATCCGGGCCATGGCGGAAAGGGAAGGGCTGGCGCTGCCGCCGGGCCTTAATACGGATGAATTCGAGGCGGCGGGCTGGCAGCGGCAACGGGAAGTCATGCGCCTTTCCGTCGTCCGCCACGCCTTCCGCCGGGCCATCGAAATCTGGCTTGCCCTGGACCTCGCCGTGCTCCTGGAGCAGGGCGGCTACGAGGTCCGCCTGGGCACCTTCTGCCCCCGGCATCTCACCCCCCGCAACCTGCTCCTGTCGGCCCGCCGTTAGAAATCCGGCTTCACCGCCATCAGGAAATAGACGACCAGCATGGCTGCGAAGGCGGGATAGCCCAGCCACTCCCAGAAGCGTGCGTAGCGCCAGTAGCGTTCCGGTAGTTGCGCGTCGCCGGCATGGGCGGCCTGGGACATCCGGGCCATGCGAATTTGCAGCCACACCACCGGCAGCCAGCAGATGCCGGCCAGGGCGAAAAGGGCGACGGAGAGCATCAGCCAGTGGCTATGCCAATCCCACCCCGCCTGCCAGGCCAGCCACAGCCCGGACAGGGGCTGGAAGATGACCGCCGGGGTGGTGAACCACCAGTCGGCCCGTACCACCAGCCGTCCGACGGTGGCAATGGCCGCGGTATTGCCTGAGCGGTTGGTGAAGAAGAGGTAGAAGGCGGAGCCGAAGCCGGTGCCGACCATCAACACCGACGAGACGATGTGCAGCCACTTCACGATCAGATAGGGGTTCATGCTTCCTCCTCGGACCATAACAGAAACAGGATGGCGAGCACCGCCAGGTTCTTGGCGATGGGTGCGAAGGGGTGGATCAGGAATTCCGGCAACTGCCAGGCGACCAGCAGGGAGTAGCCGACCACCAGGGCCATCTGGAATTGCCACAGGCGGCGGCTCGGCCGCAGCAGGGTCAGGAGGCCGAGGCCCGCATCCAGCAGGGAGGCGCCGACCAGAACCGCGATGGCCCCCATGCCCGCCAGGCCGAAAGGCCGCAACAGCGCCATGCCGGTGGCCGGCCAGGCCAGGGAAACGGCCGCCGACCATAGCCACAGGAAGGCCAGGACAGATCGCAGGAGCGGAATCCGCCAGCTCGCCACAGCTTGGTGCCGCAAGGGGGCGGCCTCGCCGGGAGCGATGAATTGCTCCGGGGAGCGGGATGGCCGGCCCAGCAGCCGGGCGGTGGGCTCGCCTTCTGCCGTATTGCCCCCGTTGAGCATCCGCCAGGTGCTGCGGTTGAGGAGCGAGCCGGGGAAACGGCTACCCACGCCGGCTGCGGCGGCCATCAGGCACGCCGGCATGGGGATGGCCAGGGCCGGTGGGAAACCGAGTCCCCGGCGATAGGCGGCCAGCATGCCTCGGAAGTCCGTCTGCCGGCCGCCCACGGCATCGACGACCTGGGATGCCGGGGAAGGCGTATCCACCAGTCGGACCACCAGCGCAGCCAGGTCCTCCACATGGATGGGGCGCAAAGGCTGGCGGCCTTGTCCGGGCAGGAACACCAGCGGCAGGCTCGCGAGGCCCAGGAAGAAGCGGCTCGATGCCCCCTCCGGGCCGAAGACCAGAGCCGGGCGCACCACGACGCCACCCGGGCAGGTGGCCAGCAGGCAATCGTCGGCGGCAGCCTTGCTGGCCAGGTAGGGCGTATCCCTCCGATCCGCGCCCAGGGCCGAAATCTGGATCACCCGGGAAATCCCCTTGGCAGCGCAGGCAGCGAACAGGGCGGCTGGGGCGAGGCGGTGGATGCGGTCGAAATCCTCCGGCTGGCGCTCATTGAGAATGCCGACCGCGTTGATGACCACATCGATATTTTCCAGCCGGGGCAGCCAGGGCTCCGGGGATAGGTCATGGCGATAGTCCATGGCAACGTCTCCGGCCTGCCGGAACCGATGTACGCCCCGCACCACCTGATGGCCGGCGGCGGCCAAGGCGGCTTCGAAATGGCGGCCGAGGAAGCCGTCGGCGCCGCAGAGCAGGATTCTCATGATCTTGCCCCAGGCAGCGAGCAGCTGTTCCCGTCGCAGACCGGCGTCAGCCGGGCGAAGATGCCGCCGAAGCGGCGGGATAGCCACACTCGGTTCCGGGCGAAGAGGGTGTAGGCCAGGTCCGTCAGCGGGCGAAGGCCGGGGAATTCCATCACCGCCTTGAGGCCGGTGAGGCCCGTGGCGCCGCAGGCGAGTCGGAAGACGTCGGCACCTTCTGCCAGTGTGCCGTCGGCCCGGCGGGCGTGCATGCGGGCCAGGAGCTGCTCCCGGGTCCGGCCGTAGGGGGTTGGGTCGAAGCCAGGGGCGGAAATGTCCGTGAAGGTCAGCAGGCCCTGGCCGTTCCGGCGGCGGAAGTGGGCCACATCGAATCGGCAGATGGCGCATTCGCCGTCGTAAAGCAGTTCCAGCGGGTAGATCTTGTTGTCCATGCTCGGCTCCTTTAGCGATGTGCTGCAATAACGGACATTTCAGTAACGACAGAAATTCGTGGGCAAAAAATTTTCAGCCGCTGTTGTCGGTGCGTACCAGTTTCTGGATTTGGGCGCCGAGCTTGAGGATCTTGGTCAGGGTTTCGGGCTTCAGGCGCATCATCTCGTCGCTCCAGCGGGTGAGGATATCGATGAAGTCCAGGGTCTCCTGGATGCGCTGGCGGGTGCCGGCGGGTTCCTTGCCCAGGTCCGGGCTGGCGAGGCACTCCCGCAGGATGGCGATGGTCGGGTCCACCTCCCGCTGGCGGCGGCCCTCGACGATGAGGCGGAAGAGTTCCCAGATGTCCTTGGAGGTTTCGAAATAATCTCGCCGGTCCCCCATCGTATGGACCACACGGACCAGGCGCCACGACAACAACTCCTTGAGGCTGGTGCTGACGTTGGAGCGGGCGACGGACAGGGTTTCGGCGATCTCCTCCGCGTCCAGGGGGCGCTCGGCGAGATAGAGCAGGGCGTGGATTTGGGCGACGGTGCGGTTCACTCCCCAGCGGGCGCCCATTTCCCCCCAGTGGAGGACGAATCGTTGAGAGACGGGTTGAAGTTCCATGGGGGCCAATCTATCGCCGTCTGTAATTTCTGTCAATACAGAAATTAAGGTGGAAAAAAGGGGCTGCCCGCAGACAGCCCCTTCTGATCTTACGTGAGTGCTTTATTCCGGCTTGTGGCGCCGGGGCTTGCTGTCCCCGAACTTGCGTTCGCCGCCAAAACGGCCTTCCGGCTTGAAGCGGCCTTCGCCGCCGAACTTGCGGGGGCCGTCTTCCGGTTTCTTCCAGCCGCCTTCCCGCTCGTTGTCGGGGCGCAGGTTGATGGGTACGCCCCGGACGCGGGTGCGCTTCAGGAGGTTGGCTACTTCCTTGGGCATGCCGGCGGGCAGTTCCACGGTGCTGGATTCTTCATAGAGGGCGATGCGGCCGATGAAGCGGCTCTCGATGCCGGCTTCGTTGGCGATGGCGCCGACGATGTCCTTCACCTGGACGCCGTGATCACGGCCCACGTCGATGCGGTAGCGTTGCATGTCGCTGGACGGGGCCTGGCGGGGCGGACGGGCTTCGAAGTCGTCCCGGCGGGGGCGCTCTTCCCGCTGGGGACGGAACTCGCGGTCCTCGGTGCGGGGGCGGAATTCCCGCTCCTCGTTACGGGGACGCTGTTCCCGGTCGCCGAAGCGGGCCGGGCGGCGGTCATCGAAGGGGGCGGGGGCCGGCCGGGGAGCCGGATCGCTGCCTTCCATCTGCAGGGGACGGGTTTCCTGGGCCATGCGCAACAGGGCGGCGGCCACTTCGTGGAGGCTGACGTTCTTCTCTTCGGCGATCTGGGCGGCCACGTCGGAGAAGAAATCCAGGTCGTCCCGCTCCAGGACTTCGATCACCCGCTGCTTGAACTGGGCGACCCGACGGTCGGCCACGTCTTGGCGGGTGGGGAGGGTGAGCGGGGTGATGGGCTGGCGGGTGACCCGCTCGATGGTGCGCAGCATGCGCATTTCCCGGGGGGAGACGAAGAGGATGGCGTTGCCGGTGCGGCCGGCCCGGCCGGTGCGGCCGATGCGGTGCACGTAGGCTTCGGCGTCGTAGGGGATGTCGTAGTTGATGACGTGGCTGATGCGGGGAACGTCGATGCCCCGGGCCGCCACGTCGGTGGCGATGACGATGTCGATGCCGCCGTTCTTCAACTGCTCGATGGTGCGTTCCCGCATCTGCTGGTTCATGTCGCCGTTCAGGGCAGAGGCGGAGTAGCCGCGGGCTTCCAGCTTCTCGGCCAGCTCGACGGTGGCGGTCTTGGTGCGGACGAAGATGATGGCGGCGTCGAAGTCCTCCTCCACCTCCAGGATGCGGGTCAGGGCATCCAGCTTGTGCATGCCGCTCACCTGCCAGTAGGCCTGGCGGATGGCGGATACGGTGGCGGTGGCGGACTTGATCTTGATTTCCCGCGGCTCACGCAGGTAGGCCTGGGCCACCCGGCGGATGGGTTCCGGCATGGTGGCGGAGAAGAGGGCGGTCTGGCGGGTGCTGGGGGTGTGCTCCAGGATCCATTCCACGTCGTCGATGAAGCCCATGCGGAGCATTTCGTCAGCTTCGTCCAGGACCAGGGTCTGGAGGCTGTCCAGGTTGAGGGTCTGGCGTTCCAGGTGGTCCATGACGCGACCCGGGGTGCCGACGATGACATGGGCGCCGCGGGCCAGTTGCTTGAGCTGGATGCCGTAGCTTTGGCCGCCGTAGATGGGTAGGACGTGGAAGCCCGGCATGTTGTGGGCGTAGCTCTGGAAGGCTTCAGCCACCTGGATGGCGAGTTCCCGGGTCGGGGCCAGCACCAGGGCCTGGGGCTTGGCGATACTGATGTCGATCTTGTTCAGGACGGGCAGGGCGAAGGCGGCGGTCTTGCCGGTGCCGGTCTGGGCCTGGCCCAGGAGGTCGTGGCCTTCCAGGATGATGGGAATGCACTGGGCCTGGATGGGGGACGGGGTTTCGTAGCCGATGCCGGCCAGGGCTTCGAGAATGGGGGCGGAGAGGCCCAACTGGTCGAAGCTGTCGATGGAAGTTGTCATGGATGAATCCTTTCGGCGCCGCCGGGCATCACGGTGCGGGCAGCAAAATAGCAATAGGCCCTGCCGGCCGCGACGCAATGGCGGCCTTGCCGCGGTCAGCGGCAGCAGGGCAAAAACTCAATGGTATTAGTTGCGAACAACGATGGGAGGTTGCAGGCGTCCCGTACCAATTGAATGTGATGCTATTGAGGCAAAGGACTAATGCACTGAACTTTCAAGTTTACTCCAAAACGCCGGCCTCCGCTTTCCTTTCTGCAGTCGTCCATCCCATTCCCGCCTTGCCGCCTCCATGTCAAATGGGTGGTAAGATGCAGCCCATAAATCATGTCTGGGAGAATCGGCATGCTCGAAAAGCGTCAGGCTATCCGCTACCGCGTGGGGGACGGCACCGATATCGTCATATTCCGGGAGGGCGGCAATCTGGTGGCTCCCCTGGTTGATCTCTCCTACCGAGGCCTGATGGCCGCCATTCCGGAAACGGAATCCCGCCGTCTCTCCCTGGGGCAGGAAGTCTCGGGCCAACTTCGCCGCAACCTGGGCTTCACCACTTGGCGGGGCCGGGTGGTCCATCGTTCGCCAGGGCGCAGCGGCATCGGCATCGGCATCGCTTTCCATTCGGATGCGGACACCGATGTACAAGGCGCGGTCCAGGAAATCGTCCAACAGCCTGATGCCGGCGGCCTGCAGCTCAGGCGCGACGACGGACTGCTGGCGTTGGAGGTGCATGGCCGCCTGTCCTTCCTGACCAGCCGGGATGCCCTGGCCTATATCCGGCGCAACGCGGTCCATTGCGTCGATCTCGCCCATTGCACCAGCGTCGATTCCGCCGGACTCGGCATGCTGAGCCTGGCCAAGGAGCGCCGCATCGCCATTGTCGGCGCCCACGGCAGCGTGCGCAGCCTGCTGGAGATTGCCCGCATTGCCGATTCGCCCAGCCCGGCCGGCAACCGTTATAGCGGCCTGAAGCACTAGCCGCGGCCGAGGCAAGGCCGGCCCGCCGGGGCGGCCGTTGTGGTATGTTGGGGCCAAAGTCCTGGCAATCCATTCCCCATGTCCATTTCCACCCCTGACGGCGATCTGTTTGCAGCCGAGAGCGGCAGCAATTTCGCTCCCCTGGCCGAGCAATTGCGGCCCCGCACCCCCGACGAAGTCATCGGCCAATCCCATCTCCTGGGAGCCGGCAAGCCGCTCCGCCTGGCTTTCGAATCCGGCCAGCCCCATTCCATGATCCTGTGGGGGCCGCCCGGTGTGGGGAAAACCACCCTGGCCCGGCTCATGGCGACGGCTTTCGAGGCGGATTTCATCGCCTTGTCGGCGGTGCTTTCCGGGGTCAAGGAAATTCGCGAAGCCATCGCCCGGGCCGAGGACAACAAGGCCCGGGGACGGCGCACCATCCTCTTCGTGGATGAGGTCCATCGCTTCAACAAGGCCCAGCAGGACGCCTTCCTGCCTTTCGTGGAATCCGGGCTAGTGACCTTCATCGGCGCCACCACCGAGAATCCGTCCTTCGAGGTCAATTCGGCATTGCTGTCCCGGGCA
>DASRUX010000446.1:0-18025 GCA_035655235.1 Rhodocyclaceae bacterium | reverse complement strand
GTGGCCGCTTCGACAGGTGGAGTGGCCGGCATCCCAAATTTGGCTGCCCAGTTGAACTGAATCGGCTTGTGAAGCTTGGCAATGCTCCTCGCTACCTCTTCGATGGTCTCCTGGCCGACAACTTTCGCCAGCAAGAACAAGTTGTTGTCATCGATCGCCTTGTCGATGAATTTGAACAACTGGTCTGACTTGATGATGTTTTCCAAGCCATCCAGCTTGGCCTTCGGGCGGCTGATCCTGGCGTGTTTGGATACCAGGATGAGGCTTCTCAGGTCAGGCTTGATGGTGAATCCAAGCCGCGTCGGCAGCTTCACCGCACCCGAATCGAAGACCCGTTTCAGGATCAGGATGTGCTTGTTGTTCTGCTCGATGGGTGACGGTACCCCATAGGGTTTGCCTCCGAAGAAGGCAGCGAATTCTCCCTGCTCATTGATTGCAATACCTTCCGAGAAGTGCTTGCTCTCGCAGACCCAAACTTCAAGCCAACGGTTGATGATCAGGTGGTCAATCTGGGCGACCAGTCCCCCATGCTCGATCCGCAGGTCGTGGATGATCATCCAGTTTTTGGTTTCTCCCCAGTGGAGCTTCGTCTCGTAGGCAACCTCCGCTTCGCCCCGGGCACCTGCCTGGATATTCCGGATTTCCCGCTCGATGCGCTTGCGGGTGTCGGGGGAGCAATCGGGCCTGCCCATGAGGGCTTGTAGCGTTGCCAGTTGAGAGGTCTTGTCGTCGGCTTCCTTAATGATCATTTCAACGTCTGCGAGGCTTTAGGGGGAACCACGAGGTTAGCACGTTGGAATGCTTCGTCAATGCAAACGGCAAGTACAATGCGCCACTCGGGAATGTGCTGAGGGCGAATATGAAGTCAGGCCGTGTCACCAATGAGAAGAAGAACCTGAACCGGCTCGCCGGAGAGTTCCTAGTGGCGTCGAGGCTGACCCAGCGCGGGTATATGATCACCCTGCAATGGGGGAATACCATCAGCTACGACATCCTGGCCTTCGACAAATGCGGGAACGTGGCTTTCATTGAGGTTAAAACCACTGCTTCCCACCCGCGAAGCTGGATGCTCCAGAAGAAGTACGCCACTCCGGCGGATGACAGCATCCCCTTAGACAAGCGCTTCATCTGCTGCGTCGATATATCGGGCAAGGACAGGGAGCCCGTGGTCCATGTTTTCCCCGCCCAGGTCGTCGCCGACGGCCTGCACTACTACTTCCATAGCAAGTTTCCGGACAGCCCCAGCTACCACTTGTCGCTGGACTGCAAGCCCCAACGGCAATCGAAGCTGGGCGTGCCTACCGTTGGAGACCATATCCAGGCGGATGACTTTCTTGAGCGGTTCGACGCCCTGGGCCTGTCCCCTGTGACAGGCTAGGACTCCGCAGGCAAGCCTGTGTATGGCCTAGTCTGTTGTCCAACCCACAAGGCCCATGGCAGGGCCAGGAGGCGGTTTCAGCATCTGGACGACAAGTTGTACAGCCGAATCGGCATACGCCTCGTGTAGGCCCATAGCGTGACTCCGGAGGGCCGTCAGACACTGTACTTCTTGATGGTTTCCAGAAGGGCCGGTAAGGCGGTGTGCAGGACCCGCTTTTCCGCTATGGCTTCCTTGGTCCGCAAACCGTGTTTCTAGTTGCCATGGGCTTCGCCGCACGGGGCACCCGGGTTCTTCCCGCCATGCATCCGGCAGCGGCCGTTCGCCATCGCTGGGCCTTGGCAAGGGCATCCCGTGATCCGTGAATGAGCCCCACACCAGGTTGCTGCCTGCATTCTTAACAAACCAGTCTGCCATGAGGGCAAGGGATTACTGCTCATCCTTCTTGCCTCCCCCCGTCTGTACTGGCCCGATCACCGCCTGTAGGCCGACGGTCCGTAGTCGCTGCAAGGCCAGCCCCCTTCTGGAACACCCACCGTAGCGCGGGCGGCGGCGCTCATCAGGCGGACCTGCTCCACAGCTTCACCACTCGTAGCCCTCGCGCGCGTGCGCGCGCGTACAACCCCGTAAGTACCCTGTTCGCATTCTTGGTGCGCGCAAGACACAGCCATCTTGACCAAGCGCGCCGAATGCCAGTCAGGCGCGCTACCCGCCCATTGTTGCCTTTCTCCTGCGCCTTGGGCATATGTCCTCGTTGGCCATGGTGATCTCCCACCGTTATGGCATAGGGGCGGCGGCATCCTCCAGCCCTGGCGAGTTCTTGTAATCCTCTCGCCGCTCCAAGTTATCAGGGCAGTCGAAGCCTTCCCCTGCCCCTGAAATCAACATCACTGCACCGTCTAGCGGTTCGGCGTCGTACCGCCTAGCGGTTCGGGCCTACACCGTCTAGCGGTCCGGTCCGCACCGCCTGGCGGTACGGCGAGACGCTTTTTGCACCTCGCCCCCCGTACCGTCTAGCGGTATCTATGTATATAAGCCATCCTATGGCCCGTTTGGGGATTGCCCAGATGCCCGTGAAACCCTACCGGCGCCTGCTCGGCCCCTGATCTTCTTGGTCCGTGGCGGCACGTCGCTCAAATCCCACGATCCCGGCCAGAAATCCTTGCCAGTGATTTCGAGGCCCTTAAAGTTGGAAATGGGCAGCCAAGTAAGCGCATAGAAAGCCGGCCCCTCTCCCGGCGGCGGATTGGCGTAGTCGATTTGCCCCAAACTACGCCCTCCCCTGCGGGTACGGATCAGCAACTTGCGTTCCAGCAGTTCGTCGATGGCTTCCTTGACACGGGATGCGGAAGTCCAGCCGCGATGCTTGCTCAGGTAGGACCAACTCGCCTGCAAATGCCCGTTGTTGAAGCCATTGTGTTGGCGGAGAAGGTCTAACAACAGGCGTATCGCGTTGGACGTTGCACCCGTGTAGGCAGGACTATCCATGACTCGCTGCGGTATTGGAAAGTAAGGGATAGGGCATGGCTCCTGGATGTCCTTGGGACGACGCCTCTTGCGTTGATTGTCCATGACTACTCCTCCGCGATGTGCCGCAGGTAGATGTACAACCCCCACAGTTCGCAGGGTGAAAGGCTGGCGAGATCGGGTACAACTCCCAGCCCTTGAAGACGATGAGCGAGTTCGGCTAACTGCTGAACCCACGTATCGTTGCCGGCCATCCAGCGCCCCGACGACACTGAGGAGTAACCCGCTACATCTGAGTAATAGCTATTGCTTGCCATGGCCGCCTCCTACTTCCCGGAAGCGCAGAGGGCACGGATCGCCTCCACGGTCCAAACTGTTGTACGGGGACCAAGTTTGACGGGTTTGGGGTAGCGTCCCGATTTCACGCCCTCCCACCAAGACGACCTGCTAACAGGAATAATCGGGGGAATCGGCGGATTGGCCTTGGGGTCGCCGATGATTTGCGGCAGTCGAAGAAAGCCGGTTTCAGGTAGTTGATACATTTGAGTCCGTCCTTGTGCAACGTAAGACGGACTCATCCTCCCTCGTCCAGAATCGCAAGAATATGGAAAAGGGTTTCCTGTTAAAGGGGTTACCCTTTGGAACGCCTTGCCTGTATTGACCTACTGAGCATCGCCATTATTCTTCCGGTTTCCGACCAGACGGTGCCCACTCCGGTCGAATGATCGTTGCCGCTTTATCAGCAAGGGTTTGAGAAAACCCATGTTTCGTTAGCCACTCAGCTACTGTCGCATTGTCTGGATGGGTACCCCGATCATTTCGGTCGGCATTTGCCCAGAACCTGATCGCAGCCTGAAGCATTATCGAGAGTTTCATAGACCTGTGGCTTTGATCAGGTGGCGAGGAAAGTGACTTGATAATTCCTGGCGAAGGGGAAACACCTTTATTGAGGATGTCATCAACATCCGAGCGCCTTACAAAGACCATTTGTCTGGTCACGGACACATCTTCTTCGGTGAGCTTTCCTCCTTCTATAAGCTCGAACGCAGGTGCTATCCAGCAGCCATCCGGATCATTCGCTTCGGTGAGAAAAGTTGCTGCTCCTGTAGCTTTCTCGGATCGGAGTAGCTCAGCCGCTTCGTTATCACCTAGTGGGACATACATGAAATACCGATGTATTGGTTCAACAGGAGACGGGTCGTTGGATTCATCGCTATCAAGGCGTTCTGCGAGGACAACTCTATTAAGCAGCCAATACAACCGGATTCGTCCTTCCGCGGCTGCAAGCAAGAGCGTATCGGGGTCTGTCTTGAGCAGTTCGGCTGCCTTAACAAGTCGAATATATGTTGTCTCAATCATGCCGCACACTCGTGTTACCAATGTTCTTAGCGACCACACCAATGAAATGAGAAGTAGCCCATGCTGCGAATGTCAGGTTGCACGAGGGCTTAGCTATGCTGCCGTGTTCAGGGAAATCACATCGGCACCAGACTTGAGCTTGTCCAAGTAGTCAGCCCACTGTTGCATCATGATCCGCCGCTCCTTCAGGAACTTAGTCCGGTTATAGGCCGTGCCCAGAACATCCGGTACCTTGTGGGCAAGCTGGTGTTCGATCACTTCCGGTGCAACATGCAGTTCTTCATGGAGGATCGTCCGTGCCATGGCCCGAAAACCATGTCCGGTGATTTCTGTCTTGGTGTCGTAGCCCATGCGCCGCAGGGCCGCATTCACTGCTGCCTCGCTCATCGGCTTCTGCGGGTCGCGGCCCGGGAAGACATAGCGTCCGCTCCCTGTTAGTGCAGACAGTTCCTTCAAGACAACTACGGCTTGCGAGGCCAAGGGAACGAGGTGTTCAGTCTTTGTCTTCGTTACCCAGTAGCGCCATTCCGCCCGATCAAGGTCGATGCCAACCCACTCCGCTTTCCGTAGTTCCCCAGGCCGCACAAACAACATAGGCGCCAGTAGCAAGGCGCACTTCACGATAAATGTTCCGCGAAAGGCATCAATGGCACGTAGAAGCTCGGCCACGGCTTTGGGATCGGTAAGGGCAGGAAAGTTATTTTCCCGGGCCGGTGGTAAGGCTCCTCTCAGGTCTGGGCAGGGGTCGCGTTCGGCTCGTCCAGTCGCTATTGCGTAGCGCATTACCTGGGAAATATTTCCTTTCGCTCGATGAGCCGTGTCCAGGGTGCCCCTAGCCTCGATACGACGCAAAACGTCGAGGACAACCGGCGGTGTAATCTCGGCGACGGACTTTCCTCCGAGCCAGGGAAACACATCCCGCTCCAAGCGGGTGATGATTTTGTCTGCGTGGCTGGGGGCCCAAGTGTTGCGGTTCTTCTCAAACCATTCCCGAGCAATCACTTCGAAGGAATTCGCAGCCCTTTCTGATCTCGCTGCCTTGGCTGCTTTGCGGTGTTCGCCTGGATCAACACCCTCCGCGATCAGCTTACGTGCAGCATCCCGCTTATCACGGGCCTCCTTGAGAGCGACCTCGGGGTAGATTCCTAGCGACAAAAGCTTTTCCTTACCCCCATAACGGTACTTCAGACGCCACCATTTTGACGCGTTCGGATTGATTAATAAGAACAGCCCCTTCTCGTCAGCCAGCTTGTAAGGCTTCTCGCGGGACTTGGCGTTGCGGATTTGGGTATCGGTCAAAGGCATGGCGTCCTCCATCTTGAAGTCCAGGAGCAACCGCCTTGGGGGTAACACTATTGGGGATAGAACACCTTACCCCTATGGTTACCCCCACAGAAGCTCGGATGCCGTTAGATCACACTAGACGCAATTGGACGAAAATCCAATAAAAAACCCGCACTTAGGCGGGTTCTTTGGATGTCTCCGGATATTCTCGGATCAGTTGATGGTGGAGGCGGGGGGGATCGAACCCCCGTCCGCAAGTCCTCTACAGCCAGTTCTACATACTTAGTCCGGTCAATTGAATTTAGCCTTGATGCGCCGGCCGAACAGGCTCACGTCAGGCGATCTGCTAGGTTTTCGTGATCTGCCCCGCAGCACTGCAGATCCTTATCTGATGAAAGTGACGCTGCTGCCGGTTGCCCGGCCTAACCCATCAGTAGGCTAGTGCAGCGCTCGCCGGGTTTAGGCGGCGAGAGCGAACGATTCGTCGTTGGCGTTTGTTGAATTCCAGATGGATTTACGAGGTGACTGGTCCTCGGTATGCCCTGTACTGCTTCGCAACCCACGTCGAAGCCATGTCGCCCCCATCTCTGAAAGCCCCGATAAGACCGGAACTCGACGACAAGGTTCATTCTACTTCACCCTTGCCGGTCCGTCACTCACGGCAGCGGCTGTCGTCGCCTTGCGACGATTTGTCGCAGAGGGCGAACTCTGGGCAGCTTCTAAAATCCAGGCAGCCGTGAATCTCTCCGACCTGCCGCCCCTCTCCGTCGAAGCTCATCCTCCCTGCACCGGCGAACGCCTGGTGCGCTGGGGTTCGGTGATCGCCCTCCATCTGGTGCTGCTCTACGGCATCCTCCATTACTCCATCCAGCAGGACCTGATCACCCTGCCCCCCAGCCTCGCCGTCCGCCTTCTGCCGGTGCAGGAAGTGCAGAAGCCGGAGGCCGCTCCACCGCCGCCCAAGCCCGCGCCGCCGGCCCGCAAGGCACCGCCCCTGGCGCCTCAGCCGGTGCTCGCCGCCAAGGCGACGGAAGCGCCGGCAGCCTTCGCCGTCGCTCCCCAGCCGCCTGCTCCCGTCCAGGCCCCTGCCCCGGCGCCCGTCGCCGCCCCGAAGGCCGCAGCCCCCGCCGCCGTCACGGCAGCCCGCTTCGATGCGGATTACCTCCACAACCCCAAGCCCGTCTATCCCACCCTGTCCCGCCGCAATGGCGAAGAAGGGAAAGTGCTGTTGCGGGTGAAAGTGGGGCCGGAGGGAACGGCACTGGAGCTGGAAATCAAGCAGTCCAGCAACTATCCGCGCCTGGACAACGCCGCCCGGGAGGCGGTAGCCAAGTGGCGTTTCATCCCCGCCAAGCGCGGCGACGACGCCTTCGAATCCTGGGTGACGGTGCCCATCGCCTTCGCCCTCACTGAGTAAGGAGAAACTATGCAGACTCAAATGGGACTCGCCCACTTCTGGGCCCAGGGGGACCTGGTCAGCCACAGCATCGCGGTCATGCTGGCACTGCTGTCCCTCGCTTCCTGGTCCGTCATCCTGGGCAAGGCGGTATCCGGCTGGCGGGCCGCCCGTTCCTACGACCAGGCCCAGGATGCCTTCTGGGGCGCCACGTCCCTGCCGGAGGCCCTGGAGGCCCTGCGCCGGGAGGACACTTCCGGGGTCTTCGCCGGCCTGGCCCTGTCCGGCGCCCACGCCGCCCAAGCCCATCAGCAGAATGCCGCCAAGGGCATCGGCGCCGGAGTGAATGCCAGCGAGTTCGTCACCCGCGCCCTGCGCTCCAATATCGTCAAATCCCAGGCCCGCATCGAGCAGGGACTCACCTTCCTGGCCTCGGTGGGCTCCACCGCCCCCTTCATCGGCCTGTTCGGCACCGTCTGGGGCATCTACCACGCCCTGGTGGGGCTCTCCGGGGCCACCCAGGTGGTGCTGGACAAGGTGGCCGGACCGGTGGGCGAGGCGCTGATCATGACCGCCGCCGGCCTCTTCGTCGCCATTCCGGCGGTGCTGGCCTACAACGCCTTCACCCGCGCCAACCGCATCGTGCTGGCGGAACTGGACGGCTTCGCCCACGACCTCCACGCTTACCTCACCACCGGCGTGCGCATCGGCGGCAATGCCAACCTTGTGGACCTGGGCACGGCCCGGGCCAGCCGGCAGGGCTGACCATGGCATTCGGCAGCTTCAACGAAGGCGGCGCCGGCCAGCCCATGGCCGAAATCAACACCACTCCCCTGGTGGATGTCATGCTGGTGTTGCTGGTGATCTTCATCATCACCGCCCCCCTCTTCCACCAGGCCGTGCCCATCGACCTGCCCAAGGTGGATGCCACCAAGCTGGAAGAGAAACCGGAAGTGATCCAAATGGCGGTGGATGCCGAGGGCGTCGTTTTCTGGAACGGCGAGGCGGTCCACCGCGAAGCCCTGGAAACCCGCTTCGCCGCCGTCAGCGAGCGGCAGCCGGAACTGCACCTGCGGGCGGACCGGGCGGTGCGCTACGAGCGGGTGGCGGAAGTCATGGCTGCCGCCCAGAAGGCGGGGGTGGTGAAGATCGCCTTCGTCACCGAACCCAACCGTTGAGCGTAGCCCGATTCGCAAATAAAAAGGCCAGCCCTGGAGCTGGCCTTTTTGTCAGGAGCTTTCGCCGGCTGGAATGATAGGGATGACGGTACGCCGAGAGTTGCGGCGGGAAAGCTGCGCCAGCGCAGCCATCACCAGCCCGGCCAGGGCAACAGCGCCGACGGCCAACACCGGGTCCAGCAGGGCCAGCCGCCGCGCCCCCAGGAGGACCAGCACGGCCGCGGCGCCCAGGCGAATCCAGCGGGCCAGCCAGGGATTGCGATCCACCAGCCGGCGGCCGAAGCCCCCGGTGGCGGGAATCAACACCAGGAGCGGGCTGAGCAGGGTGCCCAGCCCGAATAGCGTCCCCAGCATCCAGCCCTGCCCGGCGCTGCCAGCGGCAGCGCAGGTGGCGAGCAGGGTGGCAAGGGGGGCGCAGGGGATGAGGGTGACCACCACCCCCATCAAAAAGGGGGACGAGCGCCCTGCCAGGCGCTTGGCGGCGCAAGGCCCCTTTTCAGCAGCCGGCAGGGCGAGGACCAGGCCCGCCCCCAGGCTCGCCAGACCGATGGCGGCATTGCCCCAGCCGGCGGCGAGCTGCTTCAGGAACCATACACCCAGGAAGGCCGCCCCGGCCCCCAGGGCGCCATAGGCCGCCAGCCGGCCGAGGAGGAAGGCCGCCGTGTCGCCGAAGGAACCGGAAGCGCCGTTGCGGCCCAGGACCCAGGTGCCGATGAAGGGCAGGCAGGTGACGGTGCAGGCGGTCAGGCCCAGGGAAACCCCGAGCAGCCAGACGCTGAACGGGGAGACCCCGGCCTCAGGCATCGTGGATCTCCAGCCTCTTGTGGAACTTGACGGGCTTGACCGTGCCATCCGGCAATTCGGTTCGGACCCGCTCCCGGTAATACTTCCGGGACGATCTGAACACCGGCCACAGCCCCCATTTCAGGGAAATGGCCCCGTCCTCCGGGCAGAACTCGGCGCAACGGCCGCACAGGGTGCAGTCGTCGTGGAAGGCCCGGCTGCCGTGCTCCTTGGCGATCTCCCCGATTTCCATGGGGCAGGCCTTGGCGCAGATGCCGCACTGCTCGCACTTGTCCCGGGGCTCCTTGACCAGGCGGGCCAGGGACAGGCGCTGGAACAGGGCGGTAAAGGCGAGCATGGGGCAGATGCGGCAGAAGGGCTGCCGGCTGGCGAGGGCGGCCACCAGGACGAAACCGAACAGGGTATTGGCGATGGCCCCGAGGGCGAATTTCCAGCCCTCGCCGGTGGCGATGGCCAACTCGTTGGTGTTGCCGGTGAGGAGCGTGGTGGCCAGACGAGAGGGGCAGACATCGCAATAGGGATTGCCCAGGGCATGGGGCGTGACGCCCAGGCCGGTGATCAGCGGCAGGGACAGGACCAGCCCGAGCAGCGTCAGCCACTTGCCGAGGCGGACCTTCTTCAGCCGGTCGGCGCCCAGCTCATGCTGGGGCCGCTGGAAGCGCCGGCCCAGGCGGTTGAGCCAATCCTGCAGGGTGCCCAGGGGGCAGACCCAGCCGCAGAAGGCCTTGCCCAGGACCACGAAGAAGGCCATGAAGGACAGCACCGTGAAGAACAGGGGCAGGAAAATCTGCCAAGTTATCTGGTGGGCCTTGGCCAGGGCTTCGCCGATGCGGTGGTCGAGCTGGTGCTGGAGGCTGATGAGGACGCAGTAACCGCCGTTCTGCTGGTCGTAGGCGCAGGATAGGGCCGGCAGCGCCTGGGAAACCTTCTCGGCCATGTAGTAGCCCACCAGGTTGCCGCCCCATACAGTGAGGAGCAGCATCAGGAGCTGGACCGCGAAGCGCAGGCGGGAAAGGTTGAAGAGGGTGGCGGCCATTACGCATTCTCCTGGCGGCGGCGCAGCAGGGGCGCGGCGACCGCCATGCCCAGCAGCAGGAAGCCGGCGCCGGTGGCGAGGTCGCGGCTGCGGCCCGGATCGGGGGAATAGGTGCCGTTGAAGGCGCTCACATGGCGGACACCTTCCCGCTCCTGTTCTGTGGCAACCACGAAGCGGCCGACGGCTCGGCCGCCGTGCTCGCCGCCGCCGGCCAGCTTGGCGGGGTCGAAATCCCGGGGGAAGACTAGAGTGGCCCAGCCATTCCCGTCGGCGACGGCCCGGGTCCGGGTGCCGAACTCGGTTTCCAGGACCAGGACGGCGGCCGGCA
Organism: Rhodocyclaceae bacterium; assembly: GCA_035655235.1. Classification (GTDB taxonomy): domain Bacteria; phylum Pseudomonadota; class Gammaproteobacteria; order Burkholderiales; family Rhodocyclaceae; genus JAGTRP01. The sequence goes on along the minus strand of DASRUX010000446.1, from coordinate 7,795 downwards.
CCGGCTGGCCGTCGAAGCGCACCTGGAAATTCCACGCCTCCCCTTCCCGGTAGCTGCCGTGCTCCCGAGGCAGGCGGGGCACCACGGCGAGGCCGGAACGGGGTTCGGCCAGCAGGCGGGTGGGCGCCGGGCCGGGATTGCTGACGTACCAGGCGGTGGAGGCGGTGCGTTCCTCGCCGGGACGGTGCTCGTGGGCGACCAGCCAGTGGTAGTTGCCCACCTTGGGATCGACCGGGGCGATGCTGGCAGCGCCCTCGGCCACTGGAACCAATTGGGCCTGGGCGACCGACCCCGGCCCGAACACCTCGACCTGGTCGGCCGCCAGGTTCTGGGGAGCGACGCGGCTATTGCCCCGTCCCATGCCGCCGCCGGCCAGGAGGAGCGGCGCGTTGGTCCAGCCCTGGGCGCGGGGCATGCCTCCCCGGCCCTCCGGACGGCCGGACGCTTCCGGCGCCGGGCCGTGGTGGCCGTAGCTGGGTGGTTCCGCCCCCAGGACGGGGCCGGCGAGTCCGGCCAGGACCAGGAAGAGGGCAAATAGCGATGTGGATTTCATGATCAGAAGGTAGCGGTCACGCCGGCCGTCCAGTAACGGGGCTTGCCGACGATGATGGAGAGGTCTTCGGCGTTGTAGACGCCGTTGTAGCCGGTCATGCCGGGCAGGTAGCCGGAAGCGTCGTTGGTGCCCCGGGCGGTCTGCCAGTACTTGCGGTCGAAGACGTTGTCCACCCGGGCGAAGACGGACCACTTGCCGCCCAGGAAGGTGCTCTTGGCATTGTCCAGGTCGTAGTAGGCGGCCAGATTGAAGAGGGTGCGGCCGGAAATCTTCTCCTGATTGATTTCGTCGGCGTAGGACCATTCCTTGGCGTCCATTTCCGTGTCGATGCGCAGCCCGGGCCGGGGACGCCAGTGAAGCGTCGTGAACAGGCTGTTGCGGGCCACCCGGGGAACCCGGTTGCCGGTGGCGTTGGAGCGCACGATCCGGCAAGCGTTGTTGGAGGGCACGGCAGTCGGGGTGCAGTTGGAGTAGGAGTTGCCCAGGGTGCGGTTCAGGTTGTCGTAGCTGGTGAATCGGGCATCCACGAAGGTATAGGCCACATCCAGGCCCCACTCCCGCTTGGGATCGGTCTTGATGGCCAGCTCCAGGCCCTGGTTGCGGACGCCGCCGATGTTGTCGTAGTACTGCTGGAAGGTGGTCGAGCTGGCGCCGTAGTCGCCATTGACCGACATGATGAAGTCCTTGCGGTCGATGCGGAACAGGCTGGTCTGGAGGTTGAAGGCGAGGCCGAGGACCTGGTAGTCGCCGTTGGCCCCCACCTCGTAGTTCATGGAGGTTTCGGGCCGCAGGTTCTCGTTGTTGCGGGTCTTGCCGCCGGCCGGGGAAATGCTGCCGCCGAAGAGTTGGGCTACCGTCGGGGTGCGGAAGCCGGTGGAGACGTTGGCGAACAGGTTGGTGTCTTTGCTGGCCTGCCAGTTGCTGCCCAGGCGCCAGGACAGGGCACTGAAGCTCTTCTTGAAGCGCACCGACGCCGGGTTCTCGTTATTGGGGGCGCCCCGGTAGTCCAGGTCGATCTGGTCGCCCCGCAGGTTGCCGGTGAATACCCAGTCGGCGACCGGCGCCCACTTCAGCTCGCCGTAGGCCGCCTGGACCGCCTCCCGGGTCTTGTCGTCCTGGAAGACGGTACCCGCCGCGGTCACCGGGCAACCGCCCCCGGGACGGGAACAGTAGGCGCGCAGGGCGGTGTTGAGGTTCAGGTACTCGTTGCGGCGCAGGTCGGCGCCCCCCATCCAGGCCATCTGCCCGCCTTGGCCCCGTAGCTCGGCCTTGGCCCCGTTCTGGGTCTGGTGGTAGTTGTTGAGGGTGGTATAGGCGTTGTTGTCGGTGACCGCCGCGCCGGTGGTGGAATAGCGCACCGGCGCCGACCAGAAGGTGGTGTGGTCCTGGTACTGGTAAACGGTGGCCAACAGGTTGCTGCCGTTGCCCAGGTCGTGGGCGTAGGTGGCATTCACCTTCTGCAGGCTCACGTCGAATTTCCGGGCGTAGTCCCGCCCCAGGGTGCCCCGCGGGTCCACCTGGGCCTGGGTGGCGCCGGTGACGTTGCCGTGCTTGTCCTTCTGGCGCTCGGAGTTCTCGAAATTGACGGTGAGGTCGCTGGCGTCGGTCAGGTTGAAGCGCAGCGACCCGTCCACATAGTTGGTCCGATAACCCGACTGGAAGTAGTAGTCGTCGGTTTCCCGGTGGGTGGCCTGGATATGGCCCGAACCCCAGTTGCCCGCCACGCCGGCCCGCACCAGTTGGCGCTGGTAATTCCAGCTGCCGGCGTCCACGCTGGCCGTAACGCCGGCGTACTTGGCGCCCCGCTTGGTGGTGATGACCACGGCGCCCGCCAGGGCGTCCTCGCCGAACAGGTAGGAGGCGCCGCCCTTGATGACCTTGATGGACTCGATATTGTCCAGGTCGATATTGACCTTGCCGGTGCGCTCGAACACCGGCACCCCGTCGATGACAATGGCCACGCCCGGCTTTTCGCCCATGTAGAGCTGGTTCTCGACGCCCCGGAACTTGATCTTGAGCTCGTCGCCGGAGGACAGGTCGGCGGTGACCCCGGGGACGGATTGCAGCATCTCGATCATGTTGGTCGGCCGGCGCTGGTCCACGGCCTTGCCGCTGATCTCGGTCACCGAGGAGGGCTCGCCCCGGCGGCCGTCGAAGCGGTCGTCGATGGTGGAAGACGACACCGTCACCGTGTCGAGAACCCGCTCCTGAGCCTGGGCGAACGGATAGAGCAGAAAGAGGACCGACGGGATCACCCGACGGACGAAGAGCGCGGCACCGGCCTGCAGCATGGACAACCCCCCATTTGGTATTTTTATGGCGGGAGGATGTTAGGACCGGCGCGGGCGGCCGGGAATGTGACAGTTTGTCGCAGAGCGCCGATCAGACGGCGTTGAGCCTTTCCAGGGCTTCCCGGAGCTTGGCCGGTTCTTCCAGGCGGAGCATCTTCCTCACGGCCGGGGCCAGCTCGCCGACATCGGACTTGAGCACCCGGCTCTTCACTTCCAGGATCTGGGTGGGATGCATGGAGAAATTGCGTAGCCCCATGCCCAGCAGCAGCCGGGTGAGGGCCGCATCGCCGGCCATTTCGCCGCAGACCGACACCGGGATGCCCACCTTCTCGGCGCTGGCGATGGTGTGGGCCAGCAGCATGAGCACCGCCGGGTGGAGGGGATCGTAGAGGCTGGATACCTGCTCGTCGGACCGGTCGATGGCCAGGGTGTATTGGATGAGGTCGTTGGTGCCGATGGACAGGAAATTGAGGCGGCGCAGGAAGAGGCCGATGGCCAGGGCAGCGGCCGGAATCTCGATCATCCCGCCCACTTCGATGTGCTCGTCGAAGACCACCTTCTCGGCCCGTAAGCTGGACTTGGCCAGCTCCAGGGCGACCAGGGTCTGGTCGATCTCGTGGGCGTGGGCCAGCATGGGGATGAGAATCTTGATCTTGCCGTACTTGGAGGCCCGCAGGATGGCCCGCAGCTGGATCTGGAACATCCGGGGCTCGGCCAGGGACAGGCGGATGGCCCGCCGGCCGAGGGCCGGATTGGTCTTGGTGCGATTGACATCGAGGGCCTTGTCCGCCCCCAGGTCGAAGGTGCGGATGGTCACCGGCCGGCCGGCCATGCCCTTCACCACCTTGCGGTAGGCCTCGAACTGTTCGTCCTCGTCAGGCATGTCGCCCCGGCCCAGGAACAGGAATTCAGTCCGGAACAGGCCGACCCCCTCGGCGCCGCATTCCAGGGCCACGTCCACATCGCCGGGAAGCTCGATATTGGCCTGGAGCAGCACGTCCATACCGTCCAGGGTCTGGGAGCGGGCGGATTTGATGCGCTTGAGCTTGGTGCGCTCCAGCTCGATCTGCTCCTTGCGGAGCTCGTATTCCTCCAGGACCCGGGCGTCTGGATTGACGATGACGACGCCCCGCTTGCCGTCGATGATGAGCAGTTCGCCGTCCCGGATGACGGTGCGGGCATTCTCCAGGCCAACGATGGCCGGGATGCCCAGGCTGCGGGCCAGGATGGCGGTGTGGGAGGTGGCGCCGCCCACGTCGGTGATGAAGGCGGCGAAGCGGTGTTCCTTGAAGGCGATGACGTCCGCCGGGGAGAGGTCGTGGGCGACCACCACCAGGTTTTCTTCCTTTACCCCCTTGCTGCCTTTCATCAGGGCCCGGCCCGGGTGTCCCATCAGTTCCTTGACGACCCGCTCCACCACCTGGACTACGTCGTACTTGCGCTCCCGCAGGTAGGCGTCGTCGAACTGGTCGAACTGCTCGACCAGTTGTTCCATCTGCTGGACCAGGGCCCATTCGGCATTGCAGCGCCGCTCCCGGATGAGCTGCTTGGGCACCTCCACCAGTTCCGGGTCGGCCAGGAACATGGCATGGAGGTCGAGAAAGGCGGCCAGCTCGGCGGGAGCGTGCTCGGTGGCTTCCTTCATGGTCGCCAACTCGTCCCGCACCGCCTGCACGGCGGCGTCGAAACGCTCCACCTCCTTGTCCACCATGCGCGGGGCGATGGTGAGGTGCGCCACCTCCAGGGTCGCGTGGGACATGAGCATGGCCCTACCGATGGCGATCCCCCGGGAAACCCCGAGGCCATGGAGGGTGAAGCTCATCATCGGGGAGGCGGCGTCCTGTTTCACTCGCCCTCGCCGAATTTGTCGGCGATGAGTGCCAGGAGGGCGGTCATGGCCTCCTGCTCGTCGGCGCCGTCGGTTTCCAGGGTGACCTTGGAACCCTTGCCGGCAGCCAGCATCATGACGCCCATGATGCTCTTGGCGTTCACCCGGCGAGCCCCTTTGGCCATCCAGATTTCGCATTTGTACTTGCCGGCCATCTGGGTAAGCTTGGCGGAGGCGCGGGCATGCAGGCCCAGTTTGTTGACGATTTCGGTTTCGGTGGACAGCATCAAACGTCTTTCAGCAGGTTGAGAACACCGTCCCGGGCGCCGCTGATGGCCTTGGTGAGCATGGCTTCCATGCCCTTTTCCCGGTAGGTGATGGCCCGGAGCAGCATGGGCAGGTTGACGCCCGACGCCCCTTCCACCCGTCCGGGCTCAAGGAGCTTCATGGTGAGATTGGACGGCGTGGCGCCGAAAATATCCGTCAGGATCAGCACCCCTTCGCCCCCATCCACCAGGTTCACCAGGTCGCGGGCCAGGGGCACGAGATCCAGGGGATCGTCCTGGGCCGCCACGCCCAGCTGGTTGAGCAGGAGCGGCCGCTTGTTCAGCACATGGCAGGCGTTCTGGACCAGGGCTTCGCCGTAGCTGCCGTGGGTGATGAGGAGGATGCCGATCATGAGGGCTATTCTAACCTCATGCCTCCCCTCTTCGGGGAATCAGAAGAACTGCTTGAAATACCCTTTGCCGTCGGGCCACTCGCAGAGCTTGGCGGAGACGGGGTAGAGCTGCTCCCCCGGCAGCAGCTTCATGGGGCTGGAGGGCTTTCCGCCTTCCACGGTGGCGTATTCCCGGGTTTCGCAATTGACCATGTACTTGCCGACCACGTCCGGCACCACCGGATCGGCGGAGCGATAAACGGTGAAGGAGAGCACGTCGCCGTTGCGGACCAGCTTTTCCGGCTCGTAGTAACCCTTCATCCCGTCCAGGGGAGTCCGGTAAGGCTTGTCGGTGCTGCCCCATTGCACGGCGGCACCTTGGGCGATGGCCAGGGCCGGCATGAGCAGGGCGAGGAAGACCAGCGGCTTTCGAGTCATGGTGATTGCTCCTGTCGGGATTGGGGCACGGCCGGTACGACACCGGCCGTGGCCGGGACATGGTGATATATGCCAGTATAAATCTTCCCCGGCGCTACGCCAGCGGGGCACCGTGAAGCATTGCACAGTCGGGAGGGGATCACCGGCGCCCGCCCAGGATGGAGCCCAGCACGCCCCGCAGGACCTGCTTGCCCAGTTCCCGGCCGATGGTGCCGGCCACGCCCCGGGCCGCGCTCTTGGCTGCGGCCTCCAGGACGCTTTCCCGGCGATTGCCCTTGCCACCGCCCAGGAGGTCGCCCAGGCTGTCCAGGAAGCCTCCCGACTCTGCCTTGGCCGGTTCGGGCACCGGAATCCGGGGCGCGGGCCGGGTGGGCGCCGGGGTGCCGGTCCCATTGCTCCAGGCGTTGGGGTCCGCCGGCCGGGACGGCGCTGCCGGCGGCGGAATGGCGCCAGGCGCGGCCGGCCGTTGGGCGGCGGTCGATTTGCCCTTCAGCACTTCATAGGCGGATTCCCGGTCGATGCTCTGGCCGTAGGTCGCCAGCAGCGGGGAGCCCTGGATGACGGCGGCGCGCTCAGCGGAGGTCACGGGGCCAAGGCGGGAAGCCGGCGGGAAGACGACGCTGCGCTCCACCATGTTTGGGCGCCCCTTTTCATCCAGGAAGGACACCAAGGCTTCGCCGACACCCAGTTCGGTGATGGCCGCCGCGGCGTCGAATTTCGGGTTGGCTCGCATGGTCTGGGCGGCCGCTTGGACGGCCTTCTGGTCCCGGGGCGTGAAGGCGCGCAGGGCATGCTGGACCCGGTTGCCCAATTGGCCGAGGATTTTTTCCGGCACGTCCAACGGATTTTGGGTCACGAAATAGACGCCCACCCCCTTGGAGCGGATCAGCCTCACCACCTGCTCCACCTTGTCGGTGAGCGCCGGCGGGGCGTCGTTGAAGAGAAGGTGGGCTTCGTCGAAGAAGAAGACGAGCTTGGGCTTGTCCAGGTCGCCAGCCTCCGGCAGGCGCTCGAACAGTTCCGCCAACAGCCAGAGCAGGAAGGTGGAGTAAAGCAGCGGGGAGAGGTAGAGCTTCTCCGCCGCCAGGACGTTGATGACGCCCCGGCCGTTATCGACCTTCATCAGGTCGGCGATGTCCAGCATGGGTTCGCCGAAGAACACGTCGCCCCCCTCCTGCTCCAGGGTCAGCAGGCCGCGCTGGATGGCGCCGATGGAGGCGGCGGCGATGTTGCCGTACTCGCTGGTGAAGCTCTTGGCATTCTCCCCGACGTGCTGGACCATGGCCCGCAGATCTTTGAGGTCCAGGAGGAGCAGGCCGTTGTCGTCGGCGATCTTGAAGACCAGCTGCAGCACCCCGGTCTGGGTGTCGTTGAGATTGAGGAGGCGGGACAGGAGCAGCGGCCCCATGTCCGAAATGGTGGTGCGGACCGGGATGCCGGCCTCGCCGAACACATCCCAGAACACCACCGGATTGGCGAAAGGAGTGAAGCCCTCCAGGCCCAGTTCCTTGATCCGCGCCTCCAGCCGCGGGGTCACGGTCCCCGCTGCGGCCATGCCGGACAGGTCGCCCTTCACATCCGCCATGAAGACGGGGACGCCGGCATAGGAAAGGCGCTCGGCCATGGATTGCAGGGTCACCGTCTTGCCGGTGCCGGTGGCGCCGGTGACAAGGCCGTGGCGGTTGGCCATCTGGGGCAGGAGCGCCGGATAGCCGTCTTCGGATTTGGCGAGGTAGATGGGATCGGCCATGACTGGTGTTTAGGTAATGGGATTGGGGAGATTCTACGGCAATCGGCCTGCGTAGCCGTCGGAGCCCGGAGAATCGGTATTGGACCGACGGAGACCCCGCCGTTCAAAAGAAAAGCGGCTGGCCGGACGGAATCCGGACCAGCCGCTGGCAGCAATCGCTTCAGCCCGATACGGGCCGAGCCGGATTACTTGCCGCCGATGACGCCGGCTTCGTTGGCGGCGGTGTTGTTCTTGCCGACGGCCACGGCGGTGGCGTTCTTCTGGCTGGCCTTGATGT
>DASRUX010000445.1:0-8185 GCA_035655235.1 Rhodocyclaceae bacterium | reverse complement strand
GAAGTGCTGGGCGTCGGCGGCGGAACCGCCGTTGCCGCAGGCCAGGATCTTGCCGTTGTTGATGAGGCTGCCGGTCATGATCTCGATGGCGGCGGCGATGGGCGCGGCCAGCATCTCGATGGCATTGAGCTTGGTGTGGGCGCTGTCTTCGAAATTCTTGGCAACGCGGGCGATAAGATCCATTTTCTGCTTGAAGGGGGCACTAAACGTGGAATTCTAACATTAGAGGTCCACGTAGATTTCCACTTCGACCCGGCGCCACGGATTAGGGTCCTCGGTGAGCCGCGACACACGGGCAGACAGCTTTTCGCCGCCATCCATGGCCGCGGCGGCGGCCCGGTTCTCCGCTCGGGGAACGTAGCCCAGCTTCTGGCCCTTCCATTCCACCCGGATGGCGTTGGTGTCGTAGCGGTTGTCGGGCTCCCGGATGAGTTCCAGGGGTTCGCCGACCTTGAGATGGGGACGTACCGCCGGCAGGGCGTAGTACTGGCTGCCCGCCAGGGGCGAGCTCTGCACCAGGACGCGGACGTGCTCGGCCTGGGCTTCCCAGGCCCAGAGGGCAAGGCTAAGAATCAGCAGTAAACGCATTGGGGATCCACTCCAGGGCTTTTTCATCCAGGTTGTTCAGGAGTACGCAGTCGAAACGGCATTCGGTGTCGGGTTGGCGGACCAGGTAATGGCGGGCGGCGAGGATGATGCGGCGGCGCTTGGCGGCGGTGATGCTTGCCCCGGCGCCGCCGAAATCCTGGCGGCTGCGCAGGCGGACCTCCACGAACACCAGGGTGCGGCCGTCCCGGCAGATCAGGTCGATCTCGCCGCCCCGGATGCGGAAGTTGCGCTGCATCACCCGCAGGCCGTGCTGCTCCAGGTGGCGGGCCGCCAGGGCTTCCGCCGCCTGCCCCCTGGAGAGGGCTCCACTCGTGGTATTGTTGCCGCCGACACTCATCGCCAGTCCATATGACAAACGAATTTGTTGCATTGTACGTGGTTCCCACCCCCCTGGGAAACCTCTCCGACATCACCCGCCGGGCCGAAGAGGTGCTGCGGGCCGTGCCCTGGGTCGCGGCGGAGGACACCCGCCATTCCGCCCCCCTCCTCAAGCACCTGGGCGCCAATGCCCGCCTGTTGCCGGCCCACGAGCACAACGAGCGGGAAGCGGCGGCCCGCATCATCGAGCGCCTCCAGGCCGGCGAATCGGTGGCTCTGGTATCGGATGCCGGCACCCCGGCCGTCTCCGATCCGGGCACCCGCATCGTCGCCCAGGTCCGCGAGGCGGGTTTCCCGGTGGTGCCCCTGCCGGGGCCCTGCGCCGCAGTGACCGCCCTGTCCGCCGCCGGCCTGCCCGAGCCCCATTTCCTCTTCTACGGCTTCCTGCCGACCAAGGCCGCCCAGCGCCGCCACGCCCTGGAAGAATTGCAGCCGCTGCCCTACGCCCTGGTCTTCTACGAGGCGCCCCACCGGGTGCTGGAGACGGTGGACGACCTGGCCGCCGTCTTCGGCGACCGGACGCTGGTGGTGGCCAAGGAGCTGACCAAGCTGTTCGAAACCATCCATTCCTGCCCCCTGTCCGAGGCAGCCGACTGGTTCAAGGCCGATCCCAACCGGCAGAAGGGGGAATTCGTCCTCCTGGTGTCCGGGAATGCGGACGAGGGCGACGCCGGCGAGAGCGACCGGGTCCTCAAGATCCTCCTGGCCGAGGGGCTGCCGGTGAAGCAGGTGGCCAAGCTGGCCGCCGCCATCACCGGCGCCCACAAAAATGCCCTCTATGACCGGGCCCTTGAACTAAAAGGATAAAATTCGGGAAATTGTTCCGGAAGAAACACCATGCAGATCACCATCACCCGCCCCGACGACTGGCACCTCCACCTCCGCGACGGGGAAGCCCTGGCCGCCGTCCTGCCCCACACCGCCCGCCAGTTCGCCCGGGCCATCGTCATGCCCAACCTGAAGCCGCCGGTGACCACCGTCGAGCAGGCCGCCGCCTATCGGGACCGAGTCCTGGCAGCCCTGCCCGCGGGGATGAGCTTCGAGCCCCTGATGACCCTGTATCTCACCGACAACACGCCTGCCGCCGAGATCGCCAAGGCGGCGGCCTCCGGCTTCGTGAAGGCGGTGAAGCTCTATCCGGCGGGCGCCACCACCAATTCCGACGCGGGCCTCACCGCCATCGAAAATGCCTACGACACCCTCGCCGAAATGGAACGGGTCGGCCTGCCGCTGCTGGTCCATGGCGAAGTGACCGATCCCAAGGTCGATCTTTTCGACCGGGAAAAGGCCTTCATCGACACGGTGCTGTCGCCGCTCCTGCAGCGCTTCCCCAAGCTGCGGGTGGTCATGGAGCACATCACCACCCAGGACGCCGCCCAGTTCGTGGCTTCCGCCGGGGAGAACGTGGGCGCTACCATCACCGCCCACCATCTGCTTTACAACCGCAACGCCATCTTCCAGGGCGGGGTGCGGCCCCACTGGTACTGCCTGCCGGTACTGAAGCGGGAAACCCACCGCCAGGCCCTGGTGGAGGCGGCCATCTCCGGCAATCCCAAGTTCTTCCTGGGCACCGATTCGGCCCCCCATGCCAAGGGCGCCAAGGAAGCCGCCTGCGGCTGCGCCGGCTGCTATACCGCCTACGCCGCCATCGAGCTTTATGCCGAAGCCTTCGACCAGGCCGGCGCCCTGGACAAGCTGGAAGCCTTCGCCAGCTTCAACGGCCCCGATTTCTACCGCCTGCCCCGCAACACGGGCACCATCACCCTCGTCAAGGAAAGCTGGCCGGTGCCGGCCTCCTATCCCTACGCCGGCGGCGATACTTTGGTGCCCCTGCGTTCCGGCGAAACCCTGTCCTGGAAAATGCTCTGAGGAGAAACACCATGGGAGTCCGATCCTGGTTGCTGCCCATCGTCGCCGTGCCGCTCCTGGCGGCCTGCGTCAATGACTCGGCGTCCTGGCAGAACGAAAACAAGGACATCGCGGTCACCCTCATCCGCCAGCAGCGCTGGCTGTGGGACAAGAAGGTGGATGCCGCCGTGGTGGTGTCCCGCCTGCCGGATTGCCAGCGCCGCCATCCCATGGACCCCCTCTCCCTCCAGGCCAAGGTGGAACTCTGGCAGCCGGGCCCCGGCACTTTCATCCTGCGCTCCTCCAGCGGTTCGATGCTGACCGAATCCCAGACCTGCGAAGGCTGGCAGAAGCTGGAAACCGAACCCCCCGGGGGCTTCGGCAAGCAGCTGGGCACCTTCCAGCCGGAAGGCGGCAGACTGAGCTTCGTTCCCGCCAAGTGACCGGGCGGCGGGCGGCCGGCGTATAATCCCGCCCCTGGGAAGTCGGCCAGGCGATCGCTGGATGCTTTAAGCATCGGGAGGAAAGTCCGGGCTCCATAGGGCAGGATGCCAGCTAACGGCTGGGCGCTATAAGCCGCAAGGCGAAGGCGACGGAAAGTGCAACAGAGAGCAAACCGCCGATGGCTCCTCGCAAGGGGAGATCAGGCAAGGGTGAAACGGTGGGGTAAGAGCCCACCGCGCCGGCGGTAACGTTCGGCGGCACGGCAAACCCCATCCGGAGCAAGGCCAAATAGGGAAGCATCGGCGTGGCCCGCGCTGCTTCCGGGTAGGCTGCTTGAGCCTGTCAGCAATGGCAGGCCTAGAGGAATGACCGCCACGGTCCCGCCAGGGGCCGAACAGAACCCGGCTTATCGGCCGGCTTCCCTTTTCTTCTCCAGCGGCTCGGATATACTGATTTTTGTGGGGATTTCCTTACAGGCAAGACCAGGATTTCCTGATTTTTTTTCGCTTCACTTTTTCCACCTACCATCTTGTTGCCGCGATCTGCGGCTCATTCATCCATGAGTACGCTGGAACTCAACGAAGGGGGAGAAACATGAACATGAAGAAAGCGTTTGCCGCACTGCTCGTCAATCTGGCCCTGATCGGCTCGGCCCTGGCTGCGACGCCCGACCAGGCCAAGGCGCTGGTCGATAAGGCCATCGCCTACGTCAAGGCCAACGGTCCCGAGAAGGCCTACAAGGAATTCAACACCCCGGGCAGCCAGTTTTTCGATGGCGAGCTGTATATCTTCGCCTACGACATGCAGGGCAATAACCTGGCCCTGGGCGGCAATCCCAAGATGACCGGCAAGAACCTCATCGACATGAAGAGCGCCGACGGCAAGCCGGTGATCAAGGACTTCATCGACATCGTCAAGGCCAAGGGCGAGGGCTGGTACGACTACAAGTGGTCCAACCCCGAAACCAAGAAGGTCCAGGACAAATCCTCCTACATCAAGAAGATTCCGGGAACCGACGCTTTCCTGGGTTCCGGCTTCTATAAGTGATGACCATGGCGGGAGCCCGGGCGGGGGACGCCCGGGCTCCCGCTTTCTTTGGGGGGAAAGAAAAATGCAGCATCTGCTGGGCAGGCTGGGGCGTCCGGGTGTCGCCGCCAAGATCATGTCGATGGCGGGAACCGCCTTGCTGGGCATGATCCTCCTCTTCATCGTCGCCTATACGGGGTTCTCCAACCAGAAGGGTTCCATCGACGATCTCTACAACCATCGCTTTACCAATTTCAAGGAAAGCGCCTCCTTCCTCACCGAATGCGCCAGGGTTCATGCCAACCTGTACAAGACCCTCGCCTGGGCCAATGCCGGCTACGACGAGAAGCAGGTGAAGGCGCTGGCCGACGAGCAGATCAAGACCCTGGCCGGGCTTGAGCGCCGGGCGGCGGAGCTGCTTTCGGGGGGCGGCCTGGACGGGGCGGAAAAGGATGCCTTCCAGCAGGCCGCCAAGCTCCTCAAGGATTATTCCCGGGCTGCTGCGGACGTGATCGACGTCGCTTCGGCGGATACGAGCTATGCGGCCATCCTGATGGCGACGGCGGACGAACGCTTCGTCGCCCTGGGCAAGACCCTCAACGACCTGTCGGCCCTTGAGCAATCCCTTGGCCGGGAGCGCTACGACTTCGCCAACGAGAGCTACGGCAGCGGCCTACGCAATTTCGTCATTGCCGGTATCGTCGGCGTGCTGATCTCCCTGGCGCTCACGGTCATGATCGCCCGCCAGTTGCTGCGGCAGATCGCATCGGCCCGATCCACCATCGCCCTCATCGCCGCCGGCGACCTTACCCGGAGCGTCCATGGGGAAGACGACGAGATCGGCGCCATGCTCCAGTCCGTGGAGGAAATGCGGACCAACCTGGCGGGCATGATCGCCGAAGTGCGCCAGGCAGCCCTGGAACTCCAGGAACGTTCCGAAAGACTGCTGGATACCGCCAGCCGGAGCGATCAAAGCTCCGCCTCCCAATCCTCCTCCGCCATGGCGACCGCTGCGGCCATCGAAGAACTGCATGGCGGCCTGTCGGTGGTGGACGACAATGCGCGGGAAGTACAGCGCTTTGCCGGCGATGCCGGGGAGCGCTCCCGCCAGGGCAGCCGGATCATCTCCCTGGTGGCCTCGGAAATGAGCCAGATCGCCGAGCAGGTGGGACAGTCGTCTACCGTGGTCTTCGACCTGGCCAAGGAAGCCGGCAGCATCGGCACCATCGTGGATGTCATCAAGGGCCTGGCCGACCAGACCAACCTGCTGGCCCTCAATGCGGCCATCGAGGCGGCCCGGGCGGGCGAGTCCGGCCGGGGCTTCGCCGTGGTGGCCGACGAGGTGCGCAAGCTGGCGGAGCAGACACGCCGCTCCACCGAGGAGATCGCCGCCGTCGTGGGGGGCATCCAGACCTATTCGGCCAACGCCTCCCAGGCCATGCAGCACGTTTCGGATCAGGTAGGCCAAGGTATGAAGATGGCCGACGAAGCCCAGGTAGCCATCGAGGCCATCAGCCGAAGCGCCACCGACCTGACGGAGCGCATGAACGCAATCGCCCTGTCCCTGCGGGAACAGAATTCGGCCGCTACCGAGATCGCCCGGAATATCGAAGGGGTTGCCAGCCTGTCCGAAACCACGGCGGAGGATGCGGGCAAGGTGACCCAGGAGGCGACCCGGATGCAGGCGCTGTCCCGGCGCCTAAGTTCCGCGGTGGAGCGCTTCCGGCTGCAGGGAGTGTAGGGAACGGCGATTGCACCACAAGCCTCTCCTTCAGCGATTTCAAGGAAAGGCAACCATGGCTGACCATCCCTCCCAACAGCAAGGCGGCTCGGCCGCCGGTTCCGACCAGCAGCAGGGGCAGTCCATACCCCGCCGCCAGCATATGAGCCCTGGGGACCAGGCACCGGAAGGTACGCCGGGCACCGGCCAGAACGTCTGCGGCGCCTGCAACGGCACCGGTATCCGCAATGGCGAAGCCTGTCCCGAGTGCGAGGGCAGCGGCTACGTCATCACCGGCATCGGTGGCGCCTGATCAATGCAATTTCACCCGCGGGTGGGAACGGCCCGACAGCCACCCGCCCAGGGTGGCCAGCAGGGTGCGGGCGATGCCCAGCAGGGCGGCGACGTGGCGCCGGTAGAGGGCCCAGTAGCTGAACCGGGCGAACAGCCCGCCCACCAGGAAACGATGCACCTTGAGGCCCCGCAGCATGGTGGAGAGGAATCCCACCGCCTCATGCTGTCCCAGGGAAACCAATGACCCCCGGTAGTGGAAGGCGAAGGTGGGGAGCGGCTTGCCCGCGATCCACCGGCGTAGCGCCCGGGCGAGGAAGCGGGCCTCCTGTTGGGCGGCCTGGGCCATGGGCGGCACCGCCGGCTTCCCAGGCCGGGGAACATAGCTGGCGCAGTCTCCCAGGGCGAAAATGTCGTCGTCCAGGGAGGTCTGCAGGGTCGGTCGCACCACCAGCTGGTTGAGGCGGTTGATCTCCAGACCGTCCAGGTGGGTGAGGATTTCCGGCGCCCGGATGCCGGCGGCCCAGACGGCGATGTCGGCGGAGATTTCCTCATCCCCCGCCTCGCCCTTGACCCGAACCCGGTCCTTCTTCACTTCGGTCACCCGCTGGCCGAGGCGGATGTCGATGTGCCGTTCCAGCAATTCGCCATGGATGCGGGCGGCCACCTCCTCCGGCAGGGCGGCCAGAAGGCGCTGGCCGTTCTCCACCAGGCAGATGTGCACCGGCTGGGGGAGATGGCTCAGGTGGGAGCCGTAGGAGGCGATCTCCCGCACCGATTCGGCCAGCTCCGCCGCCAGTTCCACTCCGGTAGCGCCGCCGCCGACGATGACGATCTGCACCGGCGCCATGGTTTCCCGCAACTCGGCCCGGGCGCACAAAGCCAGGAGCCGCTGGTGGAAACGCTCGGCGTCGCCGACGCTATTGAGGGAAATGGCGTACTCCCGGACGCCGGGGGTCCCGAAATCGTTGTCCACGCAGCCGATAGCGAGAACCAGGGTGTCGTACCACAGGCAGCGGCGGGGAGCGACTTCATTGCCTTCCTCGTCCACCAGGGCCTCCAGCCAGACTTCCTTGTTCTCCCGGTCGAGGCCGGCGAGGCTGCCGAGATGGAAGCGGAAATGGTGCTGGCGGGCCTGTTGCAGGTAATCGAATTCGTTCTCCTCGGGGCCGAGGGTGCCGGCGGCCACTTCATGAAGGAGCGGCTTCCACAGGTGGGTGAGGGCCGGATCGACCAGCACCACCTCGGCCTCGCCCCGGCGTCCAGCGTGGTTCCCCAGTCGGGCGGCGAGCTCCAGTCCGCCGGCCCCGCCGCCGACGATGAGCACCCGGTGCGGCCCGGCTCCGAGCCGCGACCCCGCCGGCACGAACGCCGGAAATCCTTCCGCCTTCATGCCGGGGAGCCCCGTGCTAATCCAACTGGCCGAGGGCTCGGGAAACCGCGGCGGGGCTGGAATATTCCTGGTCGGGGATGCGGCCGAGGGCGTCCATGACATCCTGGTCGGCGCCGCCCTGCTGGGCGCGCTTCACGATGTCTTCCTTGGCGGCGGGGTAGTCGATGCCCCCCAGGAATTTCTGGACATGGACGGGGTTGGGTATCCCATGCCGGGATCCGCTGTGGCTTTGCTGTTGGGCCATGATGATCTCCTTGGATTCCTCTGCTTGAAATACAGGGTCGAGCAAGGCCAATGCCCGGCTGATACCCCAGGACGGGTTCACTGGGTGGGTCGGCCGATGCAAGCCTTGCCGGCCCATGTAAGGGTTTCAATGGCCCGGAAGGCGGGCGATTAAGCGATACTTATGCCCCCGCGACCCCGCCCCTCCGAACCCAGAATGACCGCTTCCCAGCTTGCCGCTCCCGGCCGCGATT
>DASRUX010000444.1:0-3377 GCA_035655235.1 Rhodocyclaceae bacterium | reverse complement strand
GTAGTCTTCCAGCAGGCATTCCACCGCGAACTGCCGGGCAGCAGGAATGGACCGCTCCCGCAGGGGATGGTGCAAGGTGTGGCGGAGCAGCCGGGAACCCATGCTGGTGACACAGCGGTCCAGCAGGGAGAAGAGGGTGGGGCTGGGCTGGCCGCGCAGGGTCTCGGTCAGTTCCAGATTGCGCCGGGTGGCGGTGTCAAGTCCCAGGTAGGCGCCCTCCAGCTCCACATTCAGAGACTGGACATGGGGCAGAGCCTGGGCCTGGGTGGCCTGGGCGTACTGGAGCAGGGCACCCGCCGCGGCAATGGCCGGGCGCAGGGCATCGGCCCCGAAGCCGGCCAGGGAAGCGATTTTGAAGTGGTCGCAGAGGAGCCGGCGGGCGCTGTCGAATTCGAAATACCAGTCGGGTTGCCGGGTGCGGGCGCATTCCAGGATGAAATCGGGCACCAGGGAGTCGGGCAGCAGAACCTCCGCCGGGCGGATGCGCTCCAGGGTGGCGGGCAACTGGTCTGCCGGCACTTCGGTCAGGATGAATTCGCCGCTGGCGAGGTTGAGGCGGGCAAGGCCGACGGTCTGGCGGCTGGTAGTGAGCGCCAGGAGCCAGTTGTCCCGCTTGTCGTCCAGCAGGGCCGCATCGGTCAGGGTGCCCGGGGTGACGATGCGGGAGACCGCTCGCTCCACCGGTCCCTTGCTGGTGGCCGGGTCGCCCACCTGTTCGCAGATCACCACCGATTCGCCCAGCTTCACCAGCCGGGCCAAGTACTGTTCCAGGGCATGGAAAGGCACACCGGCCATCTTGATAGGCACCCCGGCGGACTGGCCCCGGGTGGTGAGGGTGATGTCCAGGAGCCGGGCCGCCTTCTCGGCGTCCTCGTAGAACAGCTCGTAGAAGTCGCCCATGCGGTAGAAGAGCAGGGTGTTGGGATGCTGCGCCTTCAAAGCCAAATATTGGCGCATCATCGGAGTGTGCTTGTCGAGGTCCCGCAGGGTGTCTTTGTTGTCTGGAATTTTCATGGATCGAGCATCTTCGGACGGCTGGGGCCGGAACTGACCGGCGCCGGTAAACCTGTCATTATCCAACGTAAGGGGCATGTCAGGTAGTGCGGCCGAAATGGCGGGAATAAAGTTCCATGCCGGCAGGGTGCGCCTGCCGGTGGCCTTTGATAGGATTGAAACCATGGAGCATCACGCCCGCATCTGTGTCACCCGCCATGGCGAAACCGACTGGAACGTCAGGGGTATTCTCCAGGGCTGGTCCGACATCCCGATCAATGACCAGGGGCGCCGTCAGGCCCGGGGGATGGCGTCTCTTTTTGCCGGCGCCGGTTTCGATGCGGTCTGGGCCAGCCCCCTGATGCGGGCCCAGGAAACCGCCGAGATCATCGCTGCAGCCCTGGGGCTGCCGATGCCGGCCTGCCACGAGGGGCTCAAGGAGCGGTGCTTCGGCGCCATCCAGGGGGTTCCGAAGAGCGAGCTGGCCGACCTCAACCCCCTTCTGCTCCAGCAGATACTGCGGCGCAATCCGGCGGCAGAATTCGAGAATGGGGAATCGATGGATGAATTCGCCGACCGGGTCCTTGGCGCCCTTGCCGAGATCGGAGGCCGGCATCGGGGCGAGCGGGTCCTGGTCGTCACCCACGGCTGGGGTATGGATGTGGTACTGCGCCAGGTCCGCGGGCTGCCCCGCAGCGCCATCCTGAATCTCAAGCGGAAGAACGGCGACAGCCTGTGGATCGAAGTGACGTCGGCGGGGGAATGCCGCCTGCCGGAGGACGCCCCGGCAGGGGTTTGACCAGGATTTCGGGTCAGGCAGCCGGGGAAAGGTTGTCCTGGACGACCTTCAGCAGCGGCGCAAAGACCTTCGGGGTGCCGGCCACGATATTGCCGCTTTCCAGGTAGCCCGCTTCGCCCTGGGGGTCGCTGACCAGGCCGCCGGCTTCGGAAATGAGCAGGGCGCCCGCCGCCATGTCCCAGGGGGAGAGGCCGAATTCCCAGAAACCGTCGTAGCGGCCGCAGGCCACGTAGGACAGGTCCAGGGAGGCGGCGCCGGGACGGCGCAGGCCGGCGGTCTTCTGGGTCAGTTCCTTGAAGATGGCCAGGTACCGGTCCACCTTGTCGAAGCTGCGATAGGGGAAGCCGGTGCCGATGAGGGAGTCCTGCAGCTTGGTGCGCTTGGAAACGCGGATGCGGCGCTCGTTCAGGAAGGCGCCGGCGCCCTTGGTGGCGGTAAACAGCTCGTTGCGGTTGGGGTCGAAAACCACCGCCTGTTCCACCACGTCATTCCTGGCCAGGGCGATGGACACCGCGTACTGGGGCAGGCCGTGGATGAAGTTGGTGGTGCCGTCCAGGGGGTCGATGATCCACTGGTACTCGGCGTCACGCTTGCTGCCCTTGCCGGCGGTCTCGCCGGACTCCTCTGCTAGAATGCCGTAATTCGGATAGGCCTCCTGCAGGGTCTCGATGATGGCCGCCTCGGCCGCCTTGTCCACCTCGGTGACGAAGTCGTTGGGCTGCTTGGTGGCGACCTTGAGAAGGTCGAGGTCGTTGGAAGCGCGGTTGATGATCTGGCCGGCGCGGCGCGCCGCCTTGATAGCGATATTCAGAGCAGGATGCATGGCTTAAAGAACTGAACGGGCGGCTTCAGGGTAATACCTCGCCGCCCGCTTCATTTAGGAAAACGTCAATTTTACTATGAACCCGACCAACCTGCTTTCCCGTATTCGTATCGTCCTCTGTCGACCCAGCCATCCCGGCAATATCGGAGCGGCGGCGCGGGCCATGAAAACCATGGGAATCTCCCGGTTGTGCCTGGTCAATCCCAAGCAATTCCCCGACCCGGAAGCGGATACCCGGGCCACCGGCGCCGTGGATGTCCTAGCGGCAGCCCAGGTGTGTGAAAGCCTGGACGAGGCCCTGTCCGGCACCGTCTTCGCTGTCGCCCTGTCGGCCCGCTCCCGGGATTTGGGGCCGGTGCCGAAGCAGGCTAGGGATGCCGTGGCCGAACTGCTGGCCGAAGCCGAGCGGGGCGACGTGGCGCTGGTTTTCGGCAACGAGACGGTGGGTCTGACCAATGATGAACTGCAGCGCTGCCATGTGGCGGCCACCATTCCTACCAATGCGGATTTCAGTTCCCTCAACCTCGGCGCCGCCGTCCAGGTGCTGTGCTACGAGGCCCGCATGGGAGCTTTCGGTGGTCGGCCGGAGATCACTGACCGGACCACCCCGTTCTCCTCACCCGCTGCCTCTCATGAGGAGGTGGAGGGGCTCTATTCCCACCTGGAAAAGGTGATGACCGACACAGGGTTTTACACCCCGGTCCAGCCGGGCCGGCTCATGCCCAAGCTGCGCCGGTTGTTCGGCCGCGCCCGCCTGGAAAA
>DASRUX010000443.1:0-6250 GCA_035655235.1 Rhodocyclaceae bacterium | reverse complement strand
GCTGGCACGAGAGCTATGCCGGTGCCCCGGCGGACGGGTCGGTGCGGGAAGGCGGCGATTGCAGCCGCTACGCCCGGCGCGGCGGCTCCTGGAATTCCATGGCCAAGGATGTGCGTTCCGGCAACCGCAGCCGCCGGGACGGCACTCTTCGCAACAACGCCATCGGCTTCCGGGTCGCCGCGACCCTGGCGCCTAAATAGGGCGGCTTATACGGCGCTTAGACCGCGAAAACGTGCTTCGCCCGCAGGGTGGCCTGCTTCTCGTCCAGCTCGATGAGCCGATCGATGTTGGGGTGCTTGCCGGGATGGGCGCGAGCGTCCTCGGTGTGCTCGGCGTAGATTTCCAGGCCCTTCTTCGCGGCTTCCGGGGTGATGGCGCCGTAGGTCTGGGCCAGGTGGTTGTAGACGGCCACGGAGCCGGCGCTGCCCGGCTTGTTCTCGATGGCGGCAACCACGTTGCCTTCGGCGTCCAGCAGGTTGATGGCGGCCAGGTGGGAAATCCCCGGCAGTTTCTTCAGGTTCTCGGCAAAACTCATTTCCAGTTTCTTTTGGCTTTGACCAGCCCCAGGATGAGGCCGGTGGTGAAGGTGGCGACAGGCACTGCGAAGGCGATGGCCTTGATGCCCCGGACGGGTCCGTAGATGGAGAGCAGGATGACGGCGGGGATGAGCCCCAGGACCAGGCCGATCAGCCCGCCCCGGATGCCGCCCCGGATGATTTCCTTCTCATCCGAGGCGCCCTCCGCCGTGCAGAACGGGCAATAGACGGCGCCTTCCGGCACCTCCTGCCCGCATTTGCCGCATTTCATGGAATCAGATGCGCTTGGCCAACTCGGCAGCCTTGCCGGTGTAGTCCCAGGGGGTGAGCTTCAGGAGCTCGGCCTTGGCTTCGGCAGGGATTTCCAGGGTCTGGACGAAGGCCTGCATGCCCTCCCGGGAGACGCGGGTACCGCGGGTCAATTCCTTGAGCTTTTCGTAGGGATTGGCGATGCCGTAGCGGCGCATGACGGTCTGGATGGGCTCGGCCAGCAGTTCCCAGTTGGCGTCCAGGTCGGCCTTCATCAGGTCGGTGTTGATTTCCAGCTTGTTCAGACCCTTCAGCAGGGAGTCGTAGCCCAGCAGGGCGTAGCCCAGGCCGACGCCCATGTTGCGCAACACGGTGGAGTCGGTCAGGTCCCGCTGCCAGCGGGAGACGGGCAGCTTCTCGGAGAGGTGGCGCAGCACGGCGTTGGCCAGGCCCAGGTTGCCCTCGGAGTTCTCGAAGTCGATAGGATTGACCTTGTGGGGCATGGTGGAGGAGCCCACTTCGCCGGCCTTGACCTTCTGCTTGAAGAAGCCCAGGGAGATGTAGCCCCAGACATCCCGGTCCAGGTCCACGAGGACGCTGTTGGCCCGGGCGAAGGCGTCGAACAGCTCGGCCAGGGCATCATGGGGTTCGATCTGGATGGTGTAGGGGTTGAAGGTCAGGCCCAGGGACTCGACGAAGCGCTTGGCGAAGCCTTCCCAGTCGAAGCCAGGATAGGCGGCCAGGTGGGCGTTGTAGTTGCCGACGGCGCCGTTGATCTTGCCCAGCAGTTCCACGCCGGCGATGCGGGCGCGAGCCCGGTCCAGGCGGTAGGCCACATTGGCCATTTCCTTGCCCATGGTGGACGGGGTGGCGGGCTGGCCGTGGGTGCGGCTCATCATGGGCACGTCGGCGTAGGCGTGAGCCAGTTCCTTCAGCTTGGCGATCACCTTGTCCAGCATGGGCAGCATGGCCTCTTCCCGTGCACCCTTGCACATCAGGGCGTGGGACAGGTTGTTGATATCCTCGGAGGTGCAGGCGAAGTGGATGAACTCGCTGACCTTGGTGACCTCGGCGTTGTCCTTGGTCTTGTCCTTGATCCAGTATTCCAGGGCCTTCACGTCGTGGTTGGTGGTGGCCTCGATGGCCTTCACCTCGGCGGCCTGCTCGGGGCCGAAGCCGGCCACCAGGGCGTCCAGCTGGGCGACGGTGGCGGCGGAGAAGGCAGGGATTTCGGCGAAATGGGACTCGGCGGCCAGGGCCTTGAGCCACTCGATTTCCACCTGCAGACGGCGGCGGATCAGGCCGTACTCGGAGAACTGGGGACGCAGGGCATCGACCTTGGCGGCGTAGCGCCCATCGAGCGGCGAGAGGGCCGTAAGCGGATTGGAAGTCATGGAGAAAGCTCGGGTGTAAAAGGCTGAATTTTATCCGCCCACCACACCCTGGGGCAAACCGCTACCGTCCCCCTCAGGTAAACGCTGTAGGTGTAGGTTATAATCGCGATCCCCAACCAAGCAACACGAGAATCCACTATGAAGCTGATCGGCTCCCTGACCAGTCCCTACGTGCGCAAAGTCCGTATCGTCCTGGCCGAAAAGAAGATCGAGTACGACTTCGAAATCGATTCTCCCTGGTTGGCCGAGAGCATCGTCCCCAACATCAACCCCCTGGGCAAGATTCCCGTCCTGCTCCTGGACGACGAGACCCCGCTCTTCGATTCCCGCGTCATTGTCGAATACATCGACAACGTCACCCCCAACGCCAAGCTCTTCCCCACCCCGAACCGGGAGCGCACCGAAGTCAAGCGCTGGGAAGCCCTGGCCGACGGCATCTGCGACGCCGCCGCGGCCGCCTTCCTAGAAGCCAAGCGCCCGGCCAACGAGCGCAGCGACGCCTGGATCGCCCGCCAGCGGGACAAGATCGCCCGCGGCCTCGATTTCATGGCCAAGGAGTACGGCGACAAGGTTCATTGCATGGGCACCCACTTCTCCCTGGCCGACATCGCCGTCGGCTGTGCCCTGGGCTACCTGGCCTTCCGCTTCCCGGACATCGACTGGCGGGAAAGCCACCCCAACCTGGCCCGGCTCTACGACAAGCTGATGCAGCGCGCGTCCTTCGCGGATTCCGCGCCCCGGGACTGAGCCCGGAAGAGACCAGCCAAGGGCGCCGTCTGGCGCCCTTTGTTTTTGCGGCGGCGCCCCGCCGGAAATACCGCCGAACCCGCATTGCCCCTCCCCCGCGGATGACCCGAGAATTTCCTCTACACCGCCGTAGCGCAGAGGAGGCAAGGCATGGACCGGAGCCGGCGTCATTTCATCACCCGGAGCGCCGCCACGGCCCTGGCCGCCGCCCTTCCCCTCGACCGGACGGCAACGGCCGAAACCCTCCCGGTCACGGCCTTTCAGGACATGGTCCTGATCTGCAACCAGGACTCCAACACCCTGTCGGTCATCGACCCGGGCACCAACGCCGTCTGGGACACCATCAACCTCACCTCCTTCGACGAGGACCCCCGGGAGCCCTTCCGCCTGGCCGCCGGCGGCATGCACGCTACGCCCCTGTACCACGGCGCTATCGGACTGCACGGGGCCAGCCCGTCGCCCGACAATCGTTTCCTGGCCTGCACCGGCCTGGGCAGCAGCAATCTCTACCTGATCGACCTGGAAAGCCTGCGGGTCGTAGGCTGCTGCCCCAACCCCCAGGCCGGCGAGCGGACCAACCCCCTGCGCCTGAGCAGCGGCATCCTGGTCGGCCGGGAGCCCCATGGCCCCGCCTTCAGCCGCAACGGCCGGGAAATCTGGGTGTGCCTGCGGGGCGAGGACCGCATCGCCATCGTAGACACGGCCGCCGCCCTGCGGGAATGCAACGGCGTCCCGGCCGGAGCCGTGCGCAGCTACATGAATTCCCTGAACGGCCCAGCCCAGGTCGGCTTCTCCCAGGACGGGCGGCTGGCCTTCGTCACCTCCCAGAAGATAGCCGCCTTCGAGGTGGTGGAAACCTGCACCGGGACCGATGGCGCCAGCCGCCCCCAGCGCCGTACCCTGGTGAATGTTCAGGACCACGACCCCCACGGCTTCACCGCCTCCCAGAAACTGAGTCCGGACGGCCAGGAACTGTGGCTCGCCCACACGCTGGCCGACGGCCTCTCGGTCTGGTCGGCGACCCTGGAGCCCGGGCTGCTCGACGCCATCCCCCTCAGCCTCAACGCCCGGCCCAACCATGTCGAATTCGTCGATAACGCCGGCGGCCAGGTGGCCTACGTATCCCAGGCCGGGGTGGAGGGAAGCTCGGCTGGCGCGGCCCCGTCCAGCCGGATCGCCATCATCGACCGTACCGCACCCGTGGGGCAGCGCGCCGTGACCGGTACCTTCCCCAGCCACGGACGGGAAGCCCGCGGGCTATGGGCCAATCCGGAGAACACGCTGCTCTACGTCGCCCATAGCCAGGCGGCATGCAGCGTCTTCGATGTTCAGGATCCCTACCGCCCCCTGTTCGTGACCCGGATTCCCCTGGGCGACCTGCCGCTCCCTTCCGGACGGCTGCAAAACCAGGGGAGCGCGGAGCTGGCCTATGTGCGGACCGCCCTCCGGCGTCCAACCATGCCGACCTGAAAACCCATTGGAAAACATACATTTGATGTATGTCATGCTTACCGGTAGAATTGCGGATGTCGTACCCTATACGTCAACTCCTTCACCCAGACGCACCAACCAGATCGCCCCAGGCCTTTAGAGAATGTTGAACGCTCAACTTGTCTATTCCCGCGGTTCCGCCAGCTTCTCCCCTTTCCTGGGGACTGGCCGTCCGGTCGTCTCCGGGCCTGCCGACGCCGCCGCCAAGGCGGCCCCGAAGGCCGCCGATCCGGCAGCCGAGGGCAAGCCCACCGAGCAGTCCACCCGGGAACTGGTGAAGGACATGAACAAGGCCCTGCAGACCATCAACACCAGCCTGGAATTTTCCCAGGACGATGAAACCGGTTGGACCGTCGTCAAGCTCATCGACCGGCAAACCAAGGAAGTCGTCCGCCAGTTCCCCTCCGAAGACGCCCTCGCCATCGCCCACGCCCTGGACAAGTACAAGGGCGGGCTGATCCAGCAGAGCGCCTGAGGCCGCTCCCGGCCGGCGCGGGTGAAGCCGGCAACCGCCAGCCCCCTGGGAATTCCGGAATCCCGGCCTATCCTGAGTGTCAGACGCTTGCCAACCGGCAGGCAATCGCTCACAGGAGCCCCATCCCATGGCCAATCCCCTCGATCTGCTCGGCGCCGAGGCCGAGTCCCTGCTGACCCACGTTTGCCGCGGCATTCCCAAGGACCGACTGCATCTGCCGGGGCCGGACTTCATTGACCGGGTCCATGCCGCCAGCGACCGCAAGCCCTCGGTGCTGCGCAGCCTCGACGCCCTGTTCAACCACGGCCGGCTGGCAGGGACGGGTTACCTGTCCATCCTGCCGGTGGACCAGGGGATCGAGCACTCCGCCGGGGCCTCCTTCGCGCCCAACCCGGATTTCTTCGATCCGGAGAACATCGTCCGGCTGGCCATGGAGGGCGGCTGCAACGCGGTCGCCTCGACCCTCGGCGTCCTGGGTGCCGTGGCGCGGCGCTACGCCCACCGCATCCCCTTCATCGTCAAACTCAACCACAACGAGTTCCTGTCCTATCCCAACACCTACGACCAGAGCCTTTTCGCCGACGTGGACCAGGCCTTCGACATGGGGGCCGTGGCGGTGGGGGCGACGGTCTATTTCGGCTCGCCGGAGTCCCGGCGGCAGATTTGGGAAATTTCCCAGAGGTTCAAGCGGGCCCACGAGTTGGGGATGGCGACCGTGCTCTGGTGCTATCTGCGCAACACTGCCTTCAAGCAGGGCGGCACGGATTACCATTTATCGGCGGACATGTCGGGCCAGGCCAATCACCTGGGGGTAACCATCGAGGCGGACATCATCAAGCAGAAGATGGCCGAGAACAACGGCGGCTTCGATGCCCTCAAATTCAGCAAGACGAGCCCGAAGGTGTATTCGGAACTGACCACCGCCCACCCCATCGACCTGGTTCGCTACCAGGTGGCCTGCTGCTACATGGGGCGGGCGGGGATGATCAATTCCGGGGGCGAGTCCAAGGGAGCCGGCGACCTGGCCCAGGCGGTGCGTACGGCGGTGATCAACAAGCGGGCCGGGGGCATGGGGCTGATCTCGGGCCGCAAGGCTTTCCAGCGGCCGATGGCGGAAGGAATCGCCCTGCTGAACGCCATCCAGGACGTTTACCTATCCGACCAGGTGACCATCGCCTAATGGTTGGCACAAAAGAAAACGGCTGGCCGAGCGAATCGACCAGCCGCTGGCAGCAATCGCTTCAGCCCGATACGGGCCGAGCCGGATTACTTGCCGCCGATGACGCCGGCTTCGTTGGCGGCGGTGTTGTTCTTGCCGACGGCCACGGCGGTGGCGTTCTTCTGGCTGGCCTTGATGT
>DASRUX010000442.1:0-15778 GCA_035655235.1 Rhodocyclaceae bacterium | reverse complement strand
GGCATGGGCGAAGACGGCGACTGGCAGCAGGCCCTGCGGGAAGTGGGCAAGCTCCTGGCCTACTTGAAGGAGCCCGAGCCCCCCAAGGGCCTCAAGGACGCCTGGGACAAGCTGCCGGTGCTGAAGCAGGTGCTCAACATGGCCCCCAAGGTGGTGTCCTCGGCACCCTGCCAGGAGGTGGTGTGGGAAGGCAAGGACGTGGACCTCTCCCGGCTGCCCATCCAGCACTGCTGGCCCGGCGACGTGGCGCCCCTCATCACCTGGGGCCTGACGGTGACCCGCGGCCCCCACAAGAACCGCCAAAACCTGGGCATCTACCGCCAGCAGGTCATCGGCCCCAATAAGGTCATCATGCGCTGGCTGGCCCACCGGGGCGGAGCCCTGGATTTTCGCGATCACCAGCTCGCCAACCCGGGCAAGCCCTTCCCGGTGGCGGTGGTGATCGGCTGCGACCCGGCCACCATCCTGGGTGCGGTGACCCCCGTGCCCGACACCCTGTCCGAATACCAGTTCGCCGGGCTGCTGCGGGGCGGCAAGACCGAATTGACCAAGTGCCTGGGCTCCGACCTCCAGGTGCCGGCCTCCGCCGAAATCGTCCTGGAGGGCGTCATCCATCCCGGCGAGACGGCCCTCGAAGGCCCCTACGGCGACCACACCGGCTACTACAACGAGCAGGCGGAATTCCCGGTGTTCACCATCGAGCGCATCACCACGCGCCGGAATCCCATCTACCACTCCACCTACACCGGCAAGCCGTCCGACGAGCCGGCGGTGCTGGGCGTCGCCTTGAACGAAGTGTTCGTGCCGCTCCTCCAGAAGCAGTATCCGGAAATCGTCGATTTCTACCTGCCGCCGGAGGGCTGCTCCTATCGCCTTGCGGTGGTCAGCATCAAGAAGCAGTACCCCGGCCACGCCAAGCGCATCATGTTCGGCATCTGGAGCTTCCTGCGGCAATTCATGTACACCAAGTTCATCATCGTGGTGGACGACGACGTGAATATCCGGGACTGGAAGGAAGTGGTCTGGGCCCTCACCACCCGCATGGACGCCTGCCGCGACACGACGCTCGTGGACAACACCCCCATCGACTACCTGGACTTCGCCTCCCCGGTAGCCGGCCTCGGCTCCAAGATGGGCCTGGACGCCACCAACAAGTGGCCGGGCGAAACCAGCCGGGAGTGGGGCACCCCCATCATCATGGATGCCGGGGTGAAGAAGCGGGTGGACGATATGTGGTCGGCATTGGGACTCTGAACATGACTCATCCTTTGCGCATCTGCGGGTTGGCGGCCGGCCTGTTCTTCCTCTCCCCAGTAGCCGAAGCCAGTCCCGTCGGCCTGTGGAAGACCTTCGACGACGACACCGGCCAGGCCAAGGCCCTGGTCGCCATCAAGGAGGAGCGGGGTGCCCTGTCGGGCCGTATCGTCCGGCTCCTGGACCCGGCCGATGCGCCCGATTCCCGTTGCGACGCCTGCCCGGACGAGCGCCGGGGCCAGCCCCTGGTGGGCCTCCTCATCCTGCGCAATGTCGCCCCCCAGGGGGCCCCGGATACCTGGGCCGGCGGCGACATCCTCGATCCCGAGGACGGCAAGCTCTACCGGGTCCAGCTGAAATTGAGCCCGGACAACCAGAAGCTGGACGTGCGGGGCTACATCGGCACGCCCCTCCTCGGCCGCACCCAGACCTGGCAGCGGGCGGAGGAACCCCGCGCCCTCCGCTGATTCCCTCCCGTTTCCTTTCAGGAATGTCAGGCGGCTGACAGTCTTGTCCGCCTAAAGTAGCCCGACTATTCGTGGGGAAATCGGCCGGGGAAAGACCATCGTCATCCGGCCGGCCCGTTGCATCCCTGGGCGTACGGCAGTGGCAAGACGTGACCGGCCGTGCGATCCTATCCGTCGGAGGATTGAAATGCGCATTCTGCTGGTCGAAGACGACCCGATGGTGGCGAGCGGCATCCAGGAAGCCCTGGAGAAGGCCGGCTTTGCCGTCGACCATGTGCCCGCCGCCGAGCCGGCGGAATCGGCCCTCGAACTGACCCAATACGACCTGGCCATCGTCGATATCGGCCTGCCCCGCATGGACGGCCACGAGCTCATCCGCCGCATGCGCCGGCGGGGCAGCCGGCTCCCCGTCCTCATCCTCACCGCCCGGGATGGGCTGGACGACCGGGTCATCGGCCTGGACCTGGGGGCCGACGATTTCATGGTCAAGCCCTTCCACCTGCCCGAGCTGCTGGCCCGCCTGCGGGCCCTCATCCGGCGCAGCCGTTCGGCGGCCTCCTCCGAACTGTCCGTCGGGCCCCTGCGGCTGGACCTCGCCCGCCACCTGGCGGCCATCGGCGACGCCCGCCTGGACCTGACCGGGCGGGAGTGGGACATCCTCCAGCAATTGATGCTGTCCAGCCCCAACCTGGTCACCAAGCAGAAACTGGTGGAAAGCCTCAGCGAATGGGACAACGAACTCACCCCAAACGCCATCGAAATCTACGTTTCCCGCCTGCGCGGCAAGCTCAAGGAGAGCGGGGTGGAGATCCGTACCCTGCGGGGCATCGGCTATCGCCTGGATGATGTCTCAGCGGCCTGATCCTTCCCATCGCACCCTGCGCCGGCGGCTGCTCGGCTTCCTTCTGCCGTCCCTGGCCATCATGCTGGTGGTCAGCCTGCTGGCCGACTACCGGATCGCCCTCGACCCCGCCCAGGAAGCCTACGACCACGCCCTGGCCGACGACGCCGTCGCCCTGGCCGGCCGGGTCCGCCACCAGGACGGCGTGGTGCGGGTGGACCTCCCCGCCGCCGCCGAGGCCATGCTGCGCAACGACAGTACCGACCAGGAATTCCTGGCCGTCTACGGCCCCAAGGGCGAACTCCTGTCCGGCGACGCCGACCTCGCCCCGGAGCCGGTGGCTGTCGGCAGCCGGCCCCTGCTGACCGACGCCACCCTGCGCGGCCACCGGGTCCGCAAGGCCTCCTTCCAGGTGGATACCCCCGGCGGCCCGGTCGCCGTGGCCGTCGCCGAAACCGTCCACAAGCGCCAGCGCACGGCCTCAAAAATCCTGGCGGCCATGGTCCTGCCCAACCTGCTGCTCACCGCCGCCACCCTGCTGGTGGTCTTCTTCGGCATCCGCAGCGGCCTCGCCCCCCTGGACCACCTGGGCGAAGAGATCGCCCGCCGTTCCCCCCATGACCTCTCGCCCTTGCCCGAGGTGGAAATCCCCGGCGAGGCGGCGCCCCTGGTGGCTGCCATGGACGGCCTCATCGATGACCTGCGGGCAGCCGTCCAGGCTCAGCAGGCCTTCCTGGCCAACGCCGCCCACCAGCTCAAGACGCCCATCGCCGGGCTTCAGACCCAGCTCGAACTGGCTGCCCAGGAGCTGACCGGGGAGCATCGGGAGCGGGTGGCGCGCCTGGGGGAGGCCACCGTTCGCATCGGGCACCTGGCCCACCAGCTCCTGGCCCTGGCCCGCTCCGGCCCGGAAGCCAACCTGGGCCATGAATTCCGCCCGGTGGACCTGGCCGCCCTCATCCAGCAGAACGCCTCGGCCTGGTTCGACGTGGCCCTGGGCAAGAACATCGACCTGGGCTTCGAGGCCGAGCCCGCCCCCATCCAGGGTTCCGAATGGCTGCTGCGGGAGCTGATCGCCAACCTCATGGACAACGCCCTCCGCTATACCCCCGCCGACGGCGTGGTGACGGCCCGCAGCGGGGTCGGCGAGGATGGCCGCCCCTTCGTGGAAGTCGAGGACAGCGGCCCCGGCATCCCGGAAGCGCTGCGGGACAAGGTGTTCGAGCGTTTCTACCGGCCCGAGGGCAGTCCCGGCATGGGCACGGGCCTGGGCCTCGCCATCGTCAAGGAAGTGGCCGAGCGCCATCACGCCGCCCTCGACCTGCGCCCGGCCGGCCCGGCGGGCGGCACCGTGATCCGGATCAGCTTCCCGGCTACGCCGGCGCCCCCCAAGTCTCTTAGCTGACAGCCTGTCAGGGGGACGAAAGGTGGCCTCCGCTACCTTCTTCCCCCTATGGCAAGCAAAGTCCTCATTCTCCTGCTGGCGCTGATCGCGCTGGCCCAACCCGCGTCGGCCGAACTGCCCGACGGCGGCCGCCTGCGCCTGGCCGACGTGGAACGGCTGGTGGCCGAACGCAACCGCAGCCTGGTGGTCGCCCGGCGGGCGACCCAGGCTGCCGAGGCCGGCATGGACATTGCCGGCGCCCGGCCCAACCCGACCCTGTCCCTCAACACCAGCGGCATCAGCCCCAAGCACCCCGCCGGCAGCGGCAACCTGGATACCGTGCTGCGCATCGACCAGCCCTTCGAGCGGGGCGGCAAGCGGGACCTGCGCCTGGCGGTGGCCGGCGCCCTCCTGGAGGCCAGCCATTCCGATGAGCACGACGCCGTCCGGCAGCAGCGCATGCTTGCCCGGCAGGCCTATTTCGACCTCAAGGCCGCCGAGGACAAGGCCCGGCTCTTCGACGAATCGGCCAAGCTCGCCAGCCAGGTGCTCGCCAAGGCCGAACTGCGCCAGAAGGCCGGCGACCTGGCCCCGGCCGATGTGGCCCGCATCCGCACCGACACCCTCAAGGCCGAATCCGACGCCCGCCAGGCCCGGGTGGACCTGCAGCGGGCCCGGCTCGCCCTGGCCCAGCTCCTGGCCCTGGAATCCGAAGCCCCCCGCCTGGCCGCCGCCGATCCCTGGCCGTCCCTCGACCCCCTGCCGGCCGCCGCGCCGGATATGGAGCAGCGCCCCGACGTGGTCGCCGCCCGCCGCCGCCTGGAAGCGGCCGAGAAGGCCATCGACCTGGCCAAGTCCCAGCGGGTCCGGGACGTGACCATCGGCGCCCAGATCGAACGGGACAATACCGATAGCGCCAGCGGCAACATGCTGGGCTTCGGCGTCAGCATCCCGCTCTTCACCGGCTACGACTACCGGGGCGAAATCCGACGCGCCCATGTGGACCGGGATTCGGCCCAGGACGACCTGGAACGCATCCGCGCCACCGCCGCCGCCGAAGTCTCCCAGGCTGCCTTCGAGGCCAACCAGCTGAGCGAGCGGGCCCGCCGCCTCCAGGACGAGGCCCTGCCCGCCGCCCGCAAGGCCAGCGCCGCCGTCCAGTTCGCCTTCAGCGAGGGGGCGGCCTCGGTCCTCGACGTGATCGATGCCCGCCGCAGCCTCCACGCCGTCGAAACCGATACCGCCAACGCCCTGGCCGATGCCGCCAAGGCCCGCGCCGCCTGGGCGGCCGCCGTCAACCGTACCGATCTGCCATGACCATGAAATCCACCAAGCTGTCCGCCCGCCTCTCCGATCCCCTGGTCAAGCGCCTGTCCATGGCCGCCGTCGGCGTCCTCATCGCCATCGGCGGCAGCACCGCCTGGCGCGTCGTCCATTCCAAGCCCGCCCTGGCGGAAGAAAAGCCCAAGGCCCCGGCCAACCACCTGGTCCTGGCCGAGGACGCCTCCCAGCTCGCTTTCCTCAAGATGGAGCCGGCCGCCGCGGCAACCCTGCCCGCCAGCGATCCCATGAACGCCAAGCTCCAGTTGGCCGACGACCTCACCGCCCGCATCTTCCCGCCCCTGGGCGGGCGGGTGATCAGCCTGCAGGCCGCCATCGGCGACAAGGTGGCCGCTGGGGCACCCCTGGCGGTGATCGACGCCCCCGACTTCGGCCAGGCCATCGCCGACCTGCGCAAGGCCGAGGCCGACGTGGCCCTCAAGAACAAGGCCCTGGCCCGTTCCCAGACCCTGTTCGACGGCGAAGTCCTGTCCCGGCGGGAGCTGGAAGCCTCCGAGGCCGACGCCCACGCCGCCCGGGCCGAATCCGAACGGGCCCGGCTGCGCCTCGCCAACCTCGCACCCGCCGGCAGCCACATCGACGGCCAGCGCCTGGTGCTGCGCGCCCCCCTGGCCGGCTACGTGGTGGACCGCCAGGCCAACCCGGGGACGGAAGTGCGCCCCGATGCCCAGAATCCCCTCTTCGTCATCTCCAACCTCCAGCGCCTGTGGCTGACCATCGACCTGCCCGAGAAGGCCGCCGCCCTGGCCCGGCCCGGCGCCGATGTGCATTTCGCGGTGGATGCCTATCCGGGCGTCGATTTCTCCGCCCGTATCGACCGGGTGGGCGCCATGGTGGACCCCAATACCCGCCGCATCCCGGTCCGGGCCGTGGTGGACAACGCCGACGGGCGCCTCAAGCCCGAGATGTACGCCCGCGCCACGGTGAGCGAAGCCTCCGCTGCCCAGGCCATCCGCCTGCCGGTGGGGGCGCTCCTCACCGGCGGCCTCGGTGCCCATCTCTTCATCCAGACCGGCCCGCGGGAATTCGAGCGCCGGCCGGTGGCGGTGGCCCGCCAGGACGCCGAGTTCGCCTACCTGACCCCCGAATCGGCGGTGAAGCCCGGCGACAAGGTGGTGGTGCGGGGCGCCCTGCTGCTCGCCTCCGAACTGGCCCAAGGGGAATAAATTGCTGGGACGCCTCGCAACCTTCGTCATCCGCCAGCGCCTCTTCATCCTGGTGATGGCGGGCGCCCTGGCGGTCGTCGGCATCCGCGCCCTCCAGGAACTGCCGGTGGAAGCCTTCCCGGACGTGCAGGACGTGCAGGTCCAGGTGGTGACCCAATACCCCGGCCAGTCGCCGGAAGAGGTGGAGCGCACCGTCAGCATCCCCGTCGAGCGGGAAATGAGCGGCGTGCCCCGGGCGACGCAAGTGCGCTCGGTGTCTATCACCGGCCTGTCGGTGGTGACCCTGACCTTCTCCGACGGCACCAACGACTACTTCGCCCGCAACCAGGTCCTGGAGAAGCTCCAGAACGTCAATTTCCCGCCCGGGGTGCAGCCTTCCCTGGCGCCGCTCGCTACGGCGGTGGGGGAGGTCTATCGCTACGTGCTGGATGCGCCAGCCGACATGCCGCCCCGGGAAGTCCGCGCCATCCAGGACTGGATCGTCCGCCCGGCCCTGCGCCGGGTGCCGGGGGTGGCCGACATCAACAGTTTCGGCGGGGCGGTGAAGGAATACCAGGTGCGGGTGGACGCCAAAGCCCTGGCCCGCTACGGCGTGACCCTGGATCAAGTCTCCCAGGCGCTGGCCAACGGCAACCAGAACACCTCCGGCGGCCTCATGAAGCGGGGCGACGAAGCCCTGGTGGTGCGGGCCGTGGGCCTCTTTTCCCGGCTGGAGGACATCCGGGCGGCGGTGGTCAGCGCCAAGGACGGCAAGACCGTCACCGTCGGCGACGTGGCCCGGGTGGAGGTGGGCGACCGGCCCCTGTCCGGCATCGTGGCCAACGACGACAAGGATTCGGTGGTGGAGGGCATCGTCCTCATGACCAAGGGGGGCGATCCCTCCAAAGTGGTGGCCGACCTGCTGGTGCGGGTGGACGAGCTGAACCAGGGCCAGTTGCCCAAGGGCGTCAGCATCAAGCCCATCTACCAGCGCACCGACCTGGTCCGCCACACCCTGCACACCGTCACCGAGAACCTCTTGGTGGGGGCGCTCCTGGTGGTGTCGGTGCTGGTTATCTTCCTCCAGGAATGGCGGGCGGCCCTGGTGGTGGCGGCCATCATCCCCCTCACGCTGCTCTTCGCCTTCACCCTCATGGACCTGAAGGGGGTGCCGGCCAACCTCATCTCCCTGGGGACGGTGGACTTCGGCATCATCATCGACAGCGCCGTGGTGCTGGTGGAGGCCCTCATGGTGCGCCTCGCCGTGCACCACACCGACCGGGCCATCGGCTCGGCGGTGGGGCAGCGCTTCGACGCCCTGCGCTGGGTGACCTCCGGCCTTGCCAAGCCCATCCTCTTTTCCAAGGCCATCATCATCCTGGCCTTCCTGCCCATCTTCACTTTCCAGCGGGTGGAAGGGCGCATCTTCTCGCCGGTGGCGCTGATCCTGTCCTTCTCCCTGATCGGCGCGGTGCTGCTCACCCTGACGGTGGTGCCGGCCCTCTTGTCCCTGGTGCTCACCCGCCACAACCTGGCCGAGAAGCACATCTCCTGGCTGGTGAAGCTCCAGCGCAGGTACCGGGGCCTGGTCATCCGCTGCCAGCGGCGCCTCAAGGTCACCCTCGCCATTCCCGCCGCCATCGCCGTCCTGGCTTTCGCCCTCGTTCCCATCCTGGGCAGCGAATTCCTGCCCCGCCTGGACGAGGGCAACCTGTGGCTCACCATCAGCCTGCCGCCGGGCTCCTCCCTGGAGCAGAGCAAGGACGTGGAGCGGGCCGTGCGGACGACCCTGCGCACCTATCCCGAGGTGAAGATGCTGGTCACCCAGGTGGGCCGGCCCGACGACGGCACCGACCCCAAGGGGCCCAACAACATCGAGATCCTGGCCGACCTCCAGCCCCGGGACGAGTGGCGCTTCCCGGACAAGGAAGCCCTGGTGGAGAGCATGTCCAAAAAGCTCAAGACCATCCCCGGCCTGCCCACCAACTTCTCCCAGGTGATCCAGGACAACGTGGAAGAGGCCCTGTCCGGGGTGAAGGGCGAAATCGCCATCAAGGTCTTCGGCCCGGACCTGGACATCCTCCAAGACAAGGCCGAGCAGATCGCCGCCATCCTGCGCACCGTCCAGGGCAGCCGGGACGTGGCCGCCATCCTCCCCGGCGGCCAGCCGGAGGTGGCTATCGTCCCCGACCGGGTGAAGCTCGCCCGCCTGGGCCTGTCCATGGCCGACCTGGGGAGCGCCGTGCAGACGGCCCTGGGGGGCAATGCCGTGGGCGGCTTCTACGAGGGCGAGCGGCGCTTCGACCTGACGGTGCGCTTCGACGCTCCCTTCCGGACTTCGGTGGAGGACGTGGGCGTCGTGCCCGTCGCCCTGCCCAACAATGCCGGCACCGTGCGCCTCGCCGACGTGGCGACGGTGGAGGTGAGGGAAGGGGCTTCCCGCATCTCCCGGGAGGCGGGCGGGCGGAACGTGTCGGTCAAGGCCAATCTCCAGGGCCGGGACCAGGGCAGCTTCGTGACCGAGGCCATGGCCCGGGTGGCCAAGGAAGTCCAGCTGCCGCCGGGCTACCGCATCCAGTGGGGCGGCCAGTTCGAGAACCAGCAGCGGGCCATGAAGCGCTTGGCGGTCATCGTGCCGGCTTCGCTCCTGGGCATCTTCGCCCTGCTGTTCTGGGCCTTCCGCTCCGTGCGCCTGGCCGGGCTGATCCTCGCCATGCTGCCCTTCAACATCGCCGGGGGCTTCTTCGCCCTGGGGCTGGCCGGGCTCCACGTCTCCATCTCGGCGGCGGTGGGCTTCATCGCCGTGGCGGGCATTTCGGTCCAGAACG
Organism: Rhodocyclaceae bacterium; assembly: GCA_035655235.1. GTDB lineage: Bacteria > Pseudomonadota > Gammaproteobacteria > Burkholderiales > Rhodocyclaceae > JAGTRP01. Next base: position 6,518 of record DASRUX010000442.1, on the reverse strand, counting down.
GGGTGATCATGGTGGAGGAAATCCTCCACCAGATCGAGAACGGCGCCAACCTCATCCGGGCCATCACCCAGGGGGCGGTGTCCCGCCTGCGGCCTATCCTGATGACGGCCCTCATGGCGGGCCTCGGCCTTCTGCCGGCGGCCGTCTCCCAGGCCATCGGCGCCGAGACCCAGCGGCCCTTCGCGGTGGTCATCGTGGGTGGCATCATCTCCGCCACCCTGTTCACCCTGACCCTGCTGCCGGCCCTGGCCCGCTGGGGCCTGCGCCAGAGAAAGCGGGAACTGGGGGAGGGGTAAGGGAATCCTTCGGCTGACATCCCGCTCCCGATGAACCGGCCACCTCCCGCTCCCCGCTCCAACCGGCCTTACCCAGCCGCCATCCGCCCCTTCGTGGCGCGGCCGCGGCTGGCCATTTCCTGCCTGGTGGGGCTGGCCACCTGGCTGGCGGTGCCCCTGGCGCTGGAGGTCTATCCCATCACCCGCCTGATCATCGCCTGGAACGGGGGCGCCATCCTCTACCTGGTGCTGGCCGCCCACATGATGTTCCGGTCCAGCGAAGCCCGGATGCGGACCCGCGCCCAGGGCGAAGACGAAGGGCGCTTCGTCATCCTCGCCCTGGTGGTGGCCGCCGCCGTCGTCTGCCTGGGGGCCATCGTCGCCGAGCTGGCGGTGGCCAAGGACATGACGGGCCGGGAGCGCTACGCCCACATCGCCCTGGCGGCCCTCACCATCTTCTCGTCCTGGGCCTTCACCCAGGTCATGTTCGCCGTCCATTACGCCCACGACTTCTACGTCGCCCTGGAGCGGAACCGGCCGCCGGGCCTGGGTTTCCCCGGCGAGCGCTTCCCGGATTACGGCGACTTCCTCTATTTCGCCTGCATCATCGGAACCTCCGCCCAGACGGCGGACGTGAGCTTCACCAGCCGGCCCATGCGGCGCATCGGTCTTCTCCACTGCGTCCTGGCCTTCTTCTTCAACACCACCCTGGTGGCGCTGACTATCAATATCGCCTCCGGCCTGCTCTAGGAGCGGACCAGGAACATGGCGAACACCGCCACCGCCATCATGGCCGTGGCGATCCAGCCGAGGACCTTGAGGCGGCGGCCGATGACCAGCTTGCCCATGACCTCCGGGCGGCTGGCCATGGCCATCATCACCACCATCACCGGCACGGCGGCGACGCCGTTGATGACGGCGCTCCAGTAGAGGGCCTGGATGGGGTCGATGGGGGTGAGCCCGATGCCGATCCCGGCCAGGGTGGCGAAGGCGATGACACCGTAGAAATGGGGCGCCACGTCGGGGGCGTGCTCCAGGCTGCTCTTCCAGCCGAAGGCGCCGGCGAAGGCGTAGGCCGCCGAGCCGGCCAGGACGGGGATGCCCAGGAGCCCGGTGCCGACGATCCCCAGGCAGAAAAGGCCGAATGCGAGCTCCCCGGCGATGGGCTTCAAGGCGGAGGCAGCCTGGGCAGTGGTCTGGATGTCGGTGATGCCGTGGGCGTGGAGGGTGACGGCGGTGGTGAGCATGATGAAGAAGGCCACCAGGTTGGAAACCCCCATGCCGACGTAGGTGTCCGTGCCGATCCGCTCGAAATCCCGGCGGGCCAGTTTGGGCGCCCAGCGCAGGGGAACGGCCTGGGGGTCGGCACGCTGGTCCTCCACCTCCTGGGAGGCCTGCCAGAAGAACAGGTAGGGGCTGATGGTGGTGCCGAGGACGGCCACCAGGGTGGTGATGTAGCCGGTGCTCAGGGCGGCACCGGGCCAGACCAGGCTGGAAAGGACTTCGAGCCACGGGATATCCACCGCAAACACCGTCGCCCCGTAGGCGAAGAGGGCCAGGGTGAGCCACTTCAGCACCCGCACGTAGCGGCTGTAGGGCAGGAAGACCTGGAGCCCCACCGACAGGAGCCCCAGGGCGATGGTGTAAACGTGGGAAGGGCCGCCCGCCACCAGCCGGACGGCATCTCCCATGGCCACCAGGTCGGCCGCGATGTTGATGGTGTTGGCGATGAGGAGCGAGGCCACGATCCCGTAGAGCAGGGGCCGGGGGTAGTGGCGGCGCAGGTTATGGCCCAGGCCGTGGCCGGTGACCCGGCCGATGCGGGCGCTGATCACCTGGATCACCACCATCAGGGGGTAGGTGAAGAACATCACCCACAGCAGGCCGAAACCGAACTGGGCGCCCGCCTGGGAATAGGTGGCGATGCCGCTGGGGTCGTCGTCCGCCGCGCCGGTGATGAGTCCGGGGCCGAGCTTCCTGAGCCAGGAACCTTCCGCTTGCTTGGATGCTTCCAGGGGATTGGCCCTCCATGGACGATACCCGGTCCGGCTACTCCTTCGAGTGGCGGCCGGGGCGATCGTTCCGGCAAGGGCCTCGCGCATTGCCCCGGCCCGCCGCTCCTGCTAGGGTCCGGGTTTTTCGCTCCGGATACCCCCATGCGCCTGCCGCCCCTCACCGAAGGCCGCCTCATCGAGCGCCGCAACCGATTCGTCGCCGAGGTGGATGTCGGCGGCCAGGTGGTGGAGGCCCATTGCCCCAACACCGGCTCCATGCACGGCTGCAAGGCTCCCGGCAGCCGGGTGTGGCTGTCCCGGGCGGAGAACCCCAACCGCAAGCTGGCCTGGACCTGGGAAATCGTCGAGGGCGCCCCCGGCGTCCTGGTGGGCATCCACACCGGCCGCCCCAACGCCCTGGTGGAGGAAGCCTTCCTGGCCGGGCACCTGCCCGAACTGTCGGCCTATCCCATCCTGCGCCGGGAAGTGCGCTACGGCGTCGAGAACAGCCGCATCGACCTCCTCTTCGAAGGCGAGGGCCTGCCATCCTGCTACCTGGAGGTGAAGAACGTCACCGCCCAGGTGGATGGGAACATCGGCTTCTTCCCCGATGCCGTCACCGCCCGGGGCGCCAAGCACCTGCGGGAGATGATCGAGGTGGTCCGGGGCGGCGGCCGGGCCATGGTGGTGTTCTGCGTCCAGCGGGGGGACGTGACCGAAATCCGGCCGGCCGCGGAGATCGATCCGGTCTACGCCCGAGGCCTGCGGGAAGCCCGGGAAGCCGGGGTGGAAGTGGTGGCCCTGCAGGCGGTGGTGACGCCGGAAGACATCACCCTGAAGACCCGCCTGCCGGTGGTGATTCCCTGACTTACCGCTCCGCCACCCACTGCAACAGGGCGTCGATGGCGGCCTGGCCTTCCCGGGCCCGGGGGTGGTTGATGAGGAAGGTGACGGCGTAGCACCGGCCCCGGCTGTCCAGGGCGTAGCCGGCGGCGCTCTTGACCCCGTCCAGGGTGCCGGTTTTCATGTGGGCCCGGCCCCGGGCGCCGGAATCCACCAGGCGCTTCTTCATGGTCCCGTCGATACCGACGATGGGCAGGCTGGAGACGAGTTCGGGCATCACCGGGCTCAGCCAGGCGTCCAGCAGCAGGCGGTTGAGGCTGTCGGCGCTGATGCGCTCCCGGCGGGACAGGCCGGAACCGTTTTCCATCTCCAGTTCCCGGAAGGCGAGCTTCCGCTGCCCCAGCCAGGCGTAGACCCGCTGCCGGGCGCGCTCCGGGGTGGCGGCGCCGTCCCCGTTGCCCAAGGTGAGGAAAAGCTGCCTCGCCATGACGTTGTTGGAGTACTTGTTGATGTCCCGCACCACCTCGGCCAGGGGCGGGGATTCCTGCTCCGCCGCCACCCGGGCCGTGGCCGGGATGGCGCCGGCCCGGACCTTGCCCCCCAGAGTGCCGCCCATTTCCTTCCACAGGGCCGCGAACAGGCTGCCCACCTGGGCGTCCGCCGGCAGGGGGGAGAGGTTGAGTACCCGCTCGCCGCACAGGGCGGCGTAGGTGCCGGTGAATTCCAGGCCGCCGTTGGGCAGCAGGCGGAGGTTGATGCGGTCCTTCCAGTCGTCCCGGCAGTCGCCCTTGGCGAGTTGCAGGCGGTTGTCGATGGCCAGGCCGTCGCTGGGCGTCTCCACCAGCAGGCGGACCGAAGAGGACTCGGGCGACAGCACGAAGCGCAGGGCGCGGAAATTGACCAGCAGGGCGTCGGGCTCCACGTTGTAGGGCCGCATGGGTTTGTCGTCGAAATTGCCGTTGGCCGGGGGGACGTTGAAGGCGCTGCGGTCCAGGACCACGTCCCCGGCGATGTGGCCGATGCCCCGTACCCGCAGTTGCCGCAAGAGGGCCCAGAGGTGTTCCTGGGCGAACTTGGGATCGCCGCTGCCCTTGAGGTAGAGGTTGCCCGGCAGCCGCCCGTCCGCCGGCTCGGCATCGACGAAAGCGGCGGTCTTCCAGGTGTAGGCCGGGCCCAGGAGGTCGAGGGCGGCGTAGGTGGTGACCAGCTTCATCACCGAAGCCGGGTTCATGGCCTGGCCGGCGTTGACGGCGATGAGCGGGGCGGCGGCATCCACCGGCTGCACCACCACCGCCACGCTGGACGGGGAAATCTGGGCGCCCTTGAGGGCCTGGGCGACGGTGGGAGGAAGGTCGCCCGCCCGGACGGGGAGGGCGACCCAGAAGATCAGGGCGGCGAACAGGTATTTCATGGTCCGCCGATGATAGCCCGGTTGGGCTTGAAGGGCGCTAGCGGCGCTTGTGCAATTCGAAGTTCTTGATGATGGCGTCGAGATGATGGGCCGTGGTCAGCAGTTCTTCCACCGCCTGGCTGGCGGCCTTGGCCGATTCGGTGTTGTGCTCGATGAGGTCGGTGATGCGCTGCATGCTCACCGCCACTTCCTCGCTGGCGATGCCCTGCTGGCGGGCGGCGTCGGAAATGCTCTCGGACATCTGGGTGACCCGCTGGCTGGAGTGGGTGATGCCCTCCAGGCCGGCCACGCTTTCCCGCAGCTTGCCGATGCCGGTTTCCACTTCCCGGGCGGCGGTATCCATGCCGCTCACCGCCTGGCGGGTGACAGACTGGATTTCGTGCACGGTGGCGGCGATGTCGGCGGTGGAGGCCGTGGTGCGCTCGGCGAGCTTTCTCACCTCGTCGGCCACCACGGCGAAGCCCCGGCCCTGTTCCCCGGCCCGGGCGGCCTCGATGGCGGCGTTGAGCGCCAGGAGGTTGGTCTGGCCGGCGATCTCGGAAATGACGTTGGTGATTTCGCCGATCTTCTGGATGGAGCGGTTGAGTTCGTTGATGGTCTCGCTGGAAGCCTGGACCGCTTCCACCACCCGGTTGGTGGCCCGCATGCTCTCGCCGATGTTCTCGTTGCTGTCGGCCAGCAGGGACTGGGATTCCTTGGCGGCGTCGGCGGTTTCCCGGGCGTTGGCCGCTACTTCCTGGACCGACTGGCTGAATTCCTCGCTGGCGGCAGCCACGCTTTCCACGCTCGACTGCTGCTCGATCGACTTTTCGGTCACGTAACGCATCTGGCCTTCCAGGTGGGCGCAGTGATTGTCGATGGTGGTGGAGGCGGTGCTCACATCGTCCAGCATGGCCTTGAGGGCGCCTTGCATGATGGCCAGGTTGCTCAAGAGCAGGCCGGCCTCGTCCCGGCCGGACACGTCGATGTCGTCGGTCAGGTCGCCCTCGGCGATGCGCTCGAAGTGGCCGATGGCGCGGCGGATGGGGCCGACGATGGCGGCCACCAGCAGCCACCCGCCGATGGCGGCGATGAGCGCGGCGATCAGGGTACTGGCGATGGAGAGGTTGCGCACCGTCTGGTAGCGCTCCCCAGCCTCGCCGTAGGCATGTTCGGCGTTATCGGCGATGGCCTTGATCAGGGCATCCCCGTCCGCCTTCATTTCCTTGTAAAGGGGGTTGATCTTGGTCAGCAGCACCTCGTTGGCCTTGACGTATTCCCCGTTGGCCAGCAGCCCCCTGGCCACATTGACGCCTTCCTTGGAGAAGCGCTCGCGGGTTTCGGCAAACTTGTCGAGGAGGGCCTTTTCCTTGTCGGAAAGGACCATCTGCTTCAGGGCCTCCAGCTCCTTGTTGATCTCCTCCCGGTTCTTGAGGGTGGCGTCGATGTGGGTGGACAGCGGGTGGTCGTGGAGCTTGGAATTCGGGTTGCCCGGGTCGTGCTGCAAGCCCAGCATGACCTGGGAGCGGTTGTCCCCGAGGAGGAACATGGCCCGGCTGATGGCATTGGAGGGGATCAACTGCTGCCGGTACATGCTCTCCAGGCGGGTGTTGCTGTCGGCCAGGCCGGACAGGTTGATGATGCCCATGGCCACCATCAGGGCGACCATGACCCCCATGGCGCCCCACAGCCGGGCGCGCAGGGAGAGGCGGGCGAAAAAGCCGGTCTTGGCGGTGGTCAGGGGGGCGTGGTTCTGGCGCAGGCGGGCGTAAAGTTCTTCGGCCACCTTCACCTGTTCCCGGGTCGGCGCGGTGCGCACCGAGAGGTAGCCGGTGATGACGCCCTTCTTCTTGATGGGCGTCACCAGGGCCTCGACCCAGTAGTGGTCGCCGTTCTTGCAGCGGTTCTTGACCAAGCCCCGCCAGGGCAGGCCCGCCTTGACGGTGCGCCACAGGTCTTCGAAAGCCTGGGGCGGCATGTCGGGATGGCGGACGATGTTGTGGCTCTGGCCCAGCA
>DASRUX010000441.1:0-2684 GCA_035655235.1 Rhodocyclaceae bacterium | reverse complement strand
AGCCGGGAACTGGAGAACCGGGTCGCACAGCTGGAAGAGGAAGTGGCCGAGTTGCGGGCCCTGCTGGCGAGGCTTCTCCCGCCGGTGGCCTGAAATCTGCCGCCGGGGTTGTGGTACTACTCGATACCGTTACTCGCCGGCTTCCGGCTTATTCTCTGCTGCTGCGCTCGCTTGCGTAATATTCTCGTTGGCTGGCGGTGTGTTTTCACCGGAGGCGCTGGCTTCCTTGGGGGGCGGTTCGTCGACGATCTTGTAAGAGGGATTGCGCGCCCAGCGTACCAAGTCCTTGCCAATGGCGTCAGCACTACGCTCCAGGATGGAGCAGGTCCCCTTGAATGCGCCGAAGACGCCACCTGTGGTCCAGCGATTGATTTTTGTCTGACGGAGCACTTTACCGTTCTCCAACAACTCGGCGCTGACCGTAATCGCCTTGGGCCCGGTCCATGCGCCGCCGCCGATGCCTAGTACGTGGGTGATCTGCAGCCTGATCACCTGACTGTCGGCCGGATCGGTTCCTGCTTCAATGGTCCCATTGCCCCCGCTGTTGATCCGCCGCAGGGCGTTTCCTACGCGGGTGGCGAGCATGTCTTCGAGCTGGCATTCGCTCCTCACGCTTTCAACGACTCCGGCGTTTGGATGATAGGTGACAGGGGTTTCCAGGCGAGTCGACGTCGCGGCCGAGGCGGCGATAGCATGGGCAAGCAAGGGGGCGAGAAGGATTTTTTTCACGTTCTATCCGAAGCGAGGAGAAAGATGGCCGAGAGCGCGAGGCTATTCCCCGAGGGAGCGGAGCGTCAGGCCCGTCGTTGGTATGCAAAGCGCATGATTGTAGCATCGCGTCCAGCGAACTACCCGTCTGACACGGGGTCGATTAGCTGGTGATTGATTTCCGTCGGGTGCATCCTTTCACGAGGGCTTAGGCCATGGACAACATCGATTTCACCGACGAGGACCTGGGCCGACTTTCCCAGGCCAAGGCCATCCTGGAACACCCCGGCCTCGCCATCCACATGGCCAACGCGGTGGGTAAGCCTTTCGAACGGGCCCTGCGCCTCCTGCCCAAGGGCGCCCATGCGGCCATCTCCAAGGCCACCGACGCGGCGGTCCGCCAATGCCTGAAGGCGGCGCTGCGCACCCTGGACGAGAAGCCGGCGGAAGGCCGCCCGCCCCGCAACGATTTCCACAAATTTGCCGTCGGCCTGACCGGGGCGGTGGGCGGGGCCTTCGGGCTCGGGGCCCTGGCCATCGAACTGCCCATCACCACCACTCTCATGTTCCGCTCCATCTGCGACATCGCCCGCAGCGAGGGCGAAGACCTCCAGGATACGGACACGCGTCTGGAATGCCTCACCGTCCTGGCCCTGGGAGGACCGTCCACCCTCGACGACGACGCGGAGGCGGGCTATTTCGCGGTGCGGGCGGCCCTGGCGGAAATAGTCTCCCAATCCATGTCGGAACTGGCCAGTCGGGGTGTCGGTGGCGCCACTTCCTCGGCGCTCCTGAGGCTGGTGAACCGGGTGGCCGAGCGCTTTTCCGTCCAGGTCAGCCAGCAGGTGGCCGCCAAGTCCATCCCGGTGGTGGGAGCGGTGCTGGGGGCGACCATCAACACCGTTTTCATGGAGCATTTCCAGCGCACCGCATCAGCCCATTTCACCGTCCGCGCCCTGGAGCGGCGGTATGGGCCGGAAGCGGTGCAGGTGGCCTACGGGGCGCTTTAGCGCATCCCCAGCCGCCACAGGGACGTGATTTCCTTGGCGCGGGCGCCGTGGAGCGGGTCGGCGGGATCGAAGGCCTTGGGGTGCTTGGGCCGGGCGTCCAGCCGGCCGAGGACCTTGAGGCCGGCGGTGTCGATGGCGGCCAGCAGTTCCTCCCGAGAACGCAGGCCCAGGTGTTCGGCCAGGTCGGAGAGAATGAGCCAGCCTTCGCCTGCCGGTTCCAGGTGCTCCGCCAACCCCGCGAGGAAGCCCTTGAGCATGGCGCTGTCCGGATCGTAGACGGCGTATTCCAGGGCGGAACTGGGCCGGGCCGGCACCCAGGGCGGATTGCAGACCACCAGGGGCGCCTTGCCGACCGGGAAAAGGTCCGCCTCGATGATTTCCACCTGGCCGGCGAAGCCCAGCCGTTCGACATTCTCCCGGGCGCAGGCCAGGGCCCGGGGATTCTGGTCGGTGCCGATCACCCGGGCAATGCCCCGGCGGGCCAGGACGGCAGCCAGGACGCCGGTGCCGGTGCCCACGTCGAAGGCCAGGGAATGGCTGGCGAGGGCCGCCGGCAGGGGCGCCTGGGCCACCAGGGCGACGTACTCCCCTCGCACCGGCGAGAAGACGCCGTAGTGGGGATGGATGCGTCCGCCCACTTCCGGGATTTCCACGCCCTTCTTGCGCCACTCGTGGGCACCGATGAGGCCGAGGACTTCCCGCAGGGAGGCGACATAGGGCTCGCTGGAGTGACCGTAGGCCTCGCTGCATGCCTGATGCACATCCGGCGCCCGGCGCAGGGGAATATGGTGACCGGCTTCGAAGGGGATGAGCAGCATGCCCAGGGTGCGTGCCCGTTGGGACTGGGTCTGGCGGTGCAGGTGGAAGGCCTCCGTGGGGGAGGCGGGGGCCTTGCGGGATTTGGATGGCTTCTTGTCCAGGCGCCGGCCCATGGCCTGGAGGAGCTGGCGGGCATTCTGGAAATCC
>DASRUX010000440.1:0-14965 GCA_035655235.1 Rhodocyclaceae bacterium | reverse complement strand
ATCGACTTCGAACGCTTCGCCAAGATCGCCAAGGAAATCGGTGCCATCCTCTGGGTCGACATGGCGCATTACGCCGGCCTGATCGCCGCCGGTTGCTACCCCAACCCGGTGCCCTTCGCCGACGTCGTGACCTCGACGACGCACAAGACGCTGCGCGGTCCGCGCGGTGGCGTCATCCTGATGAAGGCCGAGCACGAGAAGGCGATCAATTCCGCCATCTTCCCCGGCCTGCAAGGCGGCCCGCTGGAGCACGTAATCGCCGCCAAGGCCGTGGCCTTCAAGGAAGCCGCGACCCCGGGTTTCCGCAATTACCAGGAACAGGTCATCGACAACGCCCGCGTCATGGCCCGCGTCCTCTCGGAAGAGCGCGGCCTGCGCATCGTTTCCGGGCGCACCGAAAGCCACGTCTTCCTGGTCGACCTGCGCCCGAAGAACATCACCGGCAAGGAAGCCGAGGCCGCCCTCGGTCGCGCCCACATCACGGTCAACAAGAACGGCATTCCGAACGACCCGCAGAAGCCTTTCGTCACCTCGGGCATCCGCATCGGCTCGCCGGCGATGACGACCCGCGGGTTCACCGAGATCGAAGCTGAAATCGTCGCGCACTTGGTGGCCGACGTGCTCGACGCGCCGAACGACGAAGCCGTGGCCGCCGCCGTGCGCGCCAAGGTTTCCGAGCTCTGCAAGAAGTTCCCGGTCTACGGCGCATGAAAATTTCAGCGCTTGCCCGCACCGCGTTGCAGCCCCTCGCCGTAGAAGCGGCTACTGTCTTCGGGGCTGCGCCTTGTTCGGGCGGCGCGCTGAGCTTTTCAGGGTATGTCCAATGAAATGCCCTTTCTGCGGTGCTGACGATACGGCGGTTGCCGATAGCCGCGTCAACGACGAAGGCGATATCGTCCGGCGCCGCAGGAAGTGCAATGCCTGCGACAAGCGCTTCACCACCTACGAGCGGGCGGAAATCCGCCTGCCCCAGGTGGTCAAGAAGAACGGCTCACGCACCGAGTTCAACCGGGACAAGCTGCGGGCCAGCCTAGACCTGGCGCTCAGGAAGCGTCCCGTGTCCACCGAATCGGTGGATGCGGCCGTCGCCGAAATCGAGGAAAAGCTCCTCTCCTCCGGCGAGCGGGAAGTCACCTCCCAGCAATTGGGCGAACTGGTGATGCGGGAGCTCCGCAAGCTCGACAAGGTCGCCTACATCCGCTTCGCCTCCGTCTATCGCAATTTCGAAGACGTGGACGCCTTCTCCCGGGCCATCCGGGAAGTCTCCCCCAGCAAGAAGCAGTGACCTTCACGGCCGCCGATCACGACCACATGGCGCGGGCCCTGCGCCTGGCCGAACGGGGGCTGTTCACCACCTCGCCCAATCCTCGGGTGGGCTGCGTCCTGGTCAAGGATGGCCGAATCATCGGCGAGGGCTGGCACGAGAAGGCCGGCGAACCCCATGCCGAGGTCCATGCCCTGCGCGACGCCGCGGTCCAGAGCCATGACGTGAAAGGGGCGACCGCCTACGTCACCCTGGAACCCTGTAGCCACCATGGCCGCACGCCGCCCTGTGCCGACGCCCTGGTCGCGGCCGGCGTGGCGCGGGTGATCGCCGCGATGGAAGACCCCAATCCCCTGGTTGCCGGCAAGGGCCTGGCCAAGCTGGCCGCAGCCGGCATCGAGACGGCTGCTGGACTCCTGGAAAACGAGGCCCGGGAACTCAATATCGGTTTTGTCTCCCGCATGACCCGGGGCCGGCCCTGGGTGCGTCTGAAAGCCGCCGCCAGCCTGGACGGCAAGACCGCTCTCAACAACGGCAAGAGCCAATGGATCACGGGTCCCGAAGCCCGCCAGGACGGCCACCGCTGGCGGGCCCGGGCCTGCGCCATCCTGACCGGCATCGGCACCGTCCGGGACGACGATCCCCAACTCAGCGTACGGGGCGTAGAGACGTCTCGCCAGCCATTGCGGGTGGTGGTGGATAGCCGTTTGGAACTGTCCCCCACGGCGCGCTTGCTGGACGGCGGCAAGGTGCTGGTGGCCGCGGCGGTGGAAGACTCCGAGCGGATTGCCCGCTTGCAGGCCCGAGGAGCGGAAGTGGTCTTAGTCCCGGGCAGCGGCGGCAAAGTCGACCTGGCGGCCCTGATGGCCGAACTGGGGCGCCGGGGCTTGAATGAGGTGCATGTGGAAGCAGGCTACAAGCTCAACGGCTCGCTGCTGCGCGAAAAACTGGTGGACGAGCTTCTTCTCTACCTGGCTCCCTGCCTGATGGGGCACGATGCCCGCGGCATCTTCGGTATGCCCGAACTCCACAACCTGGAAGCCAAGCCGTCTCTGGCGATTACCGATGTCCGCCAGATCGGCAAGGACATCCGTTTCCTCGCCCGGCTGCAATAGAAAAGGGCACCGCAGCGGTGCCCTCCCCATCGGCGCTGCGTCGGCGGGTCAGGGGGTGTCGGTATTAGTCTCCCGCCAATTCAGGAATCCCTGCTCGCCGCGGTTCCCTACCGGTTGGTGCATATAGTCCTTGAGCGCCTGCCAGCGTGATCCGGATGTCCGCATGCCGTCGTCGGAGCGGATCGGGCCCTGGGCGCCCCGGGGTTGAGGCTGGTCGCGGCGCTGGGTTCGCGGCAGGTTGCCCCAAGGGCGGTCATCCAGGCGCTGCATGTAGTACGGCTGGTCCGAAGGCCCAGAGGCCTCGTAGCCCGGACCGGTCTGGTTCGGAGTGTCGATGGTGCTGCTGGGGCTGTCCTGGGCTTGGCTCGGGATGGACAGGGTGCCCAAGACCATGGCCAGAACAATGCCAATGGCGCTATTTGTTACTTTTCGATGCATTTCGGATCTCCTACGGGTTTGTCGGATCCTCCCTGGATGAATTCACTGCGTAAGGCCGTCCCCTATTTGGCCTTTCCATTGGGCATTTTGAAAGGGCAATGGTTCCGGGGATTGGCCTCGAAGCGCCAATCCATGGGGATATGCCGGATAGGGGGCGGGTGATCACCCCAAAAGTTTGATGAATTGCCGGGTAAATACCCGATTCCCATATTTCGCCGGAGAATTTCCTGCAAACTCGGCTGTGCAGGCCGGTTGCGGGCGGTATGGACGAATCAGGATGACTGGCTTACGAGGCCGACGGGCCGCACACCGGGCAGCCGGCGTCCTTCTGGAAGCGCACGGTGCGCCACTGCATGGTCAGGGCGTCGATGAGGAGGAGGCGTCCGGTGAGGGTTTCGCCGATATCCGTTGCCAGCTTGAGTGCCTCCGCCGCCTGCATGGTGCCGACCATGCCGGTGAGGGGGGCGAAGACTCCCATCACGGCGCAGCGGATTTCCTCCGCATCCTCCCCCTCGGGGAAGAGGCAGTGATAGCAGGGCGAGTCGTCACGCCTCATGTCGTAGACGCTCACCTGGCCGTCGAAACGGATGGCGGCGCCGGACACCAGGGGCTTGCGATGAGTCACGCAGGCCCGGTTGATGGCGTGCCGGGTAGCGAAATTGTCGGTGCAATCCAGGACGACATCGGCATCGGCGACCAGGGCGTCCAGCTCGGAGCCGGAAAGCCGTTCATTCAGCGGGACGACATTGACCTCGGGATTGATGGCATGGAGGGCGGTACGGCCGGATTCGGCCTTGGCCATGCCGACCCGGTCGGCGGTGTGGAGAATCTGGCGTTGCAGATTGGTGTGATCGACGGTGTCGCCGTCCGCCAGGGTGATCCGCCCGATCCCGGCCGAGGCCAGGTAGAGGGCGGCGGGCGATCCCAGCCCGCCGGCGCCGATCACTAGGGCGTGGCTGGACAGCAATCGCTCCTGGCCCTCGATGCCGAGGGCGTCCAGGAGAATATGGCGGCTGTAGCGGAGAAGCTGCTCGTCGGTCACTTGTACTCGCGCCACTCCGGCGGAGTATCGTCGTGGTCGCCGTGGGGATGGTGTTCCCAGGCGGCGACATAGGCTTCCTGGGAGGAGCGCTTGGCGCGTCGCTCGGGCGCCCGCAGGTTGTGCAGCTGGGTGTCCTCTACGTAATGGACCAGGGCGCGCATGAGCTTGGTCATCAGGGTGTTGTCCAGGTGGTAGCCCCGGTCCACCAAGTGCTCTTCGAGTTCCAGCAGGGTGTGATGGGTGAGGTCGTAGCCGACCTCCACCGTCCTTTGCTCGTACTTGGCCAGGACCTCGATCTCGCCTAAGCGCTGGAGCTGGTCGGCTGCCTCGGGCACCTGCCCGGGAGGAAATTTGGAGAACAGGATTTCGCGCTTCTTCTTCAGATTGGCACTGTTCATGATTCCTCCCGAGTGGTCCGTTTATTGGACCTTATTCTGCATGATCTGCATGCCCTTGAGCAGGTTGATGGCCTGGGCGAACTGGTGGTCGTTCTTGCCGGCGTATTCGATGCGCGCCAGGGATTCCTCGTCGCCTTCGTCCTTGTTGCCGTCCTTGCCGCCGGGCTTGGGCTTGGCGTTGGGGGCCTTGGGCTGGGCCTTGACGCTGTCCGTCTTGATGGCGTCCTTGACCGCGTCGGGCGCGCTGCCGTCCTTGTCGTTGGTCAGGTGGCGTTCCAGGTCGGCTTCGCGGATGTGGGGGCCGGCGACGCCGCCGGTGGTTTCTTCGACCACGATATCCGGAACGATGCCCTTGGCCTGGATGGAGCGGCCGCTGGGTGTGTAGTAGCGGGCGGTGGTGAGCTTGATGGCCGCATTGCCGGGCAGGGGCAGCACCGTCTGCACCGAACCCTTGCCGAAAGTCTGGGTGCCCATGATGACGGCGCGCTTGTGATCCTGGAGGGCGCCGGCGACGATCTCGGAGGCGGACGCGGAGCCGCTATTGACCAACACCACCATCGGGACCGTCTTGGCCGCCGGGCTCAGGCTCTTGAGGTAGTCGTCCTTGTTGCCCCGCAGGTAGTCGGAGGGGCGGGCCAGGAATTCCTGCTTGGCATCCTCGGTGCGGCCGTCGGTGGAAACCACCTTGGTGTTGGGCGGCAGGAAGGCGGCCGAGACGCCGATGGCGCCGTTCAATAGGCCGCCCGGGTCGTTGCGCAGGTCGAGCACGAGGCCTTTCAGCGGCCCCTGCTTAGTCAAGTCGTTCAGGTGCCTGACCAGGTTGTCGCCGGTATTTTCCTGGAACTGGGTGATGCGCACCCAGCCATAGCCGGGTTCGACCAGCTTGGACTTGACGCTCTGGACCTTGATGACTTCCCGGATCAGGGTCACTTCGATGGGTTTGGTTTCGCCCTTGCGGATGATGGACAGCCGGATCGGGGTCTTGGGCTTGCCGCGCATCTTCTTGACGGCATCGTTGAGGGTAATGCCCTTAACGGGGGTGTCGTCGAGCTTGAAAATCAGGTCGCCGGCCTTGAGTCCGGCGCGGAAGGCGGGAGTGTCCTCGATGGGGGAGACGACCTTCACCAAGCCGTCTTCCATGCCGACTTCGATGCCCAGGCCGCCGAATTCGCCCTGGGTACCGGCCTGGAGGTCCTTGAAGGCATCGGTGTCCAGGTAGGATGAATGGGGGTCCAGGTTGGAGAGCAGGCCGGAGATCGCGTTGGCGATCATCTTTTTGTCATCGACGGGCTCGACGTAGCCCTGCTTGATGGCGTTATAGACCTCGGCGAAGGTCCGCAGGTCTTCGATGGGCAGGCCCGGCTTGGGGTCCTTCTCGGCCAGGGCCGGAATGTGCAGGCTGATGAGGGCGCCGGCAATGAAGCCGCCCAGCGTCAAACTGATGTTTCTGACTTTGCTCATTTCAAACTAGCCCATTTCATGGGGTCTATCGGCTGCCCCTGGTGTCGGAGCTCAAAGTATAAACCGGATTCCGGGTTGCCCCCGCTGTTGCCGACGGTGGCCACCTTTTCCCCGCCTTTCACGACTTCGCCTACCTGCTTGAGCAGTGAATCATTATTCCCATAGATCGACAAGTAGGCATCCCCATGATCGATGATGAGGAGATTCCCGAATCCCCGCATCCAGTCGGCGAACACCACTCGACCGTTGGCCACGGCCCGGACCTCGGTACCGTTGCCGGCGCGGATGAACAGTCCTTTCCAGGAGCCGCCGCCTTCCCGGGGGGAACCGAAACGGCCGGCGAGGGCGCCCCGGGTGGGTAGGCGCAGGCTGCCTTTCAGCTTGGCGAACTGGGAACTGCTGGACTCGGGGTCGAATCGATTCTCGACGACTTCGACAGCCTTGGGCCGGGACGGTTCGACCTGCTTGCCGGCGGTCTTCGGCGGTTCCGGCTCGACGGGCGGCGGAGCGGGCCTGGCGCGGGCCTTGGCGGCGGCTTGGGCCGCCTGGGCGGCGATCACCTTGGCCAGCCGGTCGATCAGCTGGGACAGGCGCTTCTCGTTCTGCTGCAGGTTGCCGATTTCCTTGCGCTGGCTGCTGATACGGTCGGATATCTGGGCGAGGAGGGCTTTGCGCTCTTCCCGCTGTTGGGACAGCTGGGCGTGGCGCTGCTTCTGCTGGGCTTCAACTTCCGCCAACTCGTCGGAGCGTTCCTGGGTGTCGGCGGCCAGGGCTTTCTTCTTCTCCAGGTTGCCCTTGATCTCCCCCAGCATATCGGCCCGGGCCCGGGCGATGGCGGACAAGTAGTAAAGGTCCCGGGCCATCTGGTTGGGATCGTTGCCGTTGAGGAGCAGTTGCAGGGAGTCCGGCGTTCCTTGCAGATATTGGCGATGGACCAGCTTCTCCAGTTGCGCCTGCTGCTGGGCCAGGGTGCCGGAAAGCTGGGCTGACTGGCGGGTGAGTTCGGTCAGGGTCTGCTGCAGCCCGCTACGCTGCTCGGAGAGGTTGTGGAGTTCCCGCTGCAGGTTGGAAATCTGCTTTTCGGACTCCCGCAGCCGGTCGCTGGCCTCGGACTTGTGGGTCTCGCTCTCGGCCAGGTCCTTGCGCAGCGAATCGATGCGGCCGCGCAATTCCTGGAGGTCGGCTTCCTTGCCGGCGATTTCCGGACTGGCGTGAGGCTTGCGGTTGCTGGCCCCAAGAACGGGGGCGGACAGCAGCAGGGCGACGCCGATGAGCGCCGCCGCTAGCGTTCCGGGACGCAGGAATGGGATGGGTGCTGGTTCGATCTGCAACCGCTTCGGCAGCTTTCTGGCTCGATTAAGGTCTGCGAAAAACAGTCCGCTATTTTATAATGACCGATCATCCAGAACGAGGTTTTTGCCGTGGACGCACCGGCCTTCAATCTTATCGAGAAGCAGGAACACATTGAAATGGCGGCGCGCGCCCTGAAAGCGATCGCCCACCCCCTGCGCCTCAAGATTCTCTGCGTGGTCGGCGACCAGGAAGCTTGTGTCCAGGAAATTGTCGATGCGGTGGGAACTTCCCAGAGCAATATCTCCCAGCATCTCGCCATCCTGCGGGAAAAAGGGGTCCTGCTTACCCGCAAGGACGCCAACCGAGTCTATTACCGCGTCGGCGACGCCCGCACCCTCCAGCTCATCGGCATGATGCGCGAGGTGTTCTGCGGCGTACCGATGAACTGAGGAAATCCATGGAGTTCATCAACCAGAATATTATGCTCATCGCCATCGCCGCCTTCAGCGGCGCCGCCCTGCTCTGGCAACTGTTCCAGCGCTCCGGCGGGTCGGAGGTCAATCCGGCCGAGGCGACGCTCCTCATCAACCGCCAGGACGCCCTAGTGGTCGATGTGCGGGAACCGGACGAGTTCGCCACCGGTCACCTCCCTGAGGCCCGCAATATTCCCGTCGGCAAGCTGGCCGACCGGGTCAATGAAATCGAGAAATACAAGGACAAGCCCGTGATCCTGTGCTGCGCTTCCGGCATCCGTTCCGGCAAGGCCTGCGGCGAGTTGAAGAAGCTGGGCTTCTCCAGCCTGCACAGTCTGTCCGGCGGCATCGACTCCTGGCGCCAGGCCGGGCTGCCCATCAAGAAGGGAAGCCGCAAATAATGACCGCCCACGTCCGCATGTATACGACGGCAGTCTGCCCGTACTGCATCCGGGCCAAGCAACTGCTGGCCGCCCGGGGCGTCACCGACATCGAGGAGGTTCGGGTCGACCTCCAGCCCGAAATGCGGGACGAGATGATGGAAAAGACCCAGCGCCGCACCGTGCCCCAGATCTACATCGGCGACACCCATGTGGGCGGCTGCGACGATCTCTACGCCCTCGACGCCGCCGGCAAGCTGCTGCCGCTGCTGGCCGGCGAATAACGAACCACAACCTGAAAGATGACCATGGAACAGAATGACGCGCCGGGCTTCGGCATCGAAAAGATCTACATCAAGGACCTCTCCGTCGAAGTTCCCAATGCGCCGGAAGCTTTCCTGGAGCGCGAAGCGCCCCAGGTCGACATCCAGCTGAGCACCGAAGGGCGCAGCCTGGGCGAGGGCGCTTACGAGGTGGTCCTCACCGTCACCGTCACCGCCAAGGTGGAAGAGCGGACCCTCTTCCTGGTGGAAGTCGGCCAGGGCGGCGTCTTCCGCATCGTCAATATTCCCCAGGAACAGATGGAGCCCCTGGTGGCCGTGGCCTGCCCGAACATCCTCTTCCCCTATGCCCGGGAAGTGGTGGCCGATGCCGTCACCCGCGCCGGCTTCTCCCCCATCGTGCTGCAGCCGGTCAATTTCGAAGCCATGTACATGTCCCGCCTGGAGGAGCAACAGGCTTCCGGCCCCCACGAAGTTCCCATCCAGTAATGGCTATGCTGCGGCGGGTTCTGGTTTCTCTGGCGATGGCTGCCTGCGCCTTCCCTGCGGCCGCCCTGGACTACCGTTCGGTGGAGGCGCCCGTCGCAATCCTTTACGACGCTCCGTCGGCAAAGGGCAAGAAGCTGTATCTCGTAAAGCAGCTGACTCCGGTCGAACTGGTGGTCAAGCTGGACGCCTGGGCCAAGGTCCGGGATGCCGAAGGCACCCTGGCCTGGATCGAAGGCAAGTACCTGAGCGAGCGCCGCACCGTGGTCGTCGTCGCGCCCCGGGGTGAGGTGCGCCAGGCCGATCAGCCCGACGCCCCCATCGCCTTCCTGGCCGACAAGTGGGTCGCCCTCGATTTCCTCGGTGCGGCTTCATCCGGCTGGGCGAAGGTGCGCCATCGGGACGGTTCCACCGGTTTCATCAAGACGACCCAGGTCTGGGGCCTATGAACATCACGGTTCTGGCCGCCGGCGCCTGGGGCACGGCGCTTGCCATCGCGTTTGCCCGCAAGCACGCAGTCACCCTGTGGTCGCGGGATGAGGATGTGGCGGAGGATATCGTCCGTCACCGGGAAAATATCCGTTTCCTCCCCGGTTATCCGGTCCCCGAGGGCATCGCGGTCACCGCTGATTTCGCCGCCGCCGTGTCCGGCGCCGAGGTGCTCATCGTAGCCACGCCCATTGCCGCCCTGCGCTCCACCGTCGAGGCGGTGCGCGACCTCGGCGTTGCCGTCCCCCTGGTCTGGGTGTGCAAGGGGTTCGAGTCCGGTACCGGCCTGCTGCCCCATCAGGTGGTGAAAGAGATCTTGGGGGAGCGAGGCGGCGTCTACGGCGCCCTGTCCGGCCCGAGTTTCGCCCAGGAAGTCGCTTCCGGGCAGCCGACGGCGGTTTCACTGGCCGCCAATGATGGGGAATTCGCCCGCCGCATGGCCCGGGAACTTCATGACGGTAACCTGCGCATCTATGCCAACGACGACCTGGTCGGCGTGGAAGTCGGCGGGGCGGTGAAGAACGTCCTCGCCATCGCCACCGGCGTCTGTGACGGCCTCGGCCTCGGCCTCAACTCCCGTGCCGCGCTGATGACCCGGGGGCTGGCCGAAATCGCCCGTCTGGGCGCTGCCCTGGGCGCTCGCCGGGACACCTTCATGGGCCTGGCCGGCATGGGGGACCTGATCCTGACCTGCACCGGCGACCTTTCCCGGAACCGCCGGGTCGGCCTCGGCCTGGCCGAGGGCAAGACCCTAGCCCAAATTCTTGAGGACCTGGGCCACGTTGCCGAGGGTGTTCACACCGCCCGGGAGGTGGATCGCCTGGCCCGTCGGCTCGATGTGGACATGCCCATCTCCATGGCCGTGGCCGCCGTGCTGGATGGCCGCATGTCGGCGCGGCAGGCCCTGGAAGGCCTGCTGGCCCGGGATCCCAAGGAAGAAGTCGCCTAAACGCTGCCGGCGAAGCCGGCCTGGCGCCAGGCTTCAAAGACGGTGACTGCCGCCGCGTTGGACAGGTTGAGGCTGCGCTGGCCCGCAAGCATGGGCAGGCGCAGGCGCTGTTCCGGCGGGAATTCCGCAAGGACTTCCGGCGGCAGTCCGGCCGTCTCGCAGCCGAAAACGAATACGTCGCCGGCCTTCAATTCCGTGGAAAACGGGCTTCCCGATCCCTTGGTGGTCATGGCGAACAGGCGCCGGCCGGCAAGGGCTGTCTTGGCCTTCTCCCAATCGGCGTGGCGCATGACCCGGGCGTATTCGTGGTAATCCAGGCCGGCCCGCTTGAGCGCCTTGTCGGTGAAGTCGAATCCCAGGGGCTCGACGAGATGCAATTCCGCCCCGGTATTGGCGCAAAGGCGGATGATATTGCCCGTGTTGGGCGGGATTTCTGGCTGGTATAGGACGACGGCAAACACTTGTCAGGCTTGGCAAAAACGCGTAACGTGCGAAAATACCCTAGGAATTCAAAAGATTAAAGAAGAATTCTAAGGTTAACTCGGAGATTGGGATGCCTCCCCCGCAAAAAATTCGCCTGGGCGACCTGCTGATACAGCAAGGATTGCTGACCGAAGAACAGCTCGGCCAAGCGCTGCAGCAGCAAAAAGCCACCGGCCGCAAGCTCGGCCGCATCTTCGTCGATAGCGGCTTCGTGACGGAGGAGGGAATCTCCAAGGCGCTTGCGCGCCAGCTGCGCATCCCCTTCATCGATCTCAAGACCTTTAATCCCAAGCCGGAAATCATCAAGCTGCTGCCGGAACCGGCGGCGCGGCGCTATCGGGCCCTGGCCATGGACCGCACGCCGGACGGCCGCCTCCAGATTGCCCTGTCCGACCCCACCGACCTCCAGGCCTACGACGACATCACCCGGATCGTGAAGCAGGAAATCGATCTGGCCGTGGTCACCGAAAGCCAGTTGCTGGCCATGATCGACCGGGTCTACCACCGGGGCGAACAGATCACGGGCCTGGCCAAGGAGCTGACTGCTGAACTGGGCGACATCCCGGTCGAATTCGGCGACCTCCTGGGCTTTACGCCGGGGGCAGAAGACGCGCCGGTGGTCAAGCTGCTCCATACGGTGTTCGAGGAAGCGATGCGCTTGCGGGCCTCCGACATCCACTTCGAGCCCCAGGAAAAGTCCCTGCGCATCCGTTTCCGTATCGACGGGGTGCTCCACGTTCAGACCGAGGCCGATGCCAAGATCGCCACGGCGGTGGCCCTGCGCCTGAAGCTCATGTCCGGCCTGGATATTTCCGAAAAGCGCCTGCCCCAGGACGGCCGCTTCAACATCCGGGTGCGGAACGCCCCGGTGGATGTGCGTATCTCGACCCTGCCGACCCAGTACGGCGAGTCGGTGGTGATGCGTCTCCTCAACCAGAACACCGGCCTCCTGGCCCTGGAAAAGGTCGGCATGCCGGCCCGGGTTCTGGAACGCTTCCGCCATTCCCTGGAGCGGCCGAGCGGCATGGTGCTGGTGACCGGTCCCACTGGTTCCGGCAAGACGACGACCCTCTACGCCGCCCTGAACGAACTCAACAGCACCGAAAAGAAGGTCATCACCGTCGAGGACCCGGTGGAATACCGTCTCGCCGGCCTCAACCAGGTCCAGGTCCACGAAAAAATCGACCTGTCCTTCTCCCGGGTGCTCCGTACCGTGCTGCGCCAGGACCCGGACATCGTCCTCATCGGCGAAATGCGCGATCAGGAAACGGCGGAAATTGGCATGCGGGCCGCCATGACCGGCCACCTGGTGTTGTCCACCCTCCACACCAACGACGCCATCACCACCCCCATCCGCCTGCTGGACATGGGGGTGCCCAAGTACATGGTGGCCCTGTCGGTGCATATGGTCATGGCCCAGCGCCTGGTGCGGGTGATCTGCGAGAACTGCAAGGAACCCTACCCCCTCAATCCCAACGAGCACGAGTGGCTGCGTTACGAACTGGGCGACCAGGTGGGGGCGCATCACTACCTCCATGGCCGGGGATGTTCCCACTGCGCCAATACCGGCTACCAGGGGCGGACTGGGGTGTATGAGTTCCTGGAAATGTCCGACGAGGTCGTCGAGGCGGTTAACCAGGGCGATCCCGGCGTCTTCATGCAGGCCGCCCGCCGCCAGATGGCCGGGGAAACCCTGCGGCGAGACGCCGTGCGGCTGGTGCTCGCCGGCCGGACGACGGTGAGCGAAGCCATGCGCATCAGCAACCAGTTCGAGGGATAAGCGGCCGTGCCCAATTTCGCCTACAAGGGACGCAATTCCGGCGGCCAGATGGTCGAGGGGGTGCTGGAGGGCGCGTCCGCCGGCATGGTTGCGGACCTGCTCCTCGGGCAGGGGCTGACCCCGATCGAGATCAAGGAAACCCGGAAGGCCGCCGGCACCAGCGCCAAATCGGATGGCATCCAGTTGTTCAAGCCCGTGGTCGGGCATATCGACATTCTGCTCTTTTCCCGGCAACTCCATACCCTGCTCAAGGCGGGGGTGCCCATCATGCGCGCCCTGGCCGGCCTGCAGGAATCGGCCACCAATCCGGCCATGAAGGAAGTCATCCGGGACGTGCGGGAAAGCCTGGAAGCCGGACGGGAGCTTTCCGTCGCCCTGGCCCGCCATCCCAAGGTGTTTTCCGCCTTCTACATCTCCATGGTCCGGGTCGGCGAGGCCACCGGCCTTCTCGAAGAAATCTTCCTGCGGCTTTTCGAGCACCTGGAGTTCGAGCGCTTCATGCGCGAGCAGGTGAAAGCGGCCCTGCGCTATCCCGTGTTCGTGATCATCGCCATGGCGGTCGCCATCGTCGTCATCAACCTCTTCGTCATCCCGGCCTTCGCCAAGGTGTTCAAGGGGTTCGGCGCCGAGTTGCCCCTCATGACCCGGCTGCTCCTCGGCTTTTCGGATTTCATGGTGGCTTGGTGGCCGGCCATGCTGGGAGGGTTGGTGGCGGCCGTCTTCGCCTTCCGGGCCTGGACGTCGACGCCGAAGGGGCGCTACGACTGGGAGGCCATCGCGCTGCGCATCCCCATCGCCGGCAAGATACTCCACAAGGCGGCCCTGGCCCGTTTCGCCCGCAGTTTCGCCCTGGGTACCCGTAGCGGCGTCCCACTCATGCAGGCCTTGGCCAATTCGGCCCAGACGGTGGATAACAGCTACATCGCCAAGCGCATCGACGGCATGCGGGACAACGTGGAGCGGGGCGAAAGCGTGCTACGGGCCGCCATCTCGGCGGGCTTCTTCACCCCCGTGGTGCTCCAGATGGTGGCGGTGGGCGAAGAATCCGGCGCCCTGGACGACATGATGGAAGAGATCGGGCAGATGTATCAGCGGGAGGTCGAGTACGAACTCAAGACCCTCGGCGCCCAGATCGAACCCATCCTGATCGTCGCCCTCGGCGTTCTGGTGCTCATCCTTGCCCTCGGTGTCTTCCTGCCCATGTGGGACCTGGGCAAGGCGGCGTTCAAGAAATAGGCATGGCGATGAGGGAGAGACGGGGCCAATCGGGATTCACCCTGCTGGAACTGGCGGTGGTCATCGTCGTCGTCTCCATCCTTGCTGGCATCGGCCTGGAACGCTTGCGCTTCTACCAGGAGGCCGCCGAGGCTGCCGTCGTGGACAACGGAATATCCACCTTGAAAACTGCCCTGCACATCCGCTCGGCAGAACTGATATCCGCCAATCGCTGGGAAGAGTTGCGCCGCCTGCCTCAACGGAATCCCTTCGACCTCATGGAGGAAAAGCCGGGCAACTACGGCGGCGCCTGGCAGGTCGGCGCGGCTCCAGGGTATTGGTACTTCGACGAGGCCGCCCAGCAGGTGGTCTATCGCGTCTCCCGGTCGGAGCGCTTCCTGGCGGAAGACGGTGGAAAAGACATCCGCTTTGCGGCGGTCGGGCGCAATACGGCGGGGCAGGAAACCGCCCAGGCCGGCGTTGCTTACGTGAGCCTGCGGCCGGTCGGCATATACCGTTGGTTTGACCATCTGCTGCGGTGATTTTTCGTGAGAGCAACCCTAAACACCGCATTGACTTTTGTTATATAGTTGTGACGTTTGATGTTGATTAACTCAAAAATAAATCCTCGGGGAGGAAACATAATGAAGAAGACTCAACAGGGTTTTACCCTGATCGAATTGGTCGTTGTCATCGTTATCCTGGGTATTCTCGCCGCCGTTGCGTTGCCCCGCTTTGTGGACCTGCAGGTACAAGCCCGGCAGGCCAAGCTGCAAGGCGCCTTGGGTTCCGTCCGCGCCGCTTCCGCCCTGTTCCATGCCCAGTGTCTGGTGACTGCCGGCACCTCCCCTACCGCCTGCGCCGCCGGGACCTCCACCCTTGCCCTTGAAGGCCTGAGCGTCACCGGCTTCAACCTTTATCCGACCGCCGACCTGAGCGGCATCGTGGCCGCCGCCGGCCTGAATGCCAACACCAGCGCTACCGCTGGGGTGGACTACTGGATCGCCAATGCCGGTACCAGCACCACCCTGTCCATCGAAGTGCCGTCTCCCACTGCCGGTTCCTGTCTGTTCACCTACACGCCGCCCGCCGCAGTCAATGGCGCTCCGAGTATCGGCCTCTCCGGCACCGCTCCCTGTAACTAATTCCTAAACATTCCGATTTGTCGAAAGGAAGTAGCAATGTCTAAGCAAAAGGGTTTCACCCTGGTCGAACTGATCGTGGTGATCGTCATCCTCGGCATCCTGGCCGCAACGGCTCTGCCGAAATTTGTGGATTTGAGTTCTGATGCCCGCGCCGGGGTCATGAAGGGTGTTGAGGCGGCTGCCCGTGGTACCAATACCATGATTTACGGTAAGTCTGCAGCTGCTGGAACGGTGAACTCGGGTACGTCATCTGTTAACGCCCTGAGCGGCGTT
>DASRUX010000439.1:0-15454 GCA_035655235.1 Rhodocyclaceae bacterium | reverse complement strand
CCGCTTCGGCCTCGACTTCCCCGCCTTCGCCCAAAAGATGGAGCGCTCCGCCAAGCTCGGCATGGCCCGGCGCGAGGCGATCCGGGGGCGGTAATCCGCCCCCCACCTCAGGCCGGGTTCGCCCGGCCTTGTTTTTTTGAGTCTGGGAAATCAGGCAGCCAGGGAACGCAGAGTGCCCTCGATGTCTTCAAACAGCGGCCGTGCTCCCACCTCCTCACCAAGGCACGCATCCCGCAGCCCGACCAGGGCATCGACCACTTTCCCGGATGACGCCGGGGCATCGCAACGCTCCACCAGTTCCTCCAGCAGACAGCCGAAAGCCCGCGCCTCCAGGCGCTGAATGGCCGCGGCGCTCGCCCCGTCCTCCGGCATCAGGAACGACGCGGCCCCGAAATCCCCCAGCAGGGCACTTCCTTCCCCGCAGTGGAGGATGTTGTGGGCGTAGAGGTCGCCATGGACGATTCCCCGCCCGTGCAGATGGCGCACCGCCGACGCTATCCCCTGGGCAATGCGTAGCGCCGCACCGAGGCTGAAGCGCTTTTCCGGCCCGTAAACATCCCGGGTGCAGGACTCCAGACTGGGCGGCCCCGCCAGGACTCCGAATTCGGGATCGACCAAGGGCATGAGCAGCCCGTCGGCACCATCCGGATGACCGTGGAGGCGGCCCGTCACCGGTATCAGGTTGGGGTGCCTGCCGGCCTGGATCCAGGCGGCCATTTCGCTGCCGGGCAGGCCGTCGCTGGTCACGGCCCCCTTGAACACCTTGAGGGCGACGGGACCGGCCCCATGGGCGGCCTCGTGGATGACGCCGGAAGCCCCCTCGCCGAGCCGGCGGCGGATTTCCAATTCATCCCAGCCCACGGGCGTGACCGGCATTTCCGCCAGGACGGACGCTTCCCGCTCTGCCCCCAACGGATTGCCGCCATAGGCCAGCCAAGCCAGCCGAGGCAGGGAAAATAGCCAGTCGGGCAGGCTCTCCAGCCGATTGGCCGAGATGCGCAGGAGTTCAAGATTCGTGCATTCCGCCAATCGGGACGGCAGGGAACGGAGCCGGTTGCCTGCCAGCATCAACTTCTGGAGTTGCCGGCAGTTTCCGATTTCGGAAGGCAATTCATCCACCTGATTGTCGGTGAGGATAAGCCAGCGCAGCTTGGCGGGCAACGCCTTGTCGGACACAGTGCGGATGCGGTTGGCCTTGAAGCCGACCATCTCCAGCCGGGGGCAACGGCCCAGGACTTCCGGCAGTTCGGTGAAGTCGTTATCCGAGCAGAAGACGATCCGCAGCCGGTGCAGCCGCGGCAGGTCGTCGGGCAGGGACGACAGGCGGTTGCCGGAGAGATTCAGGATTTCCAGGCTGTCCGCCAGGTAGAAGATTTCCCGGGGGAATTCGGTCAGGCCGCAGGCCAGGTCCAGCCGCCGGAGGCCGGACAGCCTTCCGGAGCGTAAGTCTTCCAGGGTATGCATCGGTGGTTCGGAGAATTGGGGGCGCCGCATTGTCCCACGGCCGCCCCGCGGACTACTCCTCGCCCTTGCCCGAATTCGGTTTCAGCCACTCCGGCAGCTCCCGGCTGCCGGCATTTTCGATGATGTACTGGCGCACCAGCTTCCTCACCACCTGAGACGGGGTGAGGTCGTTGGCGGCGCAGATTTCCTCGAAAATCTTCTTTTTTTGGGGATCGATGAGGATGGTCAGCCGGGCTGTCCTGTTTTCCATTTTGAGCGGTTCTCCGATAGGGCCGGTCTTGTCGCCGGTGAAATCAATATTAACATGTGATTAACATTGACATCACATTAGCCCAACCTAGAATGGGCACCGGAAATCCATAGGGAGCCACGCTCAGGACGCCACCTGCCTGAATCGCCCCTGGAGAAGTCGATTTGCACGGGGGCCGCAATGTTGTTTAAATCTAGCCTTACATGACCGGAAGCTGACATCCGGCCGACGCCGCATTCCACCAAGGGTTTCAACTGATGCAGAACTGGTTGGTGATTGACTGGATTCTCCTTGTCCTCGCTGCATGGCTGCTCATCGGCTTGTCGGGCATCCCCTTCCTGCGCAACTTTGCTGTCGTCGCCCGCCTGCTCTTCCCCCTGGGAGCCGCGGCTGGCCTCTTCCTGGCGGCCCTGGGGGCGGCGGCCCTGGCGGAAAGCCCGGAGGTCGCCATCCTGCCCATCGGCCTCCCCCAGCTTCCCTTCCACCTGCGCCTCGATTCCCTGGCAGCCTTCTTCCTGATGCTCCTGGGGGGCGCCGCCGCCGGCATCTCCATCTTCGCCGCCGGCTATTTCCGCCATGGTGAAGGTACCCCGCCCGGCCTCCTCTGCTTCGAATACCACCTCTTCCTGGCCAGCATGGCGATGGTCATCCTGGCGGACGACGCCTACGCCTTCATGGTGGCCTGGGAAACCATGGCCCTGTCCTCCTTCTTCCTGGTCACCGCCAACCACCGGGTGCCCGAAATCCGCCAGGCGGGCTTCCTCTACCTGCTGATCGCCCACATCGGCGCCATTGCCATCCTCCTCTGCTTCGGCGTCCTCCAGGCCAATACCGGCGACTACACCTTCGCCAACATGCGGGTCCAGTCCCTGCCCAACCCCTGGGCTTCCGCCGCCTTCCTGCTGGCGGTCCTCGGCTTCGGCGCCAAGGCGGGCATGCTGCCCCTCCACATCTGGCTGCCCGAAGCCCACCCCGCCGCCCCCTCCCCGGTTTCCGCCCTGATGAGCGGGGTCATGCTGAAGACCGCCATCTACGGGCTGCTGCGGGTGTCCTTCGACCTCCTGCATGTCCAGCTCGGCTGGTGGGGCGTCGCCCTCCTCGCCCTGGGACTCATCACCGCCCTGTTCGGCGTCGTCTTCGCCACCGTGCAGACGGACATGAAGCGGCTCCTGGCCTATTCCTCCATCGAGAACATCGGCCTCCTCCTGGCCGCCATCGGCCTGGCCCTGCTGTTCAAGTCCTACGGCATGGTGGAACTGGCCGCCCTGGCCCTGACCGCCTGCCTGTACCACGCCGTCAGCCATGCCTTCTTCAAGAGCCTGTTGTTCGTCGGCACCGGTTCCGTACTCCACGCCACCGGCGAGCGCAACCTGGGCCACCTGGGGGGGCTGATCCGCTTCATGCCCTGGGTCGCCTGGCTGGTCCTGGTAGGGGTCTTCGCCAGCTCCGGCCTGCCGCCCCTGTCGGGCTTCGTCTCGGAATGGCTGCTGCTCCAGAGCTTCCTGTTCACCCCGGGGCTGCCGGATTCCTTCCTCAACATGTTCATCCCCATCGTCGCCGCCGCCATCGCCCTCATCGCGGCCCTGGCCGGCTACGCCATGGTCAAGTTCTTCGGGGTCATCTTCCTCGGCCAGCCCCGGGACGAGAAGCTCCACAAGGCCCAGGATGCCGGCCCCTGGGAAAAGATCGGCATGATCTGGCTGGCCGGCTGGTGCATCGCCCTCGGCCTTTTCCCCACCCTCCTCATCCAGTTCATCGACCATGTCACCCGCCCCCTGGTGGGCGCCGGCCTCGGCCCGAAGGTGGCGGCAACCGGCTGGCTGCTGCTGGCGCCGACCTCGGTGGAGCGGGCCAGCTACAGTCCCCTCCTGTTCCTGGCCGGGGTGGTGGTGTGTTGGGCCCTGGCCTTCGGGCTGGTGCGGGTCTTCTACCACGGCCGCGCACGCCTTTCGGCCCCCTGGGATTGCGGCCATCCCTGGCAGACGGCCCGCATGCAGGACTCGGCGGAAGGCTTCGGACAGCCCATCCGGCAGATTTTCGAATCCTTCTTCCGCCTGGAGCGCCACCTGCCGACGCCTTTCGACAAGGAGCCCCGCTACCAGGTCACGGTGGGAGACAACTTCTGGCACTGGCTGTACCTGCCGGTGGCCCGCACCGTCGAATTCCTGGCGGAGAAGATCGGCCGCCTGCAACAGGGGCGCATCGCCGTCTATCTGCTCTACAGCTTCCTGACCCTCATCTTCATGCTTCTCCTGGTGCAGCGATGAGCCCGACCGGTTTCCTTTCCCAAGCCCTCGCCATCGTCGCCGCCCTGGCCCTGGCCCCCCTCCTCATGGGCTGGGTCAACCAGTGGCGGGCCTGGCTCCAGAACCGCCGGGGCCCCGGCCTGTTGCAGCCTTACCGGATGTTGCACAAGCTCTTCAACAAGGAATCGGTGGTGGCGGAAAGCGCCTCCCCCCTGTTCCGGGCGGCGCCTTACGTAGTGTTCGGCTGCATGACCCTGAGCTGCGCCATCATCCCCACCCTGTCCACCGAGCTGCCCCTGTCGCTCGCCGCCGACGCCATCGCCCTGGTAGGGCTCTTCGCCATGGCCCGGGTGTTCATCTCCCTGGCCGCCATGGACATCGGCACTTCCTTCGGCACCCTGGGCGCCCGCCGGGAGATGCTGATCGGCTTCCTGGCCGAACCGGCGCTCCTCACCGTACTGTTTACCGCCTCCCTGATCAGCCAGTCCACGGCGCTGACCAGCATCGTCGAGAGCCTGGCCCACAAGGAATTCGCCATCTACCCGAGCCTCGCCTTCGCGGGCCTCGCCTTCACCTTCGTCTCCTTCGCCGAGAACGCCCGGGTGCCGGTGGACAATCCCGCCACCCACCTGGAACTCACCATGATCCACGAGGCCCTGATCCTGGAGTATTCGGGCCGCCACCTGGCCCTGCTCGAGTGGGCCGCCGCCCTCAAGCTCTTCGCCTATTCCTGCATCGGCCTGGCCCTCTTCTTCCCCTGGGGCATCGCCGAGGCCCAGAACCCGACGGCGCTCCTTTTCGCCCTGCCCGCCCTGGTCTTCAAACTCGCCATCGGCGGCTTCCTGCTGGCCTTCGTCGAGACGGTCAGCGCCAAGATGCGCATCTTCCGGGTGCCGGAATTCCTGGCTACCGCCTTCCTGCTCGCCGTCATCGGCATGCTGGTGCATTTCCTCCTGGGAGCGTGAATGGACCACCTTATCGCCCAGTTCATCAACCTCTTCGCCGCGGCGATGCTGATGCTGGCCTTCGCCATGCTCTCCCAGCGCCGCATCCTCACCCTCATCCATCTCTTCACCCTGCAAGGAGCGGCGGTGGTGGGCGGCACCCTGGTGGTGGCCTACGTCACCAAGCAGCACCACCTCTACTATTCGGCGGTGCTCACCCTGGCCCTCAAGGTGATCCTCATCCCCTACCTGCTGCACCGGCTCATCGACCGCCTGAACGTGCGCTGGGACATCGAGACCATGATCAACATCCCCACCCTGATGCTGGTAGGGATCGTCCTGGTGGTCTTCGCCTTCAACCTGGCCCTGCCCATCGCCAAGCTCTCCGCCTCCATCGCCCGGGGCACCCTGGGTATCGCCCTGGCCTGCGTGCTGCTCTCCTTCATGATGATGATCACCCGGGCCAAGGCCGTCCCCCAGGTGATCGGCTTCCTCACCATGGAGAACGCCCTCTTCTTCGCCGCCACCTCGGCCACCTACGGCATGCCCATGGTGGTGGAGCTGGGGATCGCCCTGGACGTGCTGGTGGGCATGTTCATCCTCGGCGTATTCATGTTCCAGATCCGCGAGCAGTTCGACAGCCTGGACATCCGCCACCTGGAAAAGCTCAAGGAGGATTGAGGCGATGACCGCGCTCTACTTCGTGCTCGGCACCCCGCTCCTCGGCGGCCTCGTCCTGGCCCTGATCGGCCACCGGGGCTACGCCCGGGACGTGAATGTAGCCTTCAGCCTGGGCACCTTCCTGTCCGCCGCCGCCCTCACCGCCCAGATCATCGCCGAAGGCCCCGCCTTCGCCCTGGGCCATGAGCTGTTCATCGACCCCCTCAACGTCTTCCTGGTGGCCCTGACCGCCTTCGTGGCCCTCACCACCGCCATTTTCTCCCGGCCCTACATGCTGGTGGAGCTGGACCACGGCAAGATGACGCCCCGCCGCATGCGGCTCTACCACAGCATGTACCAGTTCTTCTCCTTCACCATGCTGGTGGCCCTGATGACCAACAACCTGGGCATCCTGTGGGTGGCCATGGAGGCGGCGACCCTGACCACCGTGCTGCTGGTCTCGGTCTACCGCACCCCGGCCAGCCTGGAGGCGGCCTGGAAATACTTCATCCTGTGCGGGGTCGGCATCGCCCAGGCCCTGTTCGGCACCATCCTCCTCTACATGGCGGCCAACCCCATCATCGGCGAAGGGGGTGGTTCCCTGCTGTGGACCAACCTGGAAGCCATCAAGGGCCAACTCAACCCCACCATCATCTCCCTGGCCTTCGTCTTCCTGCTCCTGGGCTACGGCACCAAGGTCGGCCTGGTGCCGGTGCATAACTGGCTGCCCGACGCCCACGCCGAAGGCCCTACCCCCATCTCGGCGGTGCTTTCCGGGCTGCTCCTCAACGTCGCCCTCTACGCCGTCATCCGCTGCAAGGTTCTCACCGACGGCGCCTTGCACGGCCGCTTCGCCGGCGACCTGATGATCGGCTTCGGCCTGGTCTCGGTGGTAGCGGCCGCCTTCTTCCTGTCCCGGCAGAAGGACGTGAAGCGCATGTTCGCCTATTCCTCCATCGAGCACATGGGCCTGATGACCTTCGCCTTCGGCATGGGCGGCCCCATCGCCAATTTCGCCGGGCTCTTGCACATGACCGTCCATTCCCTGGTGAAGTCCGCCATCTTCTTCGCCGTCGGCCACGCCGCCCAGAAGGCGGGCACCCAGATCATGGAGGACATTCGCGGACTTCTGAAGGTCAATCCCACCGTCGGCTGGGGCCTCATGCTGGGAGCGCTGGCGATTCTCGGCATGCCGCCCTTCGGCGTCTTCGCCAGCGAATTCCTCATCCTCACCACCGCCATGCGGGACCACCCCTGGGCGACGCCCTTCCTGCTCCTGGCCCTGGGGGTCGCCTTCGCCGCCATTTTCAGCCGCGTCCAGCCCATGGTCTTCGGCGACACCCACCTGAAGCCCCTGGCCCATCCGCCGTCCCTGGTGCCGGTGTTCGTGCACCTGGGCCTGGGCCTGATGCTGGGCCTCTACATCCCCCCCTACCTGGACGGCTGGTACCGCCAGGCCGCCAGCATGATCGGAGGCTGAGCGATGCCCCTTCCCGGCCTGGATATCCCCCTGCAAGCCCTGCCTGCCCCCCTGCCCATCCGGCGCGGGACGGTGGACCGGGACGGCTGGCTGGCCGCCGCCCAATTCTTCGCCGAAAGAGGCGGGCGCCTGGTATCCCTGTGGGGCAGCGAGCGGGATGCCGGCCTCGTCGTCTGCGCGGCCTACGCCGACGACCAGGGCCTCGTCTGGCTCGACCTGCCCCTGCCCGCTGGCGAACCCGCCTACCCGGACCTGGCCGGCCTCTTTCCCTGGGCCAACCGCCTGCAACGGGCCGCCGCCGACCTCCTGGACATCGTCCCCGAAGGCGCCGAGGACCGCCGCCCCTGGCTCAACCACGGGGCCTGGCCGGCAGAGTTCCATCCCCTGCGCCGCTCGGCCACGGGCAATGAGACCTTCCCCGATCACCATCTGGCCGACTATCCCTTCGTGCGGGTGGAGGGGGACGGCGTCCATGAAATCCCCGTCGGGCCGGTGCACGCCGGCATCATCGAGCCGGGCCATTTCCGCTTTTCCGTGGTGGGCGAAAAGGTGCTGCGCCTGGAAGAGCGCCTGGGCTACAAGCACAAGGGCATCGACAAGCGCTTCGAATCCCTCCATCCCCGGGAGGGCCACCGCCTGGCCGGCCGGGTTTCCGGCGATTCCACCGTCGCCTACGCCTGGGCCTACTCCATGGCCTACGAATCCGCCGCCGGCACGGCCGTCCCGGCCCGGGCCGCCTGGCTGCGGGCTCTGTTCCTGGAGCGGGAGCGGGTGGCCAACCACCTGGGCGACCTGGGCGCTCTGGGCAACGACGCGGCCCTGGGCTTCGGCCTCGCCCAGTTCCTGCGCCTCAAGGAAGACTGGCTACGCCTCAACAAGGCCCTGTTCGGCCATCGCTTCATCATGGACTGCATCGTCCCCGGCGGCGTGGCCGTGGACCTGCGGCCCGACGGCGCCGACCGCCTCATCCGGCAATGCACCGACCTGGACCGGGAAGTGCGGGCCCTGCGCGCCATCTACGAAGACCACCCAGGGCTCCAGGACCGCTTCATCACCACCGGCCGGGTCACCCGGGAGCTGGCGACCCAACTGGGGCTCACCGGCCTGGCCGGGCGGGCCAGCGGCATCGCCCGCGACCTGCGCAGCGATTTCGGCCAGGCTCCCTACGTGGAACTGGACGCCACCCCGGCCATGGGCAAGAACGGCGATGTCGCCGCCCGGGCCAAGGTCCGCTTCGACGAAGTACTGGAATCCCTGCGCCTCATCCGCGCCATGGCCATCGGCCTGCCTCCCGGCGACCTGCTGGCCTCGTCCGCCGGGAAGGCACCGGGCCCCTTCGGCGCCGGCTGGGTCGAGGGCTGGCGGGGCGAGGTCTTCGTGGCCCTGGAGTTGGACGGTGCCGACCGCATCCGCCGCTGCCATTGCCACGACCCGTCCTGGCAAAACTGGCCGGTGCTGGAGCACGCGGTGATTGGAAACATCGTCCCCGACTTCCCCCTCATCAACAAATCCTTCAACCTCAGTTACGCGGGGCATGACCGCTGATGTGGAAGCTTCTTAAGCAAATCGCCCGCACCGGCCTGGTGAGCGAGCCGACCCCGGCGCCCGGGGACGAATACCGCCAGGAGAGCGGGCGCATCCAGCAGGAAATCCTGGACATCCTCGGCAAGGCCCTGACCATCCGCGAGGTGGACGCCGGCTCCTGCAACGGCTGCGAGCTGGAAATCCACGCCGTGAACAACCCCTACTACAACCTGGAAGGCCTGGGCATCAAGTTCGTCGCCAGCCCGCGCCACGCCGACATGCTCCTGGTCACCGGCCCGGTTTCCCGGAACATGGCCATGGCCCTGAAGCGCACCTACGACGCCACCCCGGACCCCAAGCTGGTGGTGGCCGTGGGGGACTGCGGCCGGGACGGCGGCATTTTCGGCGAAAGCTACGCCTCCTGCGGCGGGGTGGCGAAGATCATCCCGGTGGACGTGGTGGTTCCCGGCTGCCCGCCGGAGCCCATCGAAATCCTGCGGGGCATCCTGGCGGCGGTGCGTAGCAGCGGCAAAACCCAAACGGCGGAACAACCCGCCGCCGGCAACCCGGTCTAATCGCCATGGCTGCCACCGTCGTCCGTCACCTGCTCGTCACCGGCCTCGTCCAGGGTGTCGGCTACCGCTTTTCCACGGTCATCGAGGCCCAACGCCTCGGTCTGGACGGCTGGGTACGCAACCGCCGGGACGGCCGGGTCGAAGCCGTAGCCAGCGGCCCGGAAGACAAGGTGGCGGCGCTGATCGAATGGGCCCACCGCGGTCCGCCGTCGGCCTTGGTCCGGGAAGTCGAGGTCATCCCTTGGGATGGGGAAATCCCCTCCGGATTCCACCAGGCGCCCACCGCCTAGGCCGATATGCCGGGCGGATTGAGCCCATGCCGGCCGGTTTGACAGCCAATCGGCCCTTGGTTAAATTCAGCCGTTCCCCCCAACCAAGAAGCATATTGCAAGGAGATTTTCATGGCCGTTCTCGTTGGCAAGCAAGCCCCGGATTTCACCGCCACCGCCGTCTATGGCAATAACGAGATCAAGGAGCTCAAGCTCTCCGACTTCAAGGGCAAGCCCGTCGTCCTGTTCTTCTACCCCCTGGACTTCACCTTCGTCTGCCCCTCCGAAATCATCGCCTTCGACCATCGCCTGGAAGAGTTCAAGCAGCGCGGCGTCGAAGTGATCGCCGTCTCCATCGACTCCCAATTCACCCACCTGGCCTGGAAGAACACCCCGGTCAAGGAAGGCGGCATCGGCCAGGTCGGCTTCCCCATGGTCGCCGACGTCAAGCATGAAATCGCCCGCGCCTACGACGTGGAATTCGAACCCGCCGGCGTCGCCCTGCGCGGCTCCTTCCTGATCGACAAGAACGGCGTGGTCATGCACCAGGTCGTGAACATGCTGCCCCTGGGCCGCAACATCGACGAGATGATCCGCATGGTGGACGCCCTCCAGTTCTTCGAAGAGCACGGCGAGGTCTGCCCGGCCGGCTGGAACAAGGGCAAGCCCGGCATGGAAGCCTCCCCCGAAGGCGTGGCCTCCTACCTGGCCAAGAACGCCCGGAAACTGTAAGCCGAAAGCACGCTCCAAGAAGCCGCCCCCCTGGGCGGCTTTTTTTTGACCATGACGACAAGAAAGAGAGACAAGCCATGAACACGCCTCGCCGCATCCAGTCCTTCCACCCGCCCCGCCGCACCCTCCTCGGCCCCGGCCCCTCCGAGATGCACCCCCGGGTGATCGCCTCCCTGGCCCAGACCGTGATCGGCTACCTGGACCCGGCCTTCGTCACCATGATGGAGGAACTGAAGGAACTGCTGCGCTACGCCTTCCAGACCACCCATCCCCTGACCTTTCCGATGTCCGGCCCGGGCTCGGTAGGCATGGAGGCCTGCTTCGTTAACCTGGTGGAGCCCGGCGACAAGGTCATCGTCTGCCGCAACGGCGTGTTCGGCGGGCGCATGCTGGAAAACGTCGAGCGCTGCGGCGGCGTGCCGGTCATCCTGGACGAGACCTGGGGCGAGCCCATCGATCCCAACAGACTGGAAGAACTGCTGAAAGCCCATCCCGACACCAAGACCATCGCCTTCGTCCATGCCGAAACCTCCACCGGCGCCCAGTCCGACGCCCAGGCCCTGTGCGACATCGCCCGCCGGCACGGGGCGCTGACCATTGTCGACACCGTGACTTCCCTCGGCGGCACCCCCGTTCGGGTGGACGCCTGGCAGGCCGACGCCGTCTATTCCGCCAGCCAGAAATGCCTGTCCTGTACCCCGGGCCTGTCGCCGGTGAGCTTTTCCGAACGGGCCATCGAGAAGGTCAAGAACCGCACCCGGGGCAAGGTGCAGAGCTGGTTCATGGACCTCAACCTGGTACTGTCCTACTGGGGCGAAACCCAGCGCACCTACCACCACACTGCCCCCGGCAACAGCCTTTACGCCCTCCACGAAGCCCTGCTGCTCCTCAAAGAGGAAGGGCTTGAGAACGCCTGGGCCCGGCACCAGCGCAACCACGAGGCATTGAAGGCCGGACTGGAAGCCCTGGGCCTGGAATACCTGGTCAAGGAAGGCGCCCGCCTGCCCCAGATGAACGCGGTCCGCATCCCGGAGGGCATCGACGACCTGGCGGTACGGAAGACCCTGCTCAACGAATACAACATCGAGATCGGCGCCGGCCTCGGCCCCCTGGCGGGCAAGGTTTGGCGTTTCGGGCTGATGGGCTATTCGAGCCAGCCGGAGAATGTGCTGCTCGCCCTCTCGGCCCTGTCGGCGGTGCTGTCCGAGCAGGGCTACCGGCACGACAGCGGCGCCGCCGAGGCCGCCGCCCACCGGGCCTACGCCGCCCACCACAGCCGGGCCGCCGAACGCCAGAAACGCTGATCCCGGTTATTGCGCCGCAACAGTGACACTGGGGCGGCCTGCCGCTATGATCTTCCGCATAGGAGAGACACCCCAAGCCTCACGGGCCCGGGGACAATAAGAAGAGGAGGAGTCATGGGCAACAAAACCCTGGGGATCGGCGCCATCGCCGGAATCGCCATTATCCAGGCGGCAGCGGTGGCGGCCCTGGCGGGCGGCGCTGCCGCCGGCTGGTACGGCGCTGCCGCCGGCTGGTACGGCGCCGTCGCCGTCGTCGTCATCGGCTTGATTGCCGGCTTCCTGGCCGGCGGGAAAAATGGCGGCGATGTCGCCAAGCTGGAACGGGACGTGGCCGCCATCGCCGACGGCAATGCCGACCTTTCCCTGGCGGTAGGCAGCAGCGGCGGCGATCAGGCCGGGCGCGTCGCGGCCAACCTCAACCGCTTCTTCGGCAAGGTGCGGGGCCTCATCGTCCATGCACGGGAAAGGAGCGTCAGCATCGCCGCCGATGCGGCCCGCATGAACCACCTGGTCCAGCTCACCGGCGAGGCCGTGAAACGCCAGGAGGAGCTGGCCATGGCGGTGTTCGATTCCAGCAACCGGGTGAACCAGGCGGTGGGCGAAGTGACCGCCAATGCCGACGCCATCGAGGGCTCCACCCACAACAACCTGACCCTGGCCCAGCGCTCCCTGGAGCAGATGCATACGGTGGCCGTCACCATGCGGGCCACCAACGAACACATCCAGCACTTCTCCACCACCGTGGGCGAACTGCATGCCAGCTCCACCCGCATCAATGAGATCGTCTCCCTCATCAACGACATTTCGGATCAGACCAACCTGCTGGCGTTGAACGCCGCCATCGAGGCCGCCCGGGCCGGCGAGGCGGGGCGGGGCTTCGCGGTGGTGGCGGACGAGGTGAGGAAACTGGCCGAGAAGGTGAAGACTGCCACCCAGGTCATCCGCCAGAACACCGAATCCATGATTTCCCTGGTGGCGGATACCTCGGACAAGACGAAGGCCATCGTCGGCGACGTGACCGAGGCCAACGACCATATCGAAACCTCCGCCGCCGACCTGGACGCCATGGTGGAGGAATTCCAGCGGACTTCCGAGCAACTCGGCACCATCGCCGACGCCATCCGCAACCTCAAGGAAAACAACCAGAGCATCCACGGCGAGGTGGAGGAAATCCGCAACCATGCGCTGGATGTCTCGGGCAAGGTGAAGCAGTGCCAGGATTCCGCCAAGACCCTGCGGGAATCCACCGAAGACCTCCAGGGCACCCTGGCCGACTTCCGCACCGGCGACAGCATGTTCGACACCATCCACGACAAGTGCGGCGACTTCCGCGACCGGGTGGCGGCGGTGCTGCAGCGCATGGCGGACCGGGGAGTCAATGTCTTCGACCAGTCCTACAAGGAAATCGCCGGCTCCAACCCGAAGCGCTACACCACGGTCTACGACGGCCAGTGCGACGCCGAGCTGACCCGGCTCTACGACGATTTCCTGAAGGACATGAAGGGCCTGGCCTATTCCCTGGCGGTGGATACCAACGGCT
The DNA here is from genome assembly GCA_035655235.1 of Rhodocyclaceae bacterium. Taxonomy (GTDB): domain Bacteria; phylum Pseudomonadota; class Gammaproteobacteria; order Burkholderiales; family Rhodocyclaceae; genus JAGTRP01. The sequence continues at coordinate 2,466 of DASRUX010000439.1, read as the reverse complement.
ACGCCCCGGCCCACAACGGCGTCTTCTCCAATGCCCCCACCGGCGACCCCGCCGTCGACCTGGCCAAGTGCCGCCACAAGCGCATCTTCAACGACCCGGTGGGCATCAAGCTGGCCAAGAACCAGAAGCCGTCCCTGTTCCAGACCTACGTCCGGGATACCGGCGAAATCCTCAACGACCTGTCCATGCCCATCCGCATCGGCGGCCGGCATTGGGGCGCGGTGCGGATCGGATTCAAGACCGACCTTCTGTTCTGATCACCCGAAGACGGTGACCCATAATTTCTGGAACCAGCTGAGGCCAGACCACCAGGCGACGCCATCCTCCCGGAAGCGAATGCCCCGGGGCGTCAAAGCGAGAGTCCGGGCACCGAACTCGGTATGGCCGGAATCCTCCACGAACTGCAGGCGCATCAGGTAGCGGGCGATGGCCGGCTGGATGGGATGCCCGTGCAGGAGCCAGCGGGTGCCGACATCGTCCCCGTCGCTGCCGAGCATGAGGATGGGGGCGTAATCCCCCATCATCCGCAGGACCCTGAGGGTCTCGGCGCGATTGGGGATGGAGGTCTGGTCGGAAGAGGCCATAGGGCTGCCGATTATGCCCCGTTTTTCCGCCAACGGCAGTCCTTTCCGATCCTGCGGGAACGGCCATTTTCCCCACGTATAATGGGGTCATATCCCATACCGCACGGACAACATTCCCCGGAGACAACGGCCCCGTGACCGCCGCCAAGACGAGACGCCCCGGAAGCCTTCCCGCTCCCCGCCCCCCGGAATCGGGCCCGAGGGACACCCCGCCGCCGGCCTTATCCGGACCCGGCCGGGATAGGCAATGGTCGGTCCGCACCCTCCTCATCTGGCTCGTCCTGGCCTGCCTGCTGCCGGGCATCATCGGCGCCGGCATCTTCCTGGCCAGGGAATACCGGGAAGGCCGGGCCCAGCTTGAGAAGGACACCCTGCAGACGGCCCGCGCCCTGGCCCAGGCGGTGGACAACCGGATACTGCGTTCGGAAGCTCTCACCCAGGGACTGGCCAGCAGCGACCTCCTGGCCCGGGGCGACCTGGCCGGCTTCCATGCCCAGGCTCGCCAGGCTCTCAAGCGGACAAGCCTGGTCGACAGCGTGGCGCTGGTGGACAAAACAGGACAACAGCTCGTCAATACCCGTCGGGAATGGGGCCAGCCCCTGCCCAGGACCGGCAACCCGGAACTGGTCCGCCGGGTCATCGAAACCGGAGAGCCCCAGGTTTCCAACCTCTACCGCGGAGCGACGATCGACCACCTGGTGATGACCGTGGCCGTTCCCGTTATCGTCCGCCAGGAAGTCGCCTACGTTCTCCTTGCCCCCATCCCGCCCGAACATTTCACTGCCATCCTGGAGGCCCAGCATTTCCCGCCCGGCTGGGTCGCCACCATTCTCGACGGCACCGACACCATCGTCGCCCGCACCCGGGAAGGGGAAAAATACCTGGGCCAGAAGCCGGCGGCCGGATACCTGGAAAGCAAGGCGGGCCGGGGCGATGGCGCCGTGGATTTCATCATGAAGGACGGCGTCCCGGTCCTGTCGGTTTTCGCCCGCTCGCCGCTCACCCGCTGGAGCGTGGCCATCAACATTCCCCAGGAGCAACTCGCCGCCCGGCTGTCCCGCCGCCTGCTCCTGGTGCTCTTCGGGATCGCCGCCCTGTTCGCCGCCGGGCTGTGCCTGGCCTGGATCGTGGGCGGCATGATCGCCCGTTCCTTCCAGGCCCTCCTCGCCCCGGCAGCCGCCCTGGGGGCTGGGGAAGCAATCGCCCCGTCCCCGGTGTCCGTACGGGAAGCGGCGGAGGTCGCCGCCGCCATGGGCGAGGCCGCCGGCCTCTTGCAGAAGCGGTCAGCGGCGCTACAGGAAAGCGAATCCCGCTTCCGGCTGCTGGCCGACTATGCGCCGGCCATGATCTGGCTCGCCGGCAACGACCGGGAATGCTACTGGTTCAACCGGCCCTGGCTGGCCTTCACCGGCCGCTGCATGGACGAGGAAAGGCATGGCGGCTGGGCGGAGGGCGTCCATCCCGACGACCTCGCCCCTTGCCTCCAGACCTACAACGATGCCTTCGAGCACCGAGAGGCATTCGCCATGGAATACCGTCTGCGGCGTCATGACGGGGAATACCGCTGGGTCAGCGACCAGGGCGTGCCCCGCTTCGAGGCCGACGGCATCTTCGCCGGCTACGTCGGTGCCTGCATCGACATCACCGACAACAAGCGGGCCATGGAGGCCATCGAGGACATCAACGCCGAACTGGAGAGCCGGGTCGCCCAGCGCACCGCCGAGTTGCTGGCGGCCAACCGGGAGCTGGAGGGTTTCACCTTCGCCGCATCCCACGACCTGCGCGCCCCCCTGGGCCGCATCAACAGCTTCAGCACCCTGCTCGAATGCCGCTACCGGGACCGGCTGGAGGGGGACGGCCTGTTGTTCCTGGACTTCATCCG
>DASRUX010000438.1:0-23812 GCA_035655235.1 Rhodocyclaceae bacterium | reverse complement strand
CCGATTCCAACGGTGTTCAAAGAGAAGGGCCGACGCTGGACAGTCAACCCGTCGAAGCCTGGCAGGACGGTACCAACAAGTCGGTCGTCGCCACGCCGGACAGCATTCAGCTCTATGTACCCGGCGCCGCCGGCGCCCCGCTGACTTTGGCCAGAGCCATCACAAAGGACGCATCCGGTGGCGCATTGGAACTGGCGCGCGGCGCCAGCCAGGGAGTCGCCTACAGCGCGGACGGCACACTCGCCTATGTCGCCGGCGCCAAGGGTCAGGTCTACCTGGTCGATCTTTCGACCAACGAGGTGGCCTACACATTTGATCTGGCTAGTACTGCCCGCATCAACTCCTTGGTAATCAATGACAATTGGATGTACGTCGCTCAAAGCGACTCGGCTACCGGGAGTGGCGCACTGAGCCGCATCTATGTCGATCAACAAAGCAGCGATTTTCTGACGCTTCAGCAGACTCTGAGATTGCCCCAGCTTGGCGACGTGAGCAATTTTGTCGGCTTGGCCATCAACAACGACAGCTATCTTGGAATTACCGCCTCGGGCGGCGGGAACGGCAACGCCGGTACCGTCGCCTTCGTCGACATCAATCAGATCGAAGCGGACGGCAAAGTGCCTGCGAGTGCCGTGAAAGCCCTGGACAACAGCTTGTATCCGCGCCCGGGCATGGGCAAGCTTCCCACCTATATCGCCAGCGGCAGGGATTCGGGCCAGTTCATCGTCTGTAATCGCGGCGACATGCAGCGCGGCCTGGTTGGAATCACCCTGGGTTTCGATGACAGTGGGCAGATCAATGCCGCGACTACGATCAGTCTGCAATCGACCAAGCTGGATGGCCATGTGCCGAACACTTACCTTGGTTACGATGCCGAGCGCCAAACCGCCATGTGGGGTACGCAAAAGACCTACCACGAAGACATCCAGGCCGCTGCCGGCGCCGTTGTGGTCGATTACGATGGCGAACAGTATGCGATCGTTTCCGACTTCAACCTCTGGTTCAACGATCCGCTGGTGGCGCAATACCTCAACGACGTGCCTCACACCCAGATCGGCGGCAAGGTCGGCGTCATCAAGAACCCGTTCGGCGCCAACGGTCAGCCGCCGGTCTATCTGGGCGCCACCACGCCCATCGTCGGCAGCGCCGTGCGGCGTCTGTCGCTTGCGGCGGATGGCAGCTTGTTCGCCGACGTGTGGAACTACGAGCCCAACCTCGATCTAAATGCCGCGATGTCGTACTCACTCTACGTGTGGAACGCGCCCAAGCTGATCCAGGGGGCCATCAATGCCTACCAGCGCGATCCGCAACGCGAATACCCGATCGATCGCGATCTGCCGAGCGATCCAACATCGTCGCAGGCTGCGCCGCTGATCCCGGCACTTACACCGGCACGCTACGATGACGCGGGGAACGGCCAGGCGTTTAGTGGATGGATGAACCTCGGCAGTTATGCCGCGCCGGGCAGATTCCCGACGTTCGGCAGGACGGCCGTGCCGGAACCCAAGCTGGTTGCGGTGCCCAAAGAACCAGTCGTACCGCTCACGGCAGGGCTGGACGGTGCCTTAGGCTGGGTTGTCAGTGGCATAAATCTCCTGACCGGCGGCTATATGCAACGCGCCGATCAGCGGGTGTATAAGTACCACACTGGGCAGTTGAGCAAGAACGAAATGCAGTGGGGCAACGCGATCGACTTCGCGACGACGACGGCGGCGTTTGTGGTGAGCGGTTCCCTGGCGTCGGGCGCGACCATCAAGCTGACGCAGACCGGTTGGCGCGCCGTGGCGGAAGAGATGGCTTTGCGTGGTGCGGCTATGGGCGAAGTCTTCAACTTGATCGAGCAGGCCGGCGCCAATGTGATCTATGTTGAGAGCGGCGGCCGCGATGGCCATCTGGGTATCAGTCTCAGAGAAATCGCACAATCCACTGTCATAGGAGCGGGCTTGGGTGGGGCGCTGGGCGCCCTCGGCGGCCGGGTCGCGGAAAGCGATGTGCAGGAGACGCTGCGCGCCGCGTGGCGCTGGCTGGCGAATAAAGTGGACCAGTCCTACGCCGGGCTGCAGGCTGAATCTCGCAATACCAGCATTGCGCTTACGCGAGAAGTGCCGGCAATCATCGAAGGCGCGACAGAGATTTCCTATAACGGCCTCAAGTTCTGCGAAACACCGAAGCGCGGTACGCTGGCTTTTTCTGAGGCCGAAGCGTGGTATGCGGAGCAGGTTAGGCGCCTTGCCGACTGGCTCGCAAAATCGCCTGTGCAGTCGCTTGAGGAAAGACTCCTGGCGACCTACCAACTGCGGGCCCAATTGCGGGAGGGAGCAAAAGCATCGTTGCTCCGCCAAGAGTTTGCGGAGGAGTTTCTGGCGAGCCATCCGTTGCCGCCGATAGATAGGCTTAAGGCAGAGCTTAGAGGGAAGTTTTCCGGCAATGCTCTCAAGGAGGCTGAACTGCGCGAACTGCAAACAGCCGACAATCCCTGCTTCGTCGCCGGCACGCCAGTGTGGACCGACAAAGGTCTGGTGCCGATCGAGAAAATTCAGGTGGGCGACATGGTCCTTTCCAAGTCGGAGGCCACTGGGGAGAAGGCTTTCAAACGCGTTATGCGTACCTTCAGAAAGGAACACCAGGAAATTAGAACCATATGTGCGGATGGCGCGATGAACGAGGACGGTTCGGAGATTCTGGTGGAGTTCCTATTTGCGACGCCGGAGCATCCGTTCTGGGTCGATACACATGGGTGGGTAACCGCAGGGGAGCTATGGGACTGTGGCGCTCGATACAAGGTCGACACTTGGGCCTTTGATCGGGCGGACGGACGCAGGGCAGGGTTTTTCAACGAGTACGGGGCGCTGGGGGTGCCAGTCTATGTCACGGCGAACGCCCAATTCGTGTACATTGGCCAAGCAATTGGCAGCGATGAAGACGCCGGCTACACCATGCGGTTTGATGGCAATACTCAAGTCGATAGTTTTGATCCCTTCGTCTATGTAGATCGGGCCGCGAGCAAGGTCAGGATTGCCTTCCAAGGGGCCACATTTACCGGCGACGACTTGGTGGGTTTTAGTGACACCGATGGGCCGCCGACAGCAACAGAGTTCCGTACTACCGTCTTCAATATCGAGGTCGAGGATTTCCACACCTACTTCGTTGGTGAACTGGGTCTTTGGGTCCACAACACCTGCGCGCCCAAGGTGGCCGTCGGTGAGGCGACCAATCCAAACCGCGCGACCGAATTGCCCGCAGAGTTGTATGTCTCAAGGCCCGAGATTCGCGGAGCAAAGGAAGCGTCAGACTATGCCCTTGAGCACGGTCTTTTCGGAAAGCTGATGTTGGTGAAAGTAAAGCGTACAGGCAGTGCGGAAGCAGAAGCCTGGGATCGCGGAACGTTTGGCTCAATGGTGGAGAAAGACAATCCGTCGCAAGCACTCGAGATCTACGCGACGTTTAAGAACGAGTTTGCGATCAATGGGCGAAAGCTCGAGCATGGCCGGGCTTACGAGGGGATCGTGGTACAGGGAGATCGAGTGTATTTGATCGATCGAAAGCTCACTACGATGGCGCACCTAGGGAAGTATCCGGGCTCCGCTACGACTGCTATTCCCAAAAACTTGGAAGTCTTGATGAGAGACAGTCAAGCGATCAAGGCCCTTGATACCACCTTCAAGGCCGCCAATTCCACCCGCGATGCCGCAGCGGTCTATTCCTTCGGGCCAACCGAGGGGGCCAGCTGGAAGGCGGCCGTTGACGAGATGATTCTGCCGCTGCTCAACAAGGAGTATGTGGGTAATCCCGCGCTTCAAGGCATTTTCAGGATTAAGTTCCCTGCGGGGAAGAATTCGCCAGAAGTGCCGGTTTCACTGGAGCAGAGCAATGCGCTCTTGGATGAAATCGCCCAGAACATCATCAGCGAGAAGATTCTCATCGTTACCGACAAAGGCGTCGTGAGGTTCGAACTAAAGGACGGTAGGTATGTCAATGCCGGGTTCAATAGCGACAATACCCTATTGAGCACCAAGACGAGCGCTGACTTCCAACTCGTAGAGCAGTTGGGTGTGGGAGCGGCGACGACTCTTTCCGACGCTGAGGTGTTATCTCTCCTCCCTACAGTTCGCGAGTATTGGCTTGACACTGGCGCATCCAACGCGGTTCTCGCCAGTGTCGATGTACGAGTCGGCGACTTGCCGGCTGGCGTCGCCGGCGCCACGCAAGGCAATCAAATCACCCTCTCCGCCAGCGGTGCCGGCTGGGGCTGGTATGTCGATCCCAACCCCGCAGACAGCAGCGAATTCATCGCTACCGAAACGGCCAACGACTTCGTCGCCGCGCCCGACAGCCCCGCCGCCGGCAAGCTCGACTTGCTCACCGTGTTGATTCACGAAATGGGCCATGCCTTGGGCCTGGAGCATTCGCTGGATGGCCACGATGAAATGGCGGGGACGGTTTCCCCCGGCCTGCGCCGCTTGCCGGTTGTGGATGCCAACGAGTTGTTGGCAATCGGCTTCGCAAGCACCATTACGAACTCGACACGGACCTCGATCACGCGAATCGCACCCAGCCCGAACTACGCCGTTGCCGCCAACCCCAAGCTCAGCAATACCGAGTTTGCTGGCGGGCAGGACTGGGCCACCAGCGGTGATGTGGCTTTTGTGAGTGGTGCCTCCATTCTCAAGGAGACTGGTACTGTCCAAACACGGCTTAATCAAGCTTTCGTCCTGGGCGAGCACGACCGCTTCCTGTCCTTCACCGTATCGGACATGGCGCTGGACGATGTCGATGGCGCCCCCGATGACGCCTTCGAAGTCGCCCTCATCGACGCCAACACCGGCCTATCGCTGTTGGGCGGCACGGGCCTCAGCCACAACGATGCCGTCCTCAACCTGCAGGCCGACGGCAGTGAGCATGCCGCTGGGGCCGTCACTTCGGTGCGCAATGCCGACGGCAGCCGCACCTACCTGATCGACCTTGCCGGTATCGCGGCCGGGACGGTGGTCAATCTCTCCTTCGACCTCATCGGCTTCGGGAAGGGCGCTGCCGCGGCCAGCAGCCACGTCACCATCCGCGACCTGCGCCTTGGGGTGCCCCAGACCCAGGACGACGCCGTCACCCTGGCCGAAGACACGCCCACCGCCATCGCGGCGCTGGACAACGACCTCAACGCCCAGCAGCCGGGCTTCGTTCCCGTCGTCGTCGATGGCCCAGCCCACGGCCAAGTGACCCTCCATGCCGACGGTACCTTCCACTTCACCCCGGACAAGGACTGGTCCGGCCAGGACAGCTTTACCTACAGGCTGAGTGACGGCCATGTGGACTCCAATGTCGCCACGGTCAGTCTTACCGTCACCCCGGTGAACGACGCCCCGGTCACGGCGGACGATCAGGCCAGCCTGCAGGAAGACAGCGCGCCGGTGGCCAAGGGCAACGTGCTGGCAAACGACAGCGACGTGGATGCAGGCACCGTCCTCACGGTCGCCGAACCGGGGATATTTGCCGGGACTTACGGCACGCTGCAGCTTGCCGCCGATGGCACCTACACCTATACCCTCGCCAACGAGACTGCCGTGGTCCAAGCCCTGCGGGCCGGCGAAACGGTCACCGACGTCTTTGCCTACGCGGCCAGCGACGGCATCACCACGACGCCCGCCCGACTCACCGTCACCGTCACCGGGCAGAACGACGCCCCCGTCACGGCCGATGATGGGGCTAGTGTCAAGGAGGACGGTACCCTGGTGGCCAGCGGCAACCTCCTGGCCAACGACAGCGACGTGGACAGCGCTACCGTACTCCAGGTGGCCGCACCGGGCCGCTATGCCGGGATGTACGGCACGCTGGAGATCGGCAGCGACGGCAGCTACACCTACGTCCTCGCCAACGACACCGCCGGCGTGCAAGCGCTGCGGGCCGGGGAAATCGTCACCGATGTCTTCGCCTACGCCGCGAGCGATGGCATCACCACCACGCCGGGAACCCTGACCATCGCCGTCACGGGCGCCAACGACGCCCCGGTGGCCGCCGACGATGCCGCCGGCGTCCAGGAAGACGGTGCCCTGGTGGCGGTGGGCAACGTACTCGCCAACGACAGCGACATCGACACCGGCACGGTGCTCTCGGTGGCTCAGCCGGGAGACTACGTGGGGGCCTACGGCACGCTGAGGATCGACAGCGACGGCAACTATCGCTACACCCTGGCCAACGACTCCCTGGCGGTCCAGGCCCTGCGGGCCGGCGAAGTCGTAACCGAGACCTTTGCCTACGCCGCCAGCGACGGCATCACGACCACGCCGGCGCAACTCGTCATTACCATCACCGGCCAGAACGATGCCCCGGTGACGGCGGATGATCGGGCGAGCGTCCGGGAGGACGGCGTGCTCGTGGCCAGCGGCAATGTGCTCGGCAACGATACCGACGTCGATGCCGGCGCGGTCCTGCAAGTCGTCGCGCCGGGCCGTTATGCGGGCATCTACGGCACCTTGAGCGTTGCCAGCGACGGCAGCTACACCTACACCCTCGCCAACGATTCCGTCGTGGTGCAGGCGCTGCGGGAGGGCGAGGTGGTCACCGATGTCTTCGCCTACCAAGCCAGCGACGGCATGACCGCCACGCCGGCACAGCTCACCATCACGATTACCGGCGAGAACGATGCGCCGGTCACTGCCGATGATGTCGCCAACGTCCAGGAAGACGGGACGACCGTGGCCCGTGGCAACCTGCTGGCCAATGACCGAGATGTCGACACCGATACGTCGCTGGCGGTGGCCGCACCGGGCAGTTACGTCGGCGCCTACGGCACCCTCGTGGTCGATGGCGATGGCTGGTACACCTATACCCTCGCCAACGATTCGGCCGCGGTGCAGGGGCTGCGGGCGGGGCAGGTGGTGGCCGATGTCTTCGTCTATGCCGCGAGCGACGGTGTGACCGCCACCCCGGCGACCCTGACCATTCAGATCACCGGCAGCAACGACGGGCCCGTGGCCCGGGACGATGTCCGGCAAGCGCAGGAGGATGGCGGGGCGTTTGCCTACGCGGCCAGCGACCTGCTGGCCAACGATACCGACGTGGATAGGGGCGACAGCAAGACCATCGTGTCGGTGACCGACTCCGCCGCCGGCGCCCAGGTGCGCCTGGTGGACGGCCAGGTGGTCTACGACGTCGGGAGCCTGTTCCAGCACTTGAAGGAGGGCCAGCGCGCCACCGACACCTTCAGCTATACGATCGCCGACGGGGAGGGCGCCACCAGCACCGCCACCGTCACGGTCACCGTGGTCGGTGTCAATGACGCCCCGGTGGCCCGCGACGACCTCGCCACGCTCGACGAAGACGGCCGCCTTACGCTCGCCCTGATGGGCAACGATGCCGACATCGACGGCGATGCCCTGACGCTCAAGATCGCCAACCAGCCTGCCCACGGCACCCTTGCCCTGAACGCCGACAACACCGTCACTTACACGCCGGTGGAAAACTGGAGCGGAGAGGATTCCTTCACCTACGTGGTCAACGACGGCCTAGCGGATTCGTTACCAGCCACCGTGCGCCTCATCGTTGCTGCGCTGGCCGATGCCCCGACGCTGGTCGTCACCGACCGGCCGGGGGAGGGCAGGGAAGTCTTCCGTACCGGCTGGGAATCCGTCCGCAACAAGAACAGCACCTCCACCCTGGTGCAGTCCCATGAGCTGGAAGGCTGGACCTTGCTCACCCGCCCCGACCCGAGCAGCGGCGGCAGCAACGGCTTCGAGATCTGGAGCAGCGGCGACAAGATGATGGACGCCGGCAACCGCCTTAGGACCGTCAGCGCCATGGCCGGCAACGGGGCCAACTGGCTCGAACTCAACAATTCGGGCGGGCACATGCACCAGACCCTGGGGCTGGAGCGCAGTGTCGATACCGTGGCTGGGGCTGCCTACACCCTCTCCCTCGACCTTGCCGGACGCTTGGGTTACAGCGCCGAGTACACCCGGATCGGCATCTATGTGGACGGTGTGCGCATCGGCGGCGACGGGAGCGTCAGCCCGGCGACGGCCCTTGCTTGGCAGACGCGGACCTTCCAATTCACCGGAACCGGCAGCCGGCAGACGATCCGCATCGTTTCCGAAGCCACCAAGGTGGATAAGGATGGCCGGGGCATGATGATCGACGACATCTGCCTCACCGAGACGCTGCCCGCCAATACCGGACTGGAAGACAGCTCCATCCGGATTTCCGCCATCAGCGCGACGTTGAAGGACACGGACGGTTCGGAAACCCTGGCCCTGGCCATCGAAGCCTTGCCCGTCGGTGCCACCCTGACGGACGGCAGCCATAGCTTCACCGCAAGCGCGGGGGCCACGACTGCCGACATTACCGGCTGGAACCTGGGCCAATTGGCTGTGACTCCGCCCAAGGATTTCAACGGCACGCTGACCCTCAAGGCGGTAGCCGTCGCGACGGAAAGGGCCAACAACGATGTAGCCAGGGTCGAAGCGCAAATCCGGGTCACCGTGCTGGCGGTCAACGATGCCCCCGTCGCCCGCGATGTCGGCATGGCCTTGGCCCAGGGCGAAAGTGCGCGGATCGATTTTGCCCAACTGGCCACTGATCCCGATGGCGACGTTCTGACTCTGAGTATCAGGGAGCCCAGGTACGGCTCATTAACCCGCAACGCCGACGGCACCTACACCTACACGCCTCGGCATGGCTTTACCGGCACCGATAGTTTCACCTACACCGTGTCAGACGGGCAGTTCACCGCCACCGGGACCATTACGCTGACGGTGCAGCCCAAGCCGCGCGATGACGATCGCTGCCACGACGACCACGGCCACCACACGGGATTCAGCCACAGCGAGCACCTCGGGTATCACGGCGACGGCGAGCGCTCGGCCTGCATCACCGTGTGGTCGGGCGTTGGCGGCAGCAAGGCCGATGACCGTTCGCTCATGAATTCGGGCAAGGATCACCTGCCGAGTGCGCCGGCGATTGATTGGTGCGGTTGCGCCCCCAGCCTTGAGAGACCGAGGGAGGAGGATTGGGTGCTCGATTTCTTCAGTGGAAAGCGAAAGGACAACCCCTCCCTGGCCGACCTCACCGGCTTGAAGGTCAAGTCTGGCAAGTGAAATGCAAAGCGGTTCGCCCCGGCGGCGCCGGGGTGACCGCTTCACTCTGCGTCAGGTGAATCTGTTTTCGGCCATGGCCGGCTTGTCTGTCTGCTCGACATTCCTCGGAAGAGTCCGGCGGGGTGCTGGAATATGCCTTCGGGCTATGCTGTGATGTTAATGGCTGTTATATTTACGCCCGCTTTGTTTCCGTCCCATGCCGCTCCATGAGGCGATCCCCATGGAGCCGATGAAACAACGATAGGGCTTTAGTCTTGGCGGTGAATATATCCGGGCTGGCAGTGGTTGCTTTGCCAAGTCGGAATCTAGGGGGCTGGTTGTTCCGTTTGCGTGTCTGCTCGGTAGGTCTCGACTGGCGTAGCCTTTGCCTGGGCTTTGCCGCGGTATTTGCCGGGTCGTGCCATGGCCAGACTCTATCCTCCCTGCTCGATCTCGCCCGCAACAGCGAACCAACTTATCTCGGGGCCAAGACCAACGTCGCCGCCGCCAAGGCCCGGACGGATCAAGCCCTGGGCGCCATGCTGCCTCAGCTTACTGCCAGCGGGAACACCAATGCCAATGACCGCAGCTACCACACCCGCGGTTCATCCGTACCGCCGGCCAAGGATCGCTACAACAGCAACGCGGCCACCATTAACCTCACCCAGCCCATTTGGCGCTATGCCAATATCGTGACTTGGCAGCAGGCCGAAGTGGCTGCCCAGCAGGCCGAACACCAACTGGCCGGCGCGGAGCAGGAATTGTTCGCCAAGCTGGTGGCGGCCTGGTGTGATCTGCTCGCTGCCCGCGATGCGGTTGTTTTCGCCGGGCAGCAGGTGGACGCCACCGACAGACAGTGGCAGGTGGCCCTGCGGGGCGCCGAACTAGGCGCCCACGGCGAGCCCCAGGTAGAGGATGCCAAGGCCAAGCTGGACCAGGCCTTGGCCGATGCGGTGGCGGCGGAAACTGATGTCCAGTTGAAGCGTGCGGCCCTGGAGCAGTTGGCGGGTTCGCTCATGGAGGTGAATCTGCCTTATATGCGTGGCACGGTTGTCTTGGCGAATCTCGCGCAGGAGCCATTGGCCAAGTGGCTCACCTTGGTGGAGGAGGGCAATCCCAACCTGCTCGCTGCCCTGCAGGCCTATGAAGCGGCAGGGGCCGAGGTCCGCAAGCAGTGGGCTGGCCATTATCCGACGCTGGACATGGTGGGTAGTTACGGGAAGAACAGCCAGGCGGTGGGTGGGTTCCCCGGGCAGGCGGGCTACGACATCGTCCAAGGATCGGTGGGCCTGCAGCTCAACATCCCCATCTTTTCCGGCGGCACCCAGTCGGCCAAGGTAGATGAGGCCCTGGCCCAGAAGGAAAAAGCGCGGCTGGATATCGAGACGGCGAGGCGGACGGCCCTGCTGGCGGCCAAGCAGGCTTGGTACGGTTGGCAGGCCGCCTATGCCCGCAGCCAGGCGGGGATACAGGCCATCCGGGCATCCCAGTCGGCCCTGGCCCTGGCACGGGTCGGCAGCGACAAGGGCCTCAAGACCGACGTGGAAATCCTCCAGGCCGAGCAGCAATGGCGGGCGGCCCAGCGGGATTTCCGCAAGGCTCGCTACGATCAGGTGGTAGCTCACGTCAAGCTCAAGGCTGCTGCCGGCATTCTGACCGATGGCGACGTAACGGCACTGGATGCGCTTTTCGTGAGGACCAGCGAGGAGGCCGATCCCCGGCTCGACTTTAGAACCCAGAAGGTGGCCCAACCATGATGGAAACCACCGGGATGCCGCTGCCGCCCTTGGGTGACAGGGAGCGTTCGGCGGAGGACCTGCGCGCCTGGGAGGACTTCGTCTCGGCCAAGACGGCGGAAGAACGCTGTCGTGCTTGGCTGACCCTGGTCTGCGGTCGCATCCCGGGAGCACAGGCCGCCGCTGTTCTCATCGAAAACCTGGACGATCACAGCTATGTCCCCATTGCCGTCTGGCCGGAGGTCAGCGCGAGCCTGGGGCGCCTGGCGGGCGTAGTGGAGTCTGCTCTGCGCAAGCGGCGCGGGGAAGTCAAGCCGGCGCCGGAACCGTCCAATGCCACCCATGTGGCCTATCCATTGATGGTGGATGAGCGCATCGCCGGGGTGGTGGCGCTGGAAGTCATCTGCTCTGATCGGGAAGTCGGCGACGTATTGCAGGAAATCCACTGGGGAAGCGCCTGGCTGGCCAACCTCCTGGCCGGCCGAGAGCTTGACGAGGCCATCCGCGGCAAGGAGAGGGTGGGCTCGGTGCTGGAAGTGACGGCCGTGGCCCTGCGCCACGGCAAGCTGCAGCAGGCTCTGTTCGAAGTCACCAATACCCTGCGCCAGCATTTCAATTGCGCCCGGGTGGCCATCGGCCTGGTCAACCAGGCAACGGTGAAGCTGGCGGCCATTTCCGAGTCGGCGACCTTCGAAAAGCACACCGCCTTGGTGAAGGCGTACGTCCAAGCCATGGAAGAAGCTTATGACCATGGCCGGCCCGTGCTGTCCCCTGTGCTCGCCGAGCCCGAGGCGCCGGCCGGGGAGGTGGCAGACGTCCAGGGGCGCAATCCCAGGCACGAGGAGTTGCGCGCCCTTTCCGGTGCCCAGGCCGCTCTCTCGTACCCGATGGTGGCAGGAGCGCGCTGTGTCGGGCTCATCACCTTGGAGCGGGCGGCAGGGCCGTTCTCCCCGGATGACCTCGCATGGCTCGACGCCTTCTCGGCGCTACTGGCGCCCATCCTGGAGCAGCGGAAGGCAGCAGAGCGGGGCGCCTTCCGTCGCCTGGGGCGCGACACCCAGGATTTCCTGGCCAAGCTATTCGGGCCCCGCCATCTGACGTGGAAAGTGGTTACGGCTTCTGTGTTCATGGTCACGGCCCTCATGGTCCTGGCACCCATTGAGTACCGGGTATCAGCCAAGACCGTCATTGAGGGCGAGGTGCAACGGGTAGCGGCAGCCCCTTTCGAAGGCTTCATCCAGGCCGCCCATGTGCGGGCCGGCGATACCGTGAAGGCCGGCCAGTTGCTGGCTGAGCTCGATGACCGGGAATTGCGCATCGAGGAGGCCAGGTGGTCGAGCGAGCGGGACCAGTACGAAAACCGACTGCAGGAGGCGCGGGCCAACCATGACCTCACCGCGATGCAAGTGATCGGGGCGCAGCTGCGGCAGTCGTCAGCGCAGCTTGCCTTGGTGACGGAAAAAATCGCCCGATCCCATCTGACGGCTCCCTTCGATGGCATTGTAGTGTCGGGGGACCTCAGCCAGCAGATCGGGGCGCCGGTGGAAGCGGGTAAGAAATTGTTCGAGATCGCCCCGCTGCAGCGCTACCGGGTGATCCTGCAGGTGGATGAGCGCGAAATCCGTTATGTTGAAGCCGATCAGTCCGGCCAGATGGTGATCACCGGCATTGCCGGCGAACCCATGGATTTCAAGGTGGCGAAGGTAACACCGGTGGCCACTGCCCAGGACGGCAAGAATTTTTTCCGGGTCGAAGCCGATCTGGCTGAAGCCTTGCCCCGCCTGAGGCCCGGCATGGAGGGAGTCGGCAAGATCGAAGTCGGGAGCCGCTCCCTCTGGTGGGTGCTGACCCACAGCTTCACCGATTGGCTGATCCTCACCCTGTGGACCTGGCTGCCTTAGGTAACGGATGGCACGCAGCCTGTTCAGCCCCTCCTGGCATAGTGTCGCCGACCTGAAGCCCCGCCTGGTGCCCCAGGCGCGTATCCACCGGCACGTCTATCGCGGCCAGGTCTGGTACGTGGTCCAGGACCAAACAGGGGGGCGCTACCATCGCCTGTCGCCGGCGGCCTATTCCCTGGTGCTCGGCATGGACGGAATGCAGACGGTGCAAAGCCTGTGGGAGAAGGCCAATGCTTCCGGGCCGGGAGATGCCTGCACCCAGAACGAGGTGGTGGATTTACTGGTACAACTACACGGAACCGACCTCCTACAGGCCGACACACATCCGGATTCCGCCGCCTTGTTCGAGCGCTACAAGAAGAAGCGTCGGGCTACCTTGAAGCAGTACCTGATGAATCCCATGAGCCTCAAGGTGCCCTTGCTCGACCCTGCTCCTTTCCTGCAGCGCTGGGCACCCCATGTCGCCTGGTGCTTTGGGCGCCTGGGCCTACTGCTATGGCTTGCGGTCGTGCTCCCGGCCCTGGCATTGGCGGGGCACCATTGGCGGGAGCTGACCCATAATATGTCGGACCAGGTGCTCTCCGGCAGCAATCTGCTGGTCATGGCCTTCGTCTTCCCCTTCGTGAAACTTCTGCACGAAATGGGACACGCCTTCGCTACGCGCATCTGGGGCGGGGCAGTGCACGAGATGGGCCTGATGTTCCTGGTCTTTTCGCCGGCGCCCTATGTGAATGCTTCGGCATCGCTGTCCTTTCCTTCTAAGACCCGGCGGGCTGTGGTGGCTGCAGCCGGCATGCTGGTGGAACTGTTCCTGGCGGCGCTAGCCCTCTATCTCTGGCTGCTGGTAGAGCCCGGCGTCGTGCGGGCGATTGCTTACAACGTCATGGTGGTGGCCGGTGTGTCGACCCTGGTGGTGAACGGCAATCCACTGCTGCGCTACGACGGCTACTACATCCTCACGGATCTCATCGAAATGCCAAACCTGGCACAACGGGGTCAGAGATACTTGGCTTACCTTTGGGACAGGCATGTCTTCGGAGTACACGACCTGGATCGGCCCCAGGAGACCGAGGCGGAGAGTCGCTGGCTCATTGCCTATACGCCGCTCGCCTGGTGCTACCGGGTGTTTGTGACGGTGTCTATCATTCTGTTCGTGGCAGGGCAGTTCTTCATCTTCGGGATCGTGATCGCCGCTTGGGGCGCCTTTACCCTCGTCGCCACGCCCCTCTGGAAAGCCTATCGCCATGTCACCCGCAGCCCCACACTGCAACGGCGCCGGGCCTGGGCTCTGCGCATCTCCGGTACCCTGGCCGTAGGAATCATCCTGCTTGCCTTCGTGATACCCATGCCGTTGCGCACCCGGGCGGAGGGCGTTGTCTGGCTTCCCGACCAAGCTATCCTGCGAGCCGGTGAAAAGGGATTTTTCCGCCGCTGGCTAGTGGAGCCCGGAAAGATGGTGCACCGGGGTGAAGCGCTCTTCGAACTGGAAGATCCCCAGCTGAATATGGAGCTGGAAGTATCTCGGGCTAAGGTGGCCGAGGCGGAGGCCAAATATCGCTCCGAGCAATTCACCGATCCGGTAAAGGCCACGGTGTCACGCCGCCAATTGGAGCAGGAGGAAACAATCCTCGCTAAGTTGGAGGAGCGGGCAGCAAAGCTGGTCGGCTACTCCAGCACGGATGGCACGTTGGTGGCGGCCCAGTCCCAGGATATGCCGGGGCGTTATCTCAAGCAGGGGGATCTGGCCGGCTACGTACTGGAGAAGCAAGCCCTGATCGCCCGTGTCGTCGTGCCCCAGGACGATATCGATTTGGTCAGGGCCCGCTTCGGCTCGGCGGAAATGCGATTTGCCGACTGGATCGGAAATAGCCACGATGTCGTCCTGGTTCGGCCTCCTGCTGGCGGGGTGGACGAGTTGCCGACGGCCGCACTGAGTGTGGCGGGAGGTGGCCTGATTCCCACTATGCCCAATGATCCAAATGGAGTGAAGACGATAGAGCGGATCTTCATGGTGGACTTGGCCCTGCCAGCTGGCATGCCGCCAGCGGCTTTTGGTGAACGGGTCCATGTTCGTTTCGGCCACGGCTGGGAACCTCTGGCCTGGCAGGGTATGCGCCGGATGCGCCAACTTTTCCTGAGTCGCTTCGGTGTCTGACGTTCGGGCCCTGATCACCGGCCGCGGCATCGAGGTAAGCGATGGCGCTTACCTGGAGCGGCTTGAGCAGCCGGATCATCAGGTGGAGGAGTGGCTGCGAGCCGCAGCGGCGCGCTTCGTCGTAGGCGGAACCAAGCGCACCGGCCGTTTCGTTGACCGGGTGAATGCGCTGGAGGAATCCGTCCGGACCCGGAGCGATGATGGCCTGCGCCAAGGGTTACAGGCATCGGCGAAGCAAATGCAGAAGTTTGGTTTCCGAGATGATCTCATTGCCGAAGCCTTCGCGGTCATCCGGGAGGCCTCCCGCCGTACCCTCGGCAAGCGCCACCACGACGTACAATTGTTGGCCGGGCACACCCTGCTGCGGGGCCGGATTGCCGAAATGGCGACAGGGGAGGGGAAGACCCTGGCAGCGACCCTGGGGGTCTGCACCGCTGCAGCGGCCGGCGCGGCGGTCCATGTCGTGACCGTCAATGACTACCTGGCGGAACGAGACGCCGAAGAGAACCTTCCCCTTTACAGCTTTTTCGGCTTGGAGGTGGGCGTCGTCAAGCAGGATATGGCCCCAGATGACCGGCGCGGCGAGTACGCCAAGGACATCGTCTATGTCTCCAATAAGGAATTGACCTTCGATTACCTCAAGGACCGTATCGCCCTCGGCGCGACCATGGCGTCCCAGCTCAAGCTGCGCCGCCTGCAACGGTCGCACTCGGCGCCGGTTTCCATCCTGCGGGGACTACATGTGGCGATTGTCGATGAAGCCGACAGTGTCCTCATTGATGAGGCACGGACGCCCCTCATCATTTCCGAAACCCTGCCCGACGATCTGGATCAGGAAGTGTATCGGCAGGCCCTTACCCTCGCAGGACGCCTAGACCCGCACCGGGACTACGTCCTGGGCAAGAATCGGGATGTCTGGCTAACGGCGGCGGGCGAGGGGACTCTGGCCGCCATGGTCAAGGGAATGGACGGGGTCTGGAAATCGCCTCTCTGGCAGAAGGAACTGATCAGCAAGGCGCTGTCGGCACTGCATCTCTTCCAGCGAGACGAACACTACATCGTCGCCGACAACAAGGTGCAGATCGTTGATGAATTCACCGGTCGGGTCATGCCGGACCGGACCTGGGAGCGGGGCTTGCACCAGATGATTGAGGCCAAGGAGGACTGCGAAATCACCGGCCAGCGCCGTACCCTGTCGCAGATCACCTATCAGCGCTTCTTTGGGCGCTACCTTCTGCTGGCGGGGATGACCGGGACAGCGAAGGAAGTGGAGCCGGAGCTGAAGCGGGTCTACGACCTGTCGGTGGTCCGCATTCCCACCCATAAGCCCAGCCGCCGCCGCCGTCTGCCGGACCGGGTGTTCCGGACGTCGGCCGAGCGCTGGCAGGCTGTGGCGGATCGGGCTAGGGAAATGGCGGCAGCGGGACGGGCCGTCCTGGTAGGCACACGCTCGGTGGAGGCTTCGGAAGCCCTGAGCGAGTTGCTGCTCGCCCAGGGCGTCCCACACACAGTCCTAAATGCCCGCCAGGACAAGGCGGAGGCGGAGGCTGTGGCCCAAGCGGGACAGATTGGCCGTATTACCGTCGCCACTAACATGGCAGGCCGTGGAACCGACATAAAGCTGGCGCCGGAGGTGGAGGAGAAAGGCGGGCTCCATGTCATCCTGACCGAATTCCACGAAAGCTCCCGGGTCGATCGGCAGCTATTCGGGCGCTCCGCCCGGCAGGGGAACCCGGGCACGGTGGAGGCCTTTGTCTGCCTGGAGGACGAACTGTTTCGGCGCTATGCGGCGGAATTTGCCCGGGTTGGGCAGCCTTTGTGGCTGGGAGCCGGCAGCCATCGCGGAAAGCTCTTCCGCATCTTGGTCGCCTATGCTCAGGCGAAAGCGGAGAGTCAGAACCGCCGGGTCCGACTCGATACTATCAAGCGGGATCGCAAGTGGCTGCAGGCGCTTGGGTTCGTGGGAGCTGAGAAGAAGTGAATCGCCTCGATTTAGCCTGACATGTACGCTCGCTTATCGCGCCGCAGCTCGGACATGCGGTTGTCGGCTGGAAACTACCGATGATGGTAATAACTCCAGCGGCCAGTTTGACAAATTGTTTTACTTGGAGGTAGTCACCCTCCTGGTTCCTGGGAATGGACAAACCCATGTCACTTTCCTGTGCAGCTTTGTACTTCTCTTGAAAAAGTTATGAGCGATCACTGGGGCAAAGAGGTTTGCGCCAACTTGTCTGCCAACCGTTCGGCCTGCAAGTGCGTATAGCGTTTCAACACTTGGAGAGTCTTGTGCCCGCTAACTGCCGCCAGCTCCAGTACCGAAAAATCGCCTTGCTCGGCAAGGCCTGACAACGCCTCATGGCGGAGATCGTGGAAGGTTAGGTCGTCGGCGATGCCGGCGCGTGCGCAGGCACGCTCAAATGCTTTGTACAGGGTCATGCGAGGGACCGGTATTACTCGGCCCGAAACGGCGCGTGTCAGCCCTTGGAGTACTCCTATAGCAGCGGGGGAGAGGGGGACCGCTCGCGCTTCCCCATTCTTGGTTATCGGTAGCATAGCAAGGCGCCGCTTCATATCCACATGCCTCCAATCCAGGGACAACAGTTCTCCCTGGCGCATGGCGGTTTCAATGGCCAACCTGACGGCAGGTGCCAGCCAGGTATTGCCAGATGCCTCGCACTCAGCAAGGAGGCGGGTTTCTTCGTCGCCGATGAGGCGCCTTTCCCGTTTGCAGGCATCCTTGGGCTTGCGGATGCTGATCACGGGGTTGCCGTTTGGAAGCGCGATACCAAATTCCTTGGTGGCCACGTCCAGTACCTTGGAAAGCAGGTCGAGTTCTGTCTTGACCGTCGCAGGAGACAGGCGCGGAGCGTTCTCGGGGTTTTTCCGATACCGGGGATCAGGCAGTGATAGCCGGTCATCCCGATATTTCCCGACAACCTTAGCCGTGATGGCGATTAGGGTATATTTGCCGAGATCATCTTTGAGGTGCTTGAGCTTATGTTTCCAGCCGCTTCCTCGATAGTGATGCGGGGCATATTCCTTCCCGAAGCGGTCTGCCAGCTCTGCAAAGGTAGTGCGCTCGGCATCGCGGCGTGGCAGGTAAAGACCGCGATCAAGTTCTGCCTCCATCTGCCGAGCCCATTTTTCTGCATCATCTTGGTAGTTGAATGTCTTGTACATCGGCGGCATGCCGCGACGCCTGATCTGAACCCGCCAGCTGTATTCGCCACGCTTCGTAATCGTTGCCATGTACTTTTTTTATCCGTTGTGCCAAAATCGCTACAATAAAGAAGTAACGGCTAGAAATGTCGGTGGCTGACGTGTTTTAATCTCGCCTGCTAAGGGAGCATACGAGCTAAAACTTGTATCAAGGGTTCGAATCCCTGTCTCCGCCAAGACAAGGCAGCAAACGGTCTATGACCCTATGAAGACCCCGCGAAGGCCCAGGCCCAGCGGGGCTTTTCGTTTCTAGGCAGGCGCTTCTTCTGGAGGCGGATGTCATTTTTGAAAACATGAATTCCACGCAACCCAACAATCCGCTCCATGGCATCACCCTGGAAATGATCCTGAACGAGCTGGTGGCTTTCTATGGTTGGGAGGAGTTGGGGCAACACGTCAATATCCGTTGCTTCAATCACGAACCGAGTGTTGCCTCCAGCCTCAAATTCCTGCGGCGTACCCCTTGGGCACGGGAACAAGTGGAGTCCCTGTATATCCATATGTTGTGCTGGAAGTCGGGGCGGTAGGCCCTGGCAGTTCTGTAATAGAGGAAAAGGAATGACCAATAGAGGAACCCAAACTCGGATGCACTTCAGCCAAATCCCGGTGGGCCAGAAGTTCTATGACCCGATCAGCGCTGAATACTTCATCAAGCAGACAGCGACCACCGCCGCCATGGTGACCGGTATCGGTGACGGCACGATCGCCGACGAATTCGAGCCGGATGACGTGGTGAGAGTCGAAGAGCAGTAATCCGATACGGTCGTGGCTCATCGCGCTTGGGATTCTGTAAGAGAGCAGAAAGCCAAAACGGGTACACTGGCCAGCCCGTTCCCCTGGTGCAGGACCGATCTGATTCGGAGTCAGATCGGTCGTCATTCCCCTAGAGATTCCCGTGGCTGAAGCTGTGCAACCCGAAACCCCCAAGAAATCCTCCCTGCTCAAGAAAGCGCTGGTCGCCACGCTGGTCGTGGCGGTTCCGGGGGGGACGCTGCTTGGACTGGCCTACCTGATTGCCAAGAAACGCAAGAGCACGGCGGCGGAAGCCGAGCCGCCCAAGGCGCCCTGAGTCGCCCGCGCCAAAAGGAAGGCCCCCAGGTTTTCAAGCCTGAGGGCCTTGCCAGCTGCCGAACTCAATGAACCATAGAGGGCTCATCTTTTAACCCAAGAAAGACGAGACCAAAGAATTAATCGTTAATCCGGTCCTCCAGAAGGTTTGGAGTTCGCGCAGTTGGTAAGTGTTTGGCTGTAGCGGTGCACCAGAGTTCCATGATCGAGACTCGGGCCGACATCAGGCGATCCCGGCTTCGCTCTTGGCTGCTTCCCGCCGGGCGATTTCCCGCCGCAGGTGCTTCAGGGAGGGCGTGACGATGGCTACGAAATACGCCTCCCGCAGGCGGCGCTGGGCCGCGGCGGTGCGCAGGTAGCCTCGGGCGCCCTGGTGCAGCATGGCGGCGTTGGCTGCCCGCAGGCATAGCTCCCCGCCGGCCAGGCGCAGGCGCAATACCTCGGTCAGGATGCCGGGCACCGCTTCCGGGCGTGGGCCCCCATCCAGGACGGACGCCAGGCGGAAAGTTTCCGCCTCGGCCCCGGCCAGGGCAGCGCGCAGCTCGTCGGCCTGATCCTCCTCGAAGCAATTGATGTGCTGGTGGGTGCGGCCGGCGCAGTCGATGAGGCGGATGCAATCCCGGATGAGGCCGATGCCCATGCCCAACTGGGCCAGGATCATCCCCGGCTGGATGCGGGCCAGGAATTCGGCGGATTGCTCCGGATGGGCCAGCACCCGGGCGTCGTCAATGCGCACGTTGCGGAACTGGCAGGCCAGGGTACGGGTGCCTTCCAGGGCCGTGAAATGAGCACCATCCACTAGCTTGAAGCCGGGCTGGTCGCACTTCACCACGAAAAACACCAGGCGGCCGTCCCCATCTACCGGGCAGCCGGTGACGAAAATGTGGTCCTCGCCCAGGTTGGAAACCCAGGGTAGGGTGCCGTTCACCTCGTAGCCCCCATCTACCCGGCGGGCGGTGAGCAGGAAACGCTCGATTTCACAGCAGGACTTGAATGTGTTGGAGAGGCCAGTGCCGCCCAGTTGCCGGCCGCCGGCCAGGCCCGGCAGCCATTCGGCCTTAGCCGCCGCGTTGTCGGAAAGCTGGATGTAGCGGGCGCAGGCCGTCTGGCACCAGTGGGTGAAGGCGGTGGACAGGCAGGTCTCGCCCACCTTCGCCATGGTGGCGATGGCATCGCCGATACCCTTGCCGCTGCCGCCGTATTCGGTGGCGACGACCCCGGCGAAGCCGCCGATGCCGCCCAGGGCGCGGAGGAAGTCTTCCGGATAGGCGCCTTCCAGGTCGATGGCGGTCACCCGGGGGGCCAGTTCCCGGGCGATCAGGGCGTCGATGGAGATGGGTTCTTCAAGGGTTTGGGCAACGGTCATGGCAGTTTCCTTATAAAAGTGGATCAGGCGCCGCTCCAGCGGCGGTGGGCTTGGCGGGCGAGCCAGTCGAGGGCGAAGCCGAGGAGGCCGATGAGGAGCACGGTGGCCATCAGTTCCCCGTAGGCCATGCGGTCCCGGGTATCGAGGATGAAATAGCCGAGGCCGGCGTTGACTCCGAGCATCTCGGCCGGCACCAGCACTACCCAGATGAGGCCGATGGCCAACCGGATGCCGGTGAGGAGGTGGGCGGCGATGGCCGGGACGGTGACCCGCCACAGCCGTTCCACCCGGTTCGCCCCCAGGCTGTCGGCCAGGGTCAGCCACTGAGGATCGATGGCCTGGATGCCGGAAGCGACGTTCAACACGATGGGCCAGACGGCGGCGAAGGCGATGAGGAACACCACCGGCGCCTCGCCCACCCCCAGGGCCATGACGGCCAGGGGCATCCAGGACAGGGGCGAGATCATGCGCAGGAACTGGAAGGTGGCGGAGGTGAGCCGGCTGAAGGTGGGCCAGGAACCCGTCAATAGGCCCAGGGGCACGCCGGCCAGGAGGGCGAAGAAGAGGCCGAGGCCGACCCGTTGCAGGCTGTAGCGTCCATGGCGCCAGATGTCCTCGCCCCGCAGCAGCTCGCCCAGGGCTTGCCAGGTGTTTTCCGGGGAGAAGCGGGCTGCCATGACGGAATCCCTCCCCAGACAATGGACGGCCACCCACCACAGGCCTACCGCCAGGGCCAGCCCGAAGGTCGGCCAGGCCAGGCGGCGGAGGAATATCAACGGGGATAGGCTTCGGTTCTCGGGCATGGATCAGGCGACGATAGTTTCGCTGCGGGTGAATTTCTCTGGCAGGCCAAAGGCTTTCAGCCCGCCGACTGCGGCGATGGCCTTGCGGACGAAGCGGTCGTCCACCAGGTCCCGGGCCACGAAGGCCGGGTCGAGGCTGGCCAGGAAGCGGTTGTCCCCCTCCACCTGGGTGTTCTTCAGGAGCTTCACCAACTGCTCGGTGTAGGAGGGGAAGGGATAGGGCTGGTAGTCGATGCGGGCCTCCTGCCACTCGCCGTGGCGGACAGCACCTTCCCGGGCGTACTGCTGGTCCCGCTCGGCGTTAGGCACCAGGACCCGCTCCAGCACCGCCGGCGGGAAGGGCGTGTACTTGCCCGGGGCGTCCTTGGAAAGAAGCTGGGCGCCTTCCTTGCGGTTGTCCCGCAGCCAGTGCTGGGCATTCACCACGGCATTGACCACCTTCTGGGACCATTCCGGGCGCTCGTTCAGGTCCCGCTCGTGCATGGTGACCACGCAGCAGGCGTGGTCCCGCCACACGTCGCCGGTGAAGCGCAGCACCCGGCCGATGCCGTTGGTCTCGGCGGCGGCGTTGAAGGGCTCGGCGACGATGAAGCCGGCGATGGCCCCGTTGGCCAGGGCCGGCCCCATATCCGGCGGCGCCATGATGGACAGGGCCACCTCGTTGGGCTTCAAGGCGTCGGCGGGCTTGGTGACCACGGTCAGGCCGTTTTCCCGCAGGAGATGCTGGAGCACCACGTTATGAATGGAATACCAGAAGGGCACGGCCACCTTCTTGCCCCCCAGGTCCTTGATGCTGTGGATATTGGGGGCGACGGTCAGGGCCGAGCCGGAAGTGTGGTTCCAGGCCACCACCTTGGCGGGGAACTTGCTGCCGTAGCGGGCCCAGACGGTCATGGGAGAGAGGAGGTGCACCACATTCACCTGGCCGGCCATGAAGGCCTCCACGATCTGGGCCCAGGAGCGGAAAAGCCGGGGCGCTTCCACCTTGAGGCCCTGCTGCTCGAAGAGCTGGCGGGCGTGGGCGACCAGGAGGGGCGAGGCGTCGGTGATGGGCAGGTAGCCGATGCGGACCGGCTCGTCGGCGGCAGCGGCCCGGGCCAAGCCGGGCAGGGCGACGGCGCCGGTCAGGAGGGCGGAAAGGCGCAGGAAATCGCGGCGGGAGAGCGGTACGTCTTCCGCCAGGTGTTCGAGTTGCTTGTCGTGCATGGGAGACCTCACAGGGTGGGGAACCAGGCGGGGGCCGGGTCGGACAGGGAATTCAGGATTTCTTCGCGCATGGCGTTCAGGGCAGGCGAGCGGTGTTGCCGGGGCGCCCGGCCATCGGGGCGCCATTCGCCCACGATGCGGCCTGGGGAGCCGGCCAGGAGCAGCACCCGGTCGCCGATGCGCAGGGCTTCGTCGATGTCATGGGTGACCAGCAGGGCGGCGCTCCGGTGGCGGTGGGCCAGGTCGAGGAGCAGGTCCTGCATGGATTCCCGGGTGATGGCGTCGAGGGCGGAAAAGGGTTCGTCCAGGAAGATGATCTCCGGCTCCCGGGCCAGCGCCCTGGCCAGGGCCACCCGCTGGGCCATGCCGCCGGAAAGGGCGGTGGGGCGCTTCCGGGCATGGTCGGCGAGGCCGACCTGTTCCAAGGCGCGGAGGATGCGGTCCTGACGCTCCGCCTTGGACTCCTTGGGGCGACAGGCGAAATCGAGGCCAAAGCCGGCGTTCTCGGCCACCGTCAGCCAGGGCAGCAGGGACGGGGATTGGAAGACGACGCTGGCCTTGGCGGCCCGGTCCTCATCCGCCGTGCCGTCCACCGTCACCTCGCCGGCAGTGGGCTCGGCGAGCCCTGCCAGGAGGCGCAGCAGGGTGGACTTGCCGCAGCCGGAGGCGCCGATCAGGCAGACGATTTCCTGGCGGGCGATGGTCAGGTCCACCTGCTCGAACACAGGCTGGCGGCCGTAGGAAAACGCCAGTTGGCGTGCGGCCAGCAGGACGTTTTCCGTCGCCATGGTCAGGCCTTGGGCTGCCAGCGGTAGGCGGCCAGTTCCGGGTTCAGCTCGGTGCCGGCCAGGGAATTGGAGAAATTGCACAGGGTGGCGAGGGCCACGCCGAGGATGACCTCGATGACCTGCTGCTCGCCGTAGCCGGCGGCCAGGAAATCCTGCAACTCGTGGTTCTCCACATTGCCCCGGCTGCGGATCACCGCCCGGGTGAAGCGGGCGAGGGCATCCAGCTTGGGATCGGGCAGGGGGGCGAGATCGCGGAGGGCGTTGACCAGTTCCGGGGAGAGGTTGCCCTGCTTGTAGGAAATGGCGGTGTGGCCGGCTACGCAGAAGGAGCAGCCGTGGGTGGCGGCGGCGGTGATCTGGACGGTCTCACGCTCGGCCAGGGTGAAGCTGGAGCGGCCGTTGATTTCGGAGACGGTTAGATAGGTTTCCAGGGCGGTGGGGGCATTGGCCAGCACCCCCAGGAGGTTGGGGATGAAGCCGTTTTTGGCCTTGGCTTTTTCCAGGT
>DASRUX010000437.1:0-5096 GCA_035655235.1 Rhodocyclaceae bacterium | reverse complement strand
CACCGAAAGGGCCGGTACGGCGCGGCGCATCCCGTTTTCAGTGGGATACATGGAAGGTCCTGCCGATAACGTCGAGCTGCTGTTCGCGGGTGAGCTTGATGAAATTCACCGCATAGCCCGACACCCGGATGGTCAGCTGCGGGTACAGCTCCGGATGCTCCATGGCATGGACCAGCGTTTCGCGATTGAAGACATTCACGTTCATGTGATGCCCGTCTTTCGCGAAGTAGCCGTCCAGCATCCCGACCAGGTTCTCCACCCGCTCGCCCTGGGTCGCGCCCAGGGCGCTGGGAACGATGGTGAAGGTGTAGGAAATGCCGTCCTGGGAATGGGCGTAAGGCAGCTTGGCCACCGACGACATGGACGCCAGCGCACCGCGATGGTCGCGGCCGTGCATGGGGTTGGCGCCGGGGGCGAAGGGTTCGCCGGTCTTGCGGCCATCCGGCGTGTTGCCTGTCTTCTTGCCATAGACGACGTTGGAGGTGATGGTCAGCACGGATTGGGTCGGCATGGCCTTCCGATAGGTCCGCTGCTCGCGCAGGAAGGCCATGAAGGTCTCGACCAGCCAGGCGGCGATGGAGTCCGCCCGGTCGTCGTTGTTGCCGTAGGACGGATACTCGCCTTCGATCTTGAAATCCGTCGCCAGGCCGCGCTCGTCGCGGATGACGGAGACCTTGGCGTAGCGGATGGCCGAGAGGGAGTCGGCGACCACCGACAGGCCGGCGATGCCGCAGGCCATGGTGCGCAGGATGTCCCGGTCGTGGAGCGCCATCTCGATGCGCTCGTAGCTGTACTTGTCGTGCATGTAGTGGATGGCGTTGAGGGACTTCATGTACACCTTGGCCAGCCACTCCATCATCGGCATCAGACGGCCGACGACCTCGTTGTAGTCGAGCACTTCCCCCGCGATGGGCGCCTGCTTCAGCCCGACCTGCTCGCCGCTGATCTCGTCGCGCCCGCCGTTGATGGCATAGAGCAGGGTCTTGGCCAGGTTGGCGCGGGCGCCGAAGAACTGCATCTGCTTACCGATGCGCATGGCGGAGACGCAGCAGGCGATGCCGTAGTCGTCGCCCCAGTGGCCGCGCATCAGGTCGTCGTTTTCGTATTGCACCGAGCAGGTGTTGATGGAGGTCCTGGCGCAGAAAGCCTTGAAGCCCCGGGGCAGGCGCTGGGACCACAGCACCGTCAGATTCGGCTCGGGGGCCGGGCCGAGGTTGTTGAGGGTATTGAGGAAGCGGAAGCTGGTGCGCGTCACCAGGGGGCGCCCATCCTCGCCGACGCCGCCGATCGATTCGGTCACCCAGGTGGGATCGCCGGAGAACAGCTGGTCGTACTCGGGCGTACGCAGGAAGCGGACGAGGCGCAGCTTGATCACCAGGTCGTCGATCATTTCCTGGGCCTGCTCTTCGCTCAAGAGGCCGGCGGCCAGGTCGCGTTCCAGGTAGATATCCAGGAAGGTCGAGACGCGGCCGAGGGACATGGCGGCGCCGTTCTGCTCCTTGACCGCCGCCAGATAGGCGAAGTAGGTCCATTGCACGGCTTCCTGGGCATTGGCCGCCGGACGGGAAAGGTCGAAGCCGTACTTGGCCGCCATTTGCTTGAGCTCGTCCAGGGCGCGCCACTGTTCGGTCAATTCCTCGCGCAGGCGCAACACGTCTTCGCTGAACTCGCTGCCGTCCAGCTCTTGGAATTCCCGCTGCTTGTACTTCCGCAGGGCGTCGATGCCGTAGAGGGCAACCCGGCGGTAGTCGCCGATGATGCGCCCGCGGCCGTAGGCGTCCGGCAGGCCGGTGACGATGGCGGACTTGCGCGCCCTGACGATTTCCGGCGAATAGACGTCGAAGACGCCCTGGTTGTGGCTCTTGCGGTACTTGGTCCACACCTCGGAGACGGCCGGATCGATCTTGAAGCCGTAGGCTTCGAGGCCGGATTCGACCATGCGCAGGCCGCCGTTGGGCATGATGGCGCGCTTTAAGGGCGCGTCGGTCTGCAGGCCGACAATGACTTCGTTGTCCCGGTCGATGTAGCCGGCGTCGTGGGCCAGGATGCTGGAGCCGCGGTCGGCCGAGACATCGAGCACGCCGCGCTCGCGCTCCAACTTCAGCAGGTCCTGCACCTTGTCCCAGAGTCCGGTCGTGCGCGCCGTCGGCCCGACCATGAAGGCGTCGTCACCGTAATAGGGCGTGTAGTTGGCCTGGATGAAGTCCCGGACATCCACCTGCCGGCGCCATGCGCCGTCGGCGAAACCTTCCCAGGGATCTTGCCGGCTTGCGATCTTGAATAGAGCGTTCATTGCTTACTCCCGATTGATGAAAACTGGAGGGCCGGCCAGGAAGCCGGCCTTGGGGTCAGGCCGGATTGGCCGCCAGGACTTCCTTGCCGGCCGCGTCGCCCTTGGCGCTGAGCAGTTCCTTCCAGCGGCGCATGGAGGCGAGCATGATGACCACGCCGAGGACCAGCATGATCGAGGCGACACCCGCGTTGAACAGGCTGTAGCCCTTGTTGGCGGCGTTGAGATAGACGTTGGCGATCATCCAGTAGCCGGCGTAATTCACGGTGACGAACAGGTAGGCCAGCGGGATCAGGCAGGTCAGCGCATAGACGCGCTTCTTGGCCAGGCGCAGGATCACGGTGGTGCCGATCATCAGGCCGACGGAAGCCATCAACTGGTTGGAAACCCCGAACAGCGCCCACACCGAGCTGATGTCGCCGGACAGCAGCAGATACCCCCACAGCACGCAGGCAAGCACGCTGGCAGCGATGGCGGCGGGCAGGGAGTCGAGGCGCTTCATGGGTGCATAGACATCGCCGATCAGGTCCTGGATGAGGTAGCGGGCGACACGGGTTCCCGAATCCACGGCGGTCAGGATGAACACGGCCTCGAACATCACCACGAACTGGAAGAAGTAGCCGGCCAGATCCTTGAACCAGGAAATCTTGGTGAAGATGTAGGTCATCCCGACAGCCAGGGTGACGGCGCCGCCGGTACGGCCGTACAGGTCGATGCCGATCTGGTCCATCAGCATGGGCAGTTCGACGACCGGCATGTTGAGGGCCTTGAAGGCGGCCGGGGCGGCGTTCATCGCGAAGTAGTCGGCCGGATGCAGGGCCGTGGCGGCGATCATGGCCATGACGGCGACCATGCACTCGGCCAGCATGGCGCCGAAGGCGACCGGATGGATGTCGCTCCACTTGTCCACCAGCTTGGGCGTGGTGCCGGAACCGATGAAGGCATGGAAGCCGGAGATGGCGCCGCAGGCGATGGTGATGGAGATGAACGGCCACACGGTGCCCTTAAGGACCGGGCCACCGCCGTAGATGAAGTCCGTAAAAGCCGGGAAACGGATTTCCGGGTTGATAAAAACGACACCCAGCACCAGGGCGGCGAAGACGCCGATCTTCATGAAGCTGGACAGGTAGCCGCGGGGGGTCAGCAGCATCCAGACCGGCAGCGCGGTGGCGAAGAAGGCGTAGATCGGCAGCGCCCAGGCGACGGTGTTCTTGTGCAGGGTCAGCCAGTCGCCAAGCACGGTCCCCTGGATATGCGGCCCCATGAAGACGGAAGCGATGATGGCGGCGACGCCGACGTAGGTGGCCCACTTGGAATTGCCGGTGACCCGTTCATACAGGCCCAGCGCGACGGCGATGGGGATGGTCATGAAGACCGCGAAGGTTCCCCAGGGGTTGCGTTCGAGGGCATGGACCACGACGATGGAAAGGCCCGCCATGGTGATGGTGATGATGAACAACATGGCCAGCCCGGTGCACCAGCCGGCGACGGGGCCCAGCTCGGACTTCGCCACCTCCGACAGGGACTTGCCCCGGTGCTTCATCGACGCCCAGAGGACGACGGTGTCGTGCACCGCCCCGCCGACCACGACCCCGATCAGCAGCCAGAGGAATCCCGGCAGATAGCCGAACTGGGCGGCCAGGACCGGCCCGACCAGCGGCCCGGCGGCGGCGATGGCCGCGAAGTGCTGCCCGGCATTGACCCACTTCTTGGTGGGGACGTAGTTCTTCCCGTCCTGGAGCTGGTGGGACGGGGTGATTTCGCTGTCGTCAGCGTTCAAGACCTTGCGTACGAAAAATACCCCGTAGACCCGGTACGCAATTGCCAGCACACAAAGTGCCGTCAGTACGAAATAGATTGCATGATCCATGGCAAACCTCCCAAAAACATTGTTCGAACCTCCAAGTGGATTTCTTGACCTCCGAGCGCATCGTAGGAAGTTTCGAAAAAGCGAATCGGGGAGTTCTGGGAGCGGTGCCGAATGGGGTTCAAGCGGCGAAAAAGCGAGGACGAGCGGCGACGGCGCGGAACGCCGCCGCCATCGCTACGGAAGGAATCGGGTCAGCCCGGGGGCCGGGCTACTCCCAGTAGCTGGCCTTGCCGTAGGTGTCTTTGAGCAGATCGATGAAGAGCCGCACCCGCAGCGGCAGGTGGCGGCGCTGGGGGAAGACCGCGTAGATGCCCATGGGCGGCGCCTGCCAGGCATCCAGCACCGAAGCGAGACAGCCTTCGGTGAGGTCCTGCCCCACTTCCCATAACGAGCGCCAGGCCAGCCCGCGGCCGGCCAGGGCCCATTCGTGGAGCACGGCGCCATCGTTGCAGTCGAAGCGGCCGCCCACTTTCCAGGTTTCCACATTGCCGCTGGCAGGGTCCCGGAAGACCCAGCCCCGCTGCTGGCCGAGCACCAGGCAGTTGTGCCGGGCGAGTTCGGAGGGTTCCCGGGGCGTGCCGTGGGCCACCAGGTAGGCGGGGCTTGCCACCACCATGCGCCGCATTTCCCCCAGGCGCACGCTGACCAGGCTGGAATCGCTCAATTCCCCGATGCGCACGGCGCAGTCGATGCCTTCGTTCACCAGGTCCACCAAGCGGTCGCTCAGGTCCAGGTTGGCGGTGACTTCGGGGTTCTCCTCCAGGAAGCGCATCACCAGGGGCGCCACATGGCGGCGTCCGAATCCCGCCGGGGCGGAGATGCGCAGATGGCCGCTGGGCTTCACGCCGCCGGCGGAGACGCTGGCTTCGGCATTGGCGAGATCGGTGAGGATGCGCTGGCAATCCTCCAGGAAGGCCTGGCCTTCGAAAGTGAGGG
>DASRUX010000436.1:0-4164 GCA_035655235.1 Rhodocyclaceae bacterium | reverse complement strand
CAGGTATTCGAGCGCATCTATCAGCCCCTGCCGGTGGCGGTGGAGTCCGCCGGACTTGAGGAAGCGCTAGCGGCGCCGGGCCCGGAAAACCTGGGACGCTTTTTCGGCCCCGGCGTCCGGGCCGTCCAGATCGTTGCGGTCGGCGGGGCAGGAAAGACGACCCTGGCCATGCAACTCTGTCGTTGGCTCCTGGGCCAGGGGGGGCAGCCCCTGGGACGCTTTGCGCGCCTGCCCCTCTGGCTGGATCAGGAGGTTGCCGACCTGAAAGAGGTCGTGGACGCAAAACTCAGGCTTTTGCTGGAAGAGTATGCTCCAGACGCGGAATGGCGGGACATCCTCCTGAACCGGGGCCGCCTGTGCCTGGTGGCGGACCGTCTTTCCGAACAGCCAAAGGCCACCCAGGGCAAGGTTTGCGCTTTCCATGAGAACTGGCCCGGAGGGCTCCTTGTCCTTACTGCCCGGCGGCCTATGGATCTTCCCTTGCCGGCTGTCCACTTGCGCCCTCTGCCCCTGGACAGTCTCTTTGCCATCACCGGCTTCATAGACCGACGGCTGAGAAGCAAGGGGGGGGAGGTGGAACTGCAGGCCCAGACGGATATAGCCAACGCCCTGGTTCAGGCCCTCCTTGCCGCCCCGGCGGGGCCTGGAAAGGCACTGGGAGCGACCCCCCTCATGGTGGAGCTGATTGCGGATACTGCCCTTCTCCTTTTCAAGGAGGGCAAGGGTCTTGAGGAACTGCCCAATTCGGTGCCCGACATCTATTTCAGCTATGTGCGCCATTTGCTGCGCTTCCAGGAAGCCGGGGAGGATGCTGCGGCAGACGGCGCCGCCCAGGCTCTCCTGGATGCCGCATATGCCCTAGCGATAGCCTCAGTCGGGGAGCGGTTCTCTCCCCAGGCCTTCAGCCGCAACAGGGTGATGGCGGCCCAGAAGGGGAATTCGGTTCTGGCCGAAGCCCAGACCTTCGCCGCCTTGGAGAAGGCCGGGCTACTGCAATCCCCTGTACAGGTGGGTAACGATGCAATGTATCGATTTCTGCTCGATCCGGTGGCGGAATATCTGGCAGCCTTTGGCTATGCCGATGAGTGCGGCGGTGATCGCCAGCGCTGGCGGGACCTGCTGGCCAAGGTAGGGGAGAGGGAAGAGAGTAAGGGCTTTCGCCTTGCCCTGGAGAATATCTACCGGGCCTACCGGGATCTCAAGGGCTATCCGGACGGGGTCTATCCCGACGGGTTGGAGAGCCGCCAACCCCCAAACCCTCCTGAGCTGATCTGAAAGCCGGGGTTAGCCCGGCTCAATACCTTGCATACTGATACCAACTATCTATAACTGTAACTTTGTTACTCATCTCCGCTAATGAATGGATTGCTGACAGATACGAGCTGGATTATGAATGACAACTCCGGCCGATCATCTGCCTTTGGCCTAGTGGTTGCGATGGGCCATCGGCGGCCCGAGCGGGTTAAAGTAACGCCTTCCTGCCCATGGGCCGATTTTCCTTAGCCGCCGTGTCCAGCCGAAAAGCCGTCCTCGTACCCTATCCATCCGCCGCTGCTGCCGCCGTCCGCTCCATTGCAGTGGAAGTCCGCTTCACCGCTGCCGGCGAACTGTCCCTGGCCTACCGCCTGGAGGGCGACGTGGACGGGCTGCGCATCCCCGAACCGCTGCCCCCCGGCCCGGCGGACGGGCTGTGGGAACACACTTGCTTCGAAGCCTTCATCGCCGCCGGGGATGAATCCGCCTACCGGGAATTCAACTTCTCCCCCTCGGGCCAGTGGGCGGCCTACGCCTTTGCCGATTACCGGCAGCGGGACGAGTCGGTAGCGGTGGCCTTCGCGCCGCGAATCACCCTGCGGCGTTCTGCCGGCAGCCTCGAACTCGACGCCGTCCTGGCGCCGTCCCTCCTGCCGCCCGGCTCGGCCGGCTACCGGCTCGGCCTGACCGCCGTGATCGAGGCCACCGACGGCGCCAAGACCTATTGGGCCCTGGCCCACCCCGGACCCCGACCCGACTTCCACCTGCGGGACGCCTTCCTCCTCGACCTGGCGGCCCCGGATTCCAGCCTCTGAACCACCGAACACCATGACCGCTTCCATCCAATTCGGCATCGACCGCCTGATCGCTGATCCCGCCCTGCGCCGTCCCCTGGCAGGGCGCCGGGTCGCCCTGCTGGCCCATCCGGCCTCCGTCACCCCGGACCTGACCCATTCCCTGGACGCCCTGGCGGCCCTGCCGGACATCCGCTTGTCGGCCGCCTTCGGCCCCCAGCACGGCCTTAGGGGGGACAAGCAGGACAACATGATGGAGTCCCCGGACTTCGTCGATCCCCGCCACGGCATCCCGGTTTTCAGCCTCTACGGCGAGGTCCGCCGGCCCACCGACGCCATGATGGACAGCTTCGACGTGCTCCTGGTCGATCTCCAGGACCTGGGCTGCCGCATCTACACCTTCATCACGACGTTGCGTTACGTGCTGGAAGCCGCCGCCGCCCACGGCAAGGCGGTGTGGGTGCTGGACCGTCCCAATCCCGCCGGCCGGCCGGTGGAGGGTTTGACCCTGAGGGAAGGCTGGGAGAGCTTCGTCGGCGTCGGCCCCATGCCCATGCGCCACGGCCTGACCATGGGCGAGCTGGCCCGCTGGTTTATCGCCACCTTGAAGCTGGATGTGGAGTGCGAAGTGATTTCCATGGAAGGCTGGCAGCCCGAGTCAGGCCCCGGCTACGGCTGGCCCCTGGGGGAGCGCACCTGGATCAACCCCAGCCCCAATGCTCCCAACCTCTTCATGGCTCGGGCTTACGCCGGGACGGTGATGCTGGAGGGAACCCTGCTTTCCGAAGGGCGGGGCACCACCCGGCCCCTGGAGCTGTTCGGCGCCCCGGATATCGACGCCCGGGCGATCCTCGCCGAGATGCAGGCCCTGGCGCCCGAGTGGCTGGCGGGCTGCCGCTTGCGGGACTGCTGGTTCGAGCCCACCTTCCACAAGCATGCGGGCAAGCTGTGTAACGGCCTGCAGATCCATGTGGAGGATGCTTCCTACGACCACGCCGCCTTTCGGCCCTGGCGGCTCCAGGCCCTGGCTTTCAAGGCCATCCGGCGCCTCTATCCGGATTACGGGCTGTGGCGGGACTTCGCTTACGAATACGAGCACGACCGGCTGGCCATCGACCTCATCAACGGCTCGCCGCTCCTGCGGGAGTGGGTGGACGATTCCGTCGCCGCCCCCGGCGACCTGGAAGCCCTGACCCGGCCCGACGAGCAGGCCTGGGAAGCGGCGCGGCAGGAATTCCTGATCTACCGGTAATCAGCCCCGCAACTGGTGCAGCCGGTCGTTGAGGCTCTGGAGGGACTGCACCAGGCTTTCGCTGCGGTCCATCTGCGCAGCCAGTTCCTGGGTGAACTGCCCGATCTTGGCCTCGATCTCGCCTTCCTGGGCATCGGATAGGCCGAGGCCGCTGAAGGTTGCCGCCAGGTTGCGCTCGAACTGGTAGATGAGCTGGCTGGTCTCGTAGCGGTGCTTGAGGTTGGCCTGGTTGAGGGAATCCAGGGTGGTACCGATGGCGGTCACGGCGTGGAAGACCGCCTCCTGGTTGCGGCGGCTGGATTCCTCGTGTTCCAGGGATTCCAGCCGGGCGGCGGCGCCCTGGGCGGCCATGGCCAGGTTGTCCCGGATGCGGCCGCACATCACCGCGTCGTCCAGGGGCATGTTATTCACCATCACGGTCATACGGTCGTAGTTGTACACCCCCCGGTTGCCGAATTCGAAAATGCGGTCCATGGAGCGGACGTGATTGATGACCGACACCTCCAGGGGCAGGTTCACCCCGGCGGCGCTGGCGGTGTGGATGCGCTCCCCGATGCGGGTCTGGACCACCCCTTCCACCGAGAACTGGCGCAGCAGCTCCAGGGTGCCGGCGGCGATTTCCTTCTCGTCGTACCAGGAAATGAGCTTGCCCATGTACTGGAGGACGATGCCCGAGTCCCCCATGCTGGCCAGGGCGATATTGGACAGCTCATTGGAGGCCCGGGCTTGTTCCTGCAGGCTGCGGCGGGCGGAGACGAAGCCCTCGGCCACCTTCACCTTGCGCAGCAGCTCCTCCGGCTCGAAGGGCTTGACGATGAAATCCTCGCCGCCGGCGTCGTAGCCCTTGAGTCGGGATTCGATGGT
>DASRUX010000435.1:0-8228 GCA_035655235.1 Rhodocyclaceae bacterium | reverse complement strand
GGAGGACCTGATGGCCATCATCGAATACCTCCGCGCCACCTCGAAGGGCTGACCCATGGCGGAAAGCTACCTCACCGACGGCTACAGCCTCAAATCCTGGCTCACCACCCGGGACCACAAGCGCATCGCCCTCCTGTACCTGGCCGCCATCACCGCCTTCTTCTTCGTGGGCGGGGCGGCGGCCACCCTCATCCGCCTGGAACTCGCCACCGCCCCCGGCGACTTGGTCACCGCCGATACCTACAACCGCCTGTTCACCGCCCACGGGGTGATCATGGTGTGGCTCTTCCTCATCCCCTCCATTCCTTCCGGCCTGGGCAATTTCCTCATGCCCATGATGATCGGCGCCCGGGACCTGGCTTTTCCCCGCCTCAATCTCCTCTCCTGGTACATCTACGTGGCGGGGGGCGTCATGATCCTGGTCGCCCTGTTCCTGGGGGGCGTGGATACGGGCTGGACCTTCTACACGCCCTATTCGACCCTCTTCTCCAATTCCCATGTGGTCCTGACCCTGGCGGGGGTGTTCGTGACCGGGTTCTCGTCCATCCTCACCGGGCTCAATTTCATCGTCACGGTGCATACCCTGCGGGCGCCGGGGCTGACCTGGTTCCGGCTGCCCCTCTTCGTCTGGGCCAACTACGCCACCAGCCTGATCCTGGTGCTGGCCACACCGGTCCTGGCCATGACCCTGGTGCTGGTGGGCATCGAGCGCATCTTCCAGGTGGGCATCTTCGACCCGGCCCTGGGGGGCGACCCGCTCCTGTTTCAGCACCTTTTCTGGTTCTACTCCCACCCGGCGGTGTACATCATGGTCCTGCCGGCCATGGGGGTGGCGAGCGAGATCATTCCCTGCTTCGCCCGGAAGAAGGTCTTCGGCTACCGCTTCATGGCCTATGCCATCCTGGGCATTGCGGTCATCGGCTTCCTGGTGTGGGGGCACCACATGTTCGTGAGCGGCCAGTCCCTCTACGCCAGCCTGGTCTTTTCCCTGCTGAGCTTCCTGGTGGCCATCCCCTCGGCCATCAAGGTGTTCAACTGGACGGCGACCCTCTACAAGGGCTCCATCACCTTCTCGGCTCCCATGCTCTATGCCCTGGGCTTCGTCGGGCTATTCACCATCGGCGGACTGACCGGGCTGTACCTGGCGTCGCTCGCCCTGGACGTGCCCCTCACCGACACCTATTTCGTGGTGGCCCATTTCCACTACATCATGGTGGGCGGCTCGGTCATGGCCTACCTGGGGGCGGTCCATTTCTGGTGGCCCAAGATCAGCGGCCGGATGTACCCGGAGATGTGGGGGAGGGTGGCCGCCATCCTCATCTTCTTCGGCTTCAACCTCACCTTCTTCCCCCAGTACCTGCTCGGGGTCGCCGGCATGCCCCGGCGCTACCACGCCTATCCGGATGAATTCACCCTGCTCAATGTGCTCTCTTCGGCCGGGGCGTCCATCCTGGCGGTGGGCTACCTGCTGCCCCTGGGCTATCTCGCCTGGTCCATCTTCTACGGCCGCCGGGCCGCTGGAAACCCCTGGCAGGCGACGGGGCTCGAATGGCAGACCGCCTCGCCGCCCCCCACCGAGAATTTCGACCGGCCACCCACGGTGACCCGCGAACCCTACGACTACAGCCCCACCGGGGAGGAAATCCGCCCATGACCCGCCTCGCCGCCCCCCAGTTCGCCAGCTTCGGCCAGCAGGCCCAGGCGGCGACTTTCGGCATGTGGGTCTTCCTCGCCACCGAACTCATGTTCTTCGGGCCGCTCTTCTTCGCCTACGGCTACGGCCGCCTGCGCTTCCCGGAAGTCTTCGCCGCCGCCGGCCGGGAGACGGACATGATCCTCGGCACCGCCAACACCGCCGTCCTGCTCACCAGCAGCCTGTGCATGGCCCTGGCGGTGGAGTCCCTGTCCGCCGGGCGCCGGCAATTCGCGCGGGCCATGCTGGCGGTTGTGGCGGTGCTGGGCATCGCCTTCCTCGCCATCAAGGGGACGGAGTACCGCCACGAATGGCAGTCCCATTTCTTCCCCGGCCGGGGCTCTTTCCTGGATCAGGGCGGGCAGCTCTTCTTCCTGCTCTATTTCGCCATGACCGGGCTCCATGCTGTCCACTTGGTCATCGGCATTGCCATCGTGATCACCTTCGTCCTAGCCATGCGCCACGACACCAGCGCCCTGGCGGAGCCGGAGCGGCTGCGGGTGGCGGGGCTCTACTGGCATTTTGTGGACGTGGTGTGGATATTCCTCTACCCCATCCTCTACCTGGTGGGGAGGAGCCCATGAAGCCGGCTGGGCGAGCCCTGGCGGTGTGGGCGGCGCTGCTCCTTCTCCTCGCCGCCACCGCCGGCAGTGCCTTCCTGCCCCTGGGGCCGTGGAACGCCGTGGTCAATCTCACCATTGCCGTCGCCAAGGCCGGCCTGGTGGCGGTGTTCTTCATGCACCTGCGGGATGCCCGGGGCCTCGTCCGGCTGGCGGGGGCCGTTGCCGTCTTCCTGCTGGTCATCCTCTTCGGCCTGGGCGCCGCGGATTACCTCAACCGCCGGGTCTATCCGGCCCCCTGGCAGCTTCCCACCACCCTCGACCATCGGAGCCAATGACGTGGAAAACGGAATTGTCGTCATCACCGGCGCCTCCGCCGGCATCGGCCGGGCCACGGCCATCGAATTCGCCCGCCACGGCTGGAAGGTGGCGGTGCTCGCCCGCAGCCCGGAGGGCCTGGATGGCGCCTGCCGGGACATCGCCGAGGCGGGCGGCACGGCACTGGCCATCCCCACCGACGTGGCGGACTACGCCCAGGTGGAAGCCGCCGCCGAGCGGGTGGAGCAGGCGTGGGGCCCCATCGACGTGTGGATCAACAACGCCATGGCCACCGTCTTCAGCGATGCCCTGAAGGTGACGCCGGAGGACTTCCGCCGGGCCACGGAAGTCACCTACCTGGGTTCCGTCTGGGGCACCCTGGCCGCCCTGAAGCGCATGAAGCCCCGGGACCGGGGCACCATCGTCCAGGTGGGCTCGGCCCTGGCCTACCGCTCCATCCCCCTGCAAGCGCCGTACTGCGGGGCGAAGAGCGCCATCCGGGGCTACATCGACTCCCTGCGCTCGGAGCTGATCCACGACGGCAGCCGGGT
Source organism: Rhodocyclaceae bacterium (assembly GCA_035655235.1). Lineage (GTDB taxonomy): Bacteria > Pseudomonadota > Gammaproteobacteria > Burkholderiales > Rhodocyclaceae > JAGTRP01. The sequence goes on along the minus strand of DASRUX010000435.1, from coordinate 5,106 downwards.
CCACCTCGCCATGGTGCACCTTTCCGCCTTCAACACCCCCCAGTTCGACTGGGCCCGCAACCTCATGGGCCGCCGCCCCCAGCCCCTGGGGAAGATTTTCCAGCCGGAAGTGGCTGCCCGTGGCATCTACTGGGCCGCCCGGCACAAGCGCCGGGAGCTGTGGGTAGGATTCCCCGCCGTGGAGGCCATCCTGGGTACCCGTGTCCTGCCCGGCTACCTGGATAGGCAACTCGCCCACCGGGCCTATGGCGGCCAGCTCACCGGGGAGGCCGACCCCCCCGGGCGGCCGGACAACCTCTACCAGCCAGTGCCGGGGGATCACGGCGCCCATGGCCGCTTCGGAAACCGGGCCACGGATTTCAGCTGGCAACTTCCCCTGGTGACCCGGCCCTGGCTGGCGGTGGGGGCGGCGTTGTTGGCATTGGCGGCGGTGGGAATCTGGCGTCGGGGACCGGCTCGGCGGCGGGATGGTTTAGAGTAGGCGCCTCCATGACCATGGCCTTTACCGATGCGCTCCCACATCCCCATATCCCTCGACGAGGTTGAAATCACTGCGATCCGCGCCCAGGGAGCCGGCGGACAGAACATCAACAAGGTATCCAACGCCATCCACCTGCGCTTCGACATCGCCGGCTCATCGCTGCCGGATGCGGTTCGGGAACGCCTCCTGGGACTCAACGACCAACGGATCAGCAAGGAGGGAGTCCTGGTCATCAAATCCCAGGAATTCCGCAGCCTGGAAAAGAACCGGGCCGAGGCCCTGCGCCGGCTGCAGGAGCTGGTCGACCGGGTCGCCCAGCCGCCCAAGGCCCGCCGGCCCACCCGGCCGACCCGGAGTTCCATCAACAAGCGCCTGGAAAGCAAGGCGCGCCACGGCGCCCTCAAGGCCGCCCGCCGGGATTCCGGGGAATGACCTGTAGTCAATCCGTCCCGAACGCCACGGTGCTGAGCAGCGCCAGGGCGGCTTGGCGGGAATCCAGCCGGGTGTGCTGGACGACGATGGGTACGTCTGCTTCGATCACGCTGGAGTAGGGCGTATTCACCGGGATCTTCTCCGGGTCGGAAAGCTCGTTGAAGCGCAGGTGCAGGGTGCGGCGGGCGGGCACCGTCACCCGGTAGGGGCCCACTGGTTCCCGATCCGTGAAGAAGACGGTGATCTCCACCTTGGCATCCCGCTCCCCGGCGTTCAGGATGCAGGCGGCCTCGTGGCTGACCAATTCGTAGGTGTCGTCCTGGCCCGCCGGGGGGATGTAGCCTTCGGCGATGGCCCAGCGGCGCTTTCCTATCGGTTCCATGCTCATTCTCCTTCCATGGCCAGGCGCAGCACCTGGGCGAGGTGCAGGGGTTGGCGGCCGGTGGTCTGGACGATCTGTTCCCGGCAGCTGTAGCCGTCGGCGATCACCAGGGTGTCCGGGGCGGCGGCCCGCACCGCCGGCAGCAGCACCCGCTCGCCGCAGGCCATGGACACGGCGTACTTGTCCTTCTCGAAGCCGAAGGAGCCCGCCATGCCGCAGCAGCCGGAATCCAGGATTTCGTAGTCCAGGCCCAGCTTCTTCAGCACTGCCTCCTCGGCGGTCATCTTGATGATGGCGTGGTGGTGGCAGTGGCCATGGACGACCGCCTTCCTTTCCAGCGTCCCGAGGGAGATGCCGGGCGCCTTCTGCTCGATGAATTCCGAGAGCAGGAAGACCTGTTTCGAAAGCCGCTTGGCCTGCTCGTTGCCCGGCAGCATCTGGGGCAGTTCCTCCCGGAAGACGGTGACGCAGGCGGGTTCCAGCCCGACGATGGGGATGCCGTCCCGGATGTCCTCGGCCAGGGTGTCCAGGATGTCCCGGAGATAATCCCGGGCCCGGTCCAGCATCCCGAATTCGTACAGGGGGCGGCCGCAGCACAGGTGCCGTGGGGGAATGCGGACCTCGAAGCCGGCCCGCTCCAGCACCTCGGCCGCCGCCTGGGCCACCTCCGGATGGAAGTAATTGTTGAAGGTGTCGGGCCAGAGGACGAGGTCCTTGCCCGTCTTCGCCCAGGGGCGCTGCCGGAACTGGTGGGTGAAGGGCATCCGGGCGAAGGCGGGGATGCGGCGTTCCCGGGCGATGCCGATGGCGCCCTTGGCCAGGCCCGCGAAGGGCTCGTGCTGGGAGAAGAAATTGAAGAAGCCGGGGGCGTGGGAGGCCACCCGGGCCCAGCGGTCCACCAGGCCGAAGGCGTAGGCCGGGGCAGGACGCAGCCGGCCCTGGTAGTAATGGGACATGAACTCCGCCTTGTAGGTGGCCATGTCCACATGCACCGGGCATTCCCCCTTGCAGCCCTTGCAGGACAGGCAGAGGTCCAGGGCTTCCTTCACCGCCGGCTCCTTCCAGCCCCGGGTGAGCGTCTCTCCGCGGAGCATCTCGAACAACAGCCGGGCCCGGCCCCGGGTGGAGTGCATCTCCTCGCCGGTGGCCATGTAGCTGGGACACATGACGCCCTTGCGGCTGCGGCATTCCCCGACCCCGACGCAGCGCAATACCGCCCGGGCGAAGTCGTGGCTGTCCGAGGTGTAGGCGAAGGTCGTTGCCAGGGGCGGCGGGTTGTAGTCGGTGCCGATGCGCAGGTTCTCGTCGGCCCGGAAGGCGTCGACGATCTTGCCCGGGTTCATCTTGTTGTCCGGGTCCCAGATGGCCTTGAATTCCCGGAAGGCGTCCATCAGCTCCGGCCCGAACATGATGGGCAGCAGTTCGGCCTTGGATTGCCCGTCGCCATGCTCCCCGGAAATGGAGCCGCCCAGGCTGGTCACCAGATGAGCGGCGGCGTGGAGGAAATCCCGGAAATTCTGGATGCCGGCGGCGGTCTCCAGGTCGAAGTCGATGCGGGTATGAACGCAGCCCTGGCCGAAGTGGCCGTAGAGGTCGCACTCGTAGCCGTACTTCTCGAACAGGGCCCGCAGCTCCCGGAGGTAGGTGCCGAGCTTTTCCGGCGGCACCGAGGAATCCTCCCAGCCCTCCCAGGTGATGGCCTTGTCCGGTACATGGGCGGTGGCCCCCAGTCCGGATTCCCGGACTTCCCAGACATGCTGCTCCTCTTTGGGATCGTCGTAGAGCTTCATGGTGGGCGGGGTTTCCGCGCCCTTCAGGCGGTCCATGAGGGTCTGGGCGCGGGCGTCGGATTCCGCCTTGTCCTTGCCGCCGAATTCCACCAGCAGCCAGCCCTGGCCGTCGGGCAGCAGCGGCAGATCCTCGGGGTGGATGTGCATGGCCTTCATGTCGTCCACCAGCCGGTCGTCCATGCCCTCCAGGGCGATGGGGCCGGCTTCCATGATTTCCGGGACGTGGTCGCCGGCCTCATAGACGCTCGGGTAGCCGAGGACCAGGAGGGACCGGGCGGCCGGCCAGTCCACCAGCCGCAACTTGGCTTCCAGCACGACCACGCAGGTACCCTCCGAACCCACCAGGGCCTGGGCGACGTTGAAGCCGTTTTCCGGCAGGAGGGCCGGCAGGTTGTAGCCGGATACCCGGCGGGGGATGTCCGGGAAGCGCTCCCGGATCTGGTCGCCGTAGCAGCCGGCCAGGGACTGGAGGCGGCGGTAGATGTCCCGCTTGCGGCCGCCCGCGTCCATCATGGCCTGGAAAGCCGCCTGGTCGGTGGCGCCCACGGTGAGGCGCAGGCCGTCGTAGGTGAGCACATCCAGCTCGATGACGTTGTGGGTGGTCTCCCCGCCCATGACCGAGTGGGGGCCGCAGGAATTGTTGCCGATCATGCCCCCCAGGGTGTTGTGGGTGTGGGTGGCCGGGTCGGGGGCGAAGGTGAGGCCGTGTTCCTGGGCGGCGTGGCGCAGGTCGTCCAGCACCACCCCGGGCTGGACCCGGGCGGTCTTGGCGGCCGGGTCGATGGCCAGGATGCGGTTGAGGTACTTGGAGAAATCCATCACCACCGCCACGTTGCAGCACTGGCCGCACAGGCTGGTGCCGCCCCCCCGGGACAGCACCGGGGCGCCGTACTGGCGGCACAGGGCCACGGTCCGGACGACATCGTCCACGGTACGGGGGATGACCACGCCGATGGGCACCTGGCGGTAGTTGGAGGCGTCGGTGGCGTAGAGGGCGCGGGAGCCGGAATCGAAGCGCACCTCGCCGGCGATGGCGGCCTTCAGGTCCGCTTCCAGGGCCCGGGCATCGACGCCGGCCCGCAGGGACAGGCGCCGGGTATCTACGAATTTTCGAAACATCGGGCGTCCTGTTCCTTGAATATCAGGCCCAACCCCGGCCGGTCGTCGGCGGGGGCGAGGGTGCCGTTCGCCGGCTGGGGTGCGCCGTCGAACAGCATTCCCTCGATGCGGGCATGGTCGTGGAAATATTCGAGATGGACCGTCGGCCGGGCGGCGCAGCAGAGCGGCACATGCAGGGCCGGGGCGCAGTGGCTGGACAGGGGCAGGTTGAAGGCTTCGCACAGGGCCGCCACCCCGAGGAAGCCGGTGATGCCGCCGCAGCGGGTGGCGTCGGCCTGGAGGATGTCCACCGCCTGGGCCTCCAGCATGCGGCGGAAGTAGGGCAGGTCGTAGCCGTATTCCCCGGCGCTGATGGCCATGCCGGCCGGGCCCCGGTCACGGAGGAGGCGCAGGCCGGCGAGGTCGTCGGAGGACACCGGTTCCTCGAACCAGGCCACCCGCAGGTCGGCGAAACGCTCCGAAAAGTACAGGGCCTGCTTGCGGTTGTAGGCGCCGTTGGCATCCACGAACAGCTGGGTGTTGCGGCCGATAGCCTGGGCGGCGGCGGTGACCCGCTCCACATCCTGGTCGGGATGGCGGCCGATTTTCATCTTCACCCGGCCGAAGCCCTGCTGGGCCCAGCCGCCCAGCTGCTCCTGCAATTCCTCGGTGGAATAGCTGGTAAAGCCGCCGCTGCCGTAGATGGGGATGACCGGGCGGGCTTTCCCGAGCAGGGTCGCCAGGGACACTTCCAGGCACTTGGCCTTCAAGTCCCACAGAGCCGCATCCACCACCGACATGGCCATTGAACAGATGCCCGGCCGTCCCAGGTTGCGGATGGCGACGGCCATGTCCGCCCAGCGGGCATTGGTGGCGAGGGCGTCCCGGCCCGAGAGGAGGGGAACGAAGCGGTCCCGGATAAG
>DASRUX010000434.1:0-3260 GCA_035655235.1 Rhodocyclaceae bacterium | reverse complement strand
GGGCTGGGTGTCCTCGGTTTTCGACGGCAATGGCGTCATCGTGGCGCGAACCCAGGCTAACGAGGAATTGGTAGGCAGGACGGCGCCGGCGGAATTCCTCGACCATATCAAGTCCGTCCCCGAAGGCGTGGCGGATATCGTTTCCCTCGATGGCGTCCCGGTGCATGCCTATTACAGCGTCTCGCCGACCACCGGCTGGGGCGTTGCCGTCACCGTTCCCCGGCGGGCCCTGGCGACGCAGTCCCGGGAACCTCTCGTTGTTCTGGCCCTGGGCATGGTTGCCGTGCTCGGCGTCGGACTGGCGCTGGCATGGATGATCGGCGGCCGGATCGCCAGATCCATCCAGGCGTTGAAGGAACCCGCGGCGGCCCTCGGGGCCGGCCGGCCCTTCGCCCTGCCCCAAGTCCACGTCCGGGAGGCGAATGAGGTGGCGAAGGCCCTGGAAGTCGCTGCCCAGGTGCTGGAGGAACGGACCGGCGAACTCCGGGAGAGCAACCGGAGGCTTCAGGCCCGGGAGGCGGAGATCGAACGGCTCAACGCCCACCTGGAGCGCCGGGTGGAGGAGCGCACCACCGAACTGCAGGCCGCCAACCGGGAGCTGGAGGGATTCACCTATGCCGTCTCCCATGACCTGCGGGCTCCCATGGGCCGCATCGCCAGCTTCAGCACCCTGCTGGAGCAGCAGTACCGCCCCGCCCTGGAGGGAAACGGCCTGCTCTTCCTGGATTTCATCCGCCAGAACACCACCCGCCTGATCCAGCTGGTAGACGACCTCGTGACCCACGCCCGGGTAGGCCGGCAAGACCTGGCCCTGGGCCCCTTGGAACTCTCCTCCCTGGTCCAGACGGTGCTGCGGGAGCAGGCCGAGGCCATCAACGCTGTCGCTGCCTTGGTCAAGCTGAGCTTCGCCCCGGCAGCGGTGCTGGGCGACGGCTACTCCATGACCCAGGCCCTGGGGAACCTGCTGCAGAATGCCCTCAAATTCTCGGCCGCCGCCCGCCCGGCCATCATCGAGATCGGCGGACAGGAACGGGACGGGCGCTATGTGCTTTGGGTCCGGGACAACGGGATCGGGTTTGACATGGCCTATCACGACAAGATTTTCGAGATATTCGGCCGCCTGCACCCCCAGACCGAGTACGAGGGGAGCGGCATCGGCCTGGCCCTGGCCCGCCGTGCCATGGAACGCCAGGGCGGCCGCATCTGGGCCGAAAGCGAACCGGGAAAGGGAGCGACTTTCTTCCTGGAGCTGAAGGTTCACAGGACGGCGGGAACGCCGTCCTGACGCATCCTTCCGGAATCGGTATGCCCCCGCTTCAGGGCCGTTCTACCCCTTGGGCCGGAACTCCTTGGAATGGAGGCCGTGCTTCTTGAGGAGGGTCTGGAGGTGGGAGCGGTTCATGTCCCAGCGCCGGGCGAGTTCGGCCACGGTGCCGCCCACTTCCTGGAGCCCCTGTTCCAGGCACAGGCGCTCCGCCTCGTCGCTGGCGGCCCGCTTGGCATCAAGAAGAGAGGCCGGCGTGGCCGCCCCGCCCCGGGCTGCCGCCGACCCCGCCCGGGATTTCGGCCGGATGGCTTCCGGCAGGTGCTCCAAATCCGCCGTCTCCCCGGCCAGGCAGGAGATGCGGTAGATGAGGTTCTTCAGCTCCCGGATGTTGCCCGGATAGGCGTAACTGAGGAGGAAATCCCGCAACCGCGGCGACATCTTCACCGGGCGGCGCTTCAGGGCCTCCGCCGCCTCGTCGCCGAAATAGGCGATGAGGAGCGGGATTTCGTCCTTGCGCTCGCGCAGGGGCGGCAGGGTCAGGTGGATGACGCTGAGGCGGTAAAAGAGGTCTTCCCGGAATTTCCCCTCCTCGCAGAACTGCCGCAGGTTGCGGTTGGTAGCGGCGACGATTCGGGCATCCACCGGGATGGCCTCGTCGGAGCCCACCCGCTGGATTTCGTGGGCCTCCAGGACCCGCAGGAGCTTCACCTGGCCGGTGAGGGGCAGTTCGCCGATCTCGTCCAGGAAGATGGTGCCCCGGTGGGCGCTTTCGAACTTGCCCTTGCGGTCGTTGGCGGCGCCGGTGAAGGCGCCCTTCCGGTGGCCGAAGAGTTCCGATTCCAGCAGGTTGTCCGGGATGGCGCCGCAGTTCACCGAGATGAAGGGCCGGTCGGCCCGGGCGCCGTTGGCGTGGATGACCTTGGCCATCAATTCCTTGCCGGTGCCGCTCTCCCCGTCGATGAGCACCGGCAGGTCGGTGGGAGCCGCCTTCTCGGCGTATTCCAAGGCTTCCAGGAGCTTAGGGTTGTCCCCGAAGGTGCCCTCGAAGACGAAATCCCGTTGCAGCATGGCCCGGCGGCGTTCCCCCGGGGTCTGCTCCATGGGTGCCGATTCGGCAGCGGCCGCCTTCACGAAGCGTTCCTTGTGGGAAAGCTGCATCACCTCGTCCCGCAAGGCCGTAAATTGGCGCAGCAGCTTCTCGATGTCCGGCCGCTCCAGCCGGGCCGACCAGCGCAGGGTGGAGCGCAGGATTTCGATCTTCTCGATCAGCCCGGCGTAGGAAATGGCGGAGCCGGCGGCGGGAACGTCGTGGTCGAGGATTTTCATGCCGAACTCAACTGCTTCTGGACCAGCTGGTAATACATGCCCTTCCGGTCCACCAATTCCTCGTGCCGCCCCTGCTCGACGATGGCCCCCTCGTAGAGCACCAGAATTTTGTCGGCCCGCATGATGGTACTGAGGCGATGGGCGATGATGACCGCCGTCCGCCCCTTCAGGATTTCCCCCATGCTGGCGATGATGTTGCTCTCGGATTGGGTATCCAGGGCGGAAGTCGCCTCGTCGAAAACCAGCAGCCGCGGGTCGTGATAGAGGGCACGGGCGATGCACAGGCGCTGAATCTGCCCGCCGGACAGCCCCACGCCCCGCTCCCCCACCACCTGCTCGTAACGCAAAGGCAGCTTGCTGATGAAGGCGTGGGCATCCGCCATCTTGGCCACTTCCTCGATGCGCCGACGATCCGGGCTCTCGTCGCCGCTGGCGATGTTCTCGGCGATGGTCCCAGAAAAGAGCAGGTTGCTCTGCATCACGTAGCCCACCTGGGCCCGGTAGTACTCCTTGTCGATGAGGCTGATGTCGTAGCCGTCTACGATGATGCGGCCGTCGCTGGGCGGGTAGAAGCCTACCAGGAGCTTGGCCAGGGTCGTCTTCCCGGAGCCGCTCCGGCCCACCACCGCCACCAGCTCCCCGGGCCGGATATCCAGGCTGATGTTCT
>DASRUX010000433.1:0-9348 GCA_035655235.1 Rhodocyclaceae bacterium | reverse complement strand
CCCTGGTGCCCCTGCTGCGGGCCCTGTGGGAAAGCCTGCGCAGCCAGGGCTACCGCTGCCTCCTGGTCTTCGATCCGGCCGACGGCATCCGGGTCTATCCCAACGAGGCGGAGCCCCGGGAACTGGCCGAACGCCTTTTCGACCTCAAGCTCGCCAACGGCTGCCAGATGATCAGCCTGGAGAGTCTGGCGGCCCTCATGAAGAACCTGGCGGCCCAGCGGGAGGCCCGCTGCGCCCTGGTCCTCGACTTCGCCTCCCGGCTGGTCCGCCACGCCGACCACCTGGCGGAAGGGGAGCACCGCTTCTTCGTGGCGGCCGAGAAGATTTCCCTCCAGGCCGCCCCGGTGGTGCCCCGGGAAGGGGGCGGGCTGCCCCTCTTCAATCCTGTGCTGTGGCTGGTGAACCGCCCCCAGGACCTGCCCTCCTGGTTCGCCCTGGACAGCGAGCGGGTGGCGAGCCTGGCCATCCCCCACCCCGACTACGAAACCCGGCTGGCGGCGGCCGGCCAGCTGGCGCCCCTGTTCGGGGGCTTTGCCGAAGCTGCCGAGCCTGCCCGCAAGCAATTCCTGCAAACCTTCACCGAGGGCACGGAGGGCATGAGCCTCGCCGCCCTGGCCGACATCACCGAGCTGGCCACCCGCCAGGGCCTGGGGATTAAGGCCATCGACGACGCCGTACGCTGCTACAAGGTGGGTACCCTGGACAATCCCTGGCGCAAGGACCACCTGCGGGAAAAAATCCGCAACGCCCAGGCCTTCATCGAGGACCGGGTCAAGGGCCAGCATGCGGCGGTGGTGAAGACCCTGGACATCCTCAAGCGCTCGGCCATGGGCCTGACCGGCGCCCAGGCCCGGTCGGGGAGCGGCCGGCCCCGGGGCGTCCTGTTCTTCGCCGGCCCCACCGGCGTCGGCAAGACCGAGCTGGCCAAGACCCTGACCCAGCTGGTCTTCGGCGACGAGCGGGCCTATCTGCGCTTCGACATGAGCGAATTCGCCGAGGAGCACACCGGCGCCCGGCTCCTGGGCGCCCCGCCGGGCTACATCGGCTTCGACGCCGGCGGCGAACTGACCAACGCCGTGCGGGAAAAGCCTTTCTCCGTCATCCTCTTCGACGAAATCGAGAAGGCCCATCCCCGCATCCTGGACAAGTTCCTGCAGATCCTGGAAGACGGCCGCCTCACTGACGGCCGGGGGGATACGGCCTATTTTTCCGAGGCCATCCTGGTGTTCACCTCCAACCTGGGCATTTACGTGGAGGACGGCCAGGGCCGCCGGGTCCAGAACGTGCGGCCGGGGGACCCCTACGACGAGGTGGAGGCCAAGGTGCGGGGCGCCATCGGCGACTATTTCAAGTACCGCCTGTCCCGGCCGGAAATCCTCAACCGCATCGGCGACAACATCGTGGTCTTCGATTTCATCGGCCCCGAGGTGGGGGAGCGTATTTTCGACGGCATGCTGAGGAACGTCGCCCGCCGGCTCCTGGAGGAATTCCGCCTCAAGCTCGCCATGCCGGCGGAAATCCGAACCGCCCTCCTCGCCCGCTGCCTCAAGGACCTGTCCAACGGCGGCCGGGGCATCGGCAACCAGCTGGAATCCGCTTTCATCAATCCCCTCTCCCGGGCCCTCTTCGAGCACGATCTGGAGGGCAAGCAGTGCGTCACTGTGACCGGCCTTGCCGAGGAGGCCAAGGTGGTCAGCCTCAAGCTGCAAGTGGCGTGAGTTGCCGGTGAAGATCGCCATCAACAAAGCCCATTTCCCGGTGACCGTCCTCGGTCCCGGGCGGCGCATCGGCCTCTGGCTCCAGGGCTGCAGCATCCGCTGCCCGGGCTGCGTCTCCCAGGACACCTGGGCACGGGATTTGGGTCGGGAAATGACCGTGGCGCGGCTCGTCTCCTGGTGCCGGCAGACCACGGCGGGCGGCTTCGACGGCGTCACCATTTCCGGCGGCGAACCCTTCGACCAGCCCGCCGCCCTGGCGGCCCTCCTCGATGCCCTCATCCACTGGCGCAGCACCGACGGGCCGGATTTCGACATCCTCTGCTATAGCGGCTATCCCCTGGCCCGCCTGCAAAAGCGCCACGGCCGGCTGCTGGAAAAACTGGACGCCCTGATCCCCGAGCCCTACGTGGATAGCCTGCCCCTCACCCATGTCTGGCGCGGCTCGGCCAATCAGCCCCTGGTTCCCCTGTCCGAGCGGGGCCGGCGGATTTACCTGCCCTATCTGGAAGCCCCGGCGGAAGGCCCGGAAAAGCGCATCCAGGTGGGCGTGGATGGCGGGCGCATCTGGTACGTGGGCATTCCCGGCCGGGGCGACCTGGCGGCGCTGGAAGCCCGCTGCCGCGATCAGGGCGTGGCGTTCGACCAGGCTTCCTGGCGACAGTGATGGACGGCGAATACTTCCGCCCCTGCCCGACTTGCGGCGCCGAGCATGCCCCGGCGGTGATGCGCTGCACCTGCGGCGCCCTCCTCATGGGCGTGGACCTGGTGCGCCGGGAGGCCGCGGCCCGGCCGGCGGAAGCGTCCGCTGCGGTGGCCATTCCGGCGGCGGAGGCCGTCTGCCCCCACGACGACTGCGGCCAACCCAATCCCCCGGGCAGCACCACCTGCCTCTATTGCAACCGGAGCCTGGCGCCGGCCACTGCGCCCGCCCAAGGCTTGGTCGCCCTGCCCACGGACCTGCGCAGCCGCTACCGCATCCTGCGGCCCCTGCCCGCCGCCGGGGCCGAGGCCGATCTGCTGCTGGTGGAATCCCTGGACGGCAGCCCGGTCCGGGTGGCCAAGCTCTACCGCCTCGGCCTCACGCCCCGGCCGGAGGTAGGTGAGCGTCTGGCCCGCATCGACCGCCGCTATCGGGTGGAACTCCTGGAGTCCGGCCTTTCCGACGGGCGGGCCTGGGAGGTGATGGAATACTGTTCCCACGGCTCGCTGCGGGAACGCCTGGCGGCCGGCCAGTTGGCTGGCGAAGCGCTCCAGGCCGTCATCCGCCAACTGGTCGCCGCCCTCGCCGCGGTCCACGCCGCCGGCCTGGTGCATCGGGACATCAAGCCGGAGAACATCCTCATCCGCAGTGCCGAGCCCCTCGAACTGGTCCTCGCCGACTTCGGCATCGCCTCGGTCCTGGAAGCCACCCAATGCTTCACCGGCGTCGCCCGCAGCCTCCATTACGGGGCGCCGGAAAGCCTGTCCGGGGTGATCGACGCCAAGGCGGACCACTGGGCCCTGGGCATGATCCTCCTGGAGGCCGCCCTCGGCCAGCATCCCTTCGCGGGCCTGTCGGAGGCGGTCATCCTCCATCATCTGGCGACCCGGGCCATGGACCTCTCCGCCGTCGACCAAAAGCCCCTGCGCAAGCTCCTGGCCGGCCTCCTCCAGCGCGATCCCAAGGTTCGCTGGGGCCAAGCGGAAGTGGGCCGCTGGCTGGCCGGGGACCCGACCCTGCCCGATCCCAGGGCGGATGCCCCGGCGGAGAGCTTCGCCGAGCCCTACCGGCTGGCCGGGGAACTATGCTGGACCTCGGCGCAACTGGCCGTGGCCCTGGCCCGCCATTGGCGGGAAGGGGTGGCCGACTTGGGCAACGGCCAGCTCCTCGCCTGGTTCCGCGGGGTGCAGAAGGACCACGACACCGTCCGCCTGCTGATCGAGATGCAGCAGGAGCGCCAGCTCCATGTGGATGTCCAGCTGCTGCGCCTCATGCTCCACCTGGCGCCGGGCATTCCGCCGGTGTGGCGGGGCGAGAGCATCGAGCTGCCCGCCCTCCTGGCCCGGGCGGGCCAAGCCCTGGGGGGCGACCGGGACGCCGCCGCCTGGCTGGACGCCCTCTACCGCCACCGGGTCCTGGAAGCCTACGCTGCGGCGGGCAATCCGGAGATGGCGGCCATCGTCGACGCCTGGACGGCAGCAGCCGAGCGCTTCGGCGCCGCCTGGGAGGCCCGGGTCGCCTGGCTCAAGGACAAGACCTCGGCCCGCCAGCCGGGCGAGGTCGTCCTCTTCGACGACCTGATGTACGGCCGGGGGCCCAGCCGTCCACCCAGCCTCGACCTCAATCCCCGGCTCCTCGCCCTGGCCTACGACCCCGCCTGGTCGGCCGGGCTGCGCCGCCGCCTGGGCGCCGAGCTGGCGGGCCTTCAGGTCCATTGCCCCTGGCTCGCCGATTTCGGCGACCCGGAAAGCCTGGACCCCGCTTCCCTCCTGGTGCTGGAAGCCCTCCTGCCGGAGGCGCGCCAGGCGGCGGAACGCCAGCGGAAGGCCCGGGCCGCGGAAGCCCAGGGCGCGGCGGCGGAATGCCGGCAGCTGCGTGGAGAACTGGAGGCCATCCTGCCCAACCTGCGCCGCCTGGCCGGCGGAGGGCTCTATAACCAGGAGGACGCCGTCGAGCTGGCGGCGGAACTGGACCGCTATGGCGAACTCCTGGCCAAGGTCCGCGCATCCGGCCGCAACGACGGCGAGTGGCAGGAGCTGCGCAAGGCGGCGCTCAAGGCCGAACCGGCGGCCCTGCGCCTGGCCTTCCTGGCCGATCGCCTCAGCCAACGCCTGGCGGTGGACGGCGGCTGGCTAAGCCTGCCGGTGGCGGGCTTCTTCCTGGCCGGCCTCGTCTTCCTGCCGCAAGTGGCGGGGGGCTGGACGGCAGCCATCATGGTGGCTGCCGCCGTGGCGGTGGTGGCCTGGCGGGTCGTGCCTACCTACAGCCTGCGCCAGCGCATCCGCGAGGCGGCACAGAACCTCTGAGCCCAGTTACATCTGCTAACACCTTCTTACAGAACCCAGACATCCGGCAGCCGGCGGACCCGGCACAATGGCACCCGTCTCTTCCAATCCCCCCTCCCCCTTCCCTTGGAAGGACACTGGCCCGCCCCGCGCGGGCCTTTTATTTTCAGCTGGCATGGTCCGTGCTGAATGAGGGCATACACAGCTCTGGGAGGACGAATCATGGAAGGCGGATTGGGTGCATTGTTCCTGGGAGTGACCACGGCGTCGCTGCTTCCCCACGTTCTGGTCGCTGCCTGGCATTCGCTGCGGCGCACCAAATCGGTGTGCGAGGAGTAAGCCGGGCACCGGCCTAGTGCCGGCAGGGGCTGGCGGTAGCGATTGATAAACCACTACAGCAAAAGTCATATATCATTGGTGATATTAGACAATTAGCCACGGACGCCACACCATCCGGTGCCGACGGTTTGCGATGGTGGGTACGGCCGGGCCGCCCCCAATGCTATGAGCGCAGACAAGATCGACGACAAGACCGGGCAGGAGCTGGCGGCCCAGCGTTTCCAGATGCTCCAGGACATCGCCCGGGAGCTGGCCGGGGAAGTGACCTTCCCCACCTGTTTCGACGTGTCCCTGCGGTTGCGCAAGGTCCTCAATTCCCCCGACAGCTCCATCCGGCAGATTTGTACGGTCGTCACCGCCGATCCGCTCATCTACACCAAGCTGCTGTCCCTGGCCAATTCCGCCGCCTTCAATACCGGCGGGAGCGAGATCACCGACATCAAGGCCGCGGTCCAGCGCCTCGGGGTCAATCTGGTGCGCAGCACCGCCATGGCGGTGGTGATGAAGCAGATGCTCCAGTCCAAGGGCCTGGTGGAATTCCAGGACCTGACCAAGAAGCTCTGGCAGCATTCGGTCATGACGGCGAGCGCCGCCCAGGTCCTGGCCCGCAAGCTGACCCGGCTCAATCCCGACGATGCGCTGCTGGCGGGACTGGTGCACGACATCGGCGCCTTCTACATGCTCTATCGGGCGGCCCAGTACGAAGAGCTGCGCGCCCGGCCGGAGACCCTGCGCTACCTGGTGGTCCAGTGGCACGAGAGCATCGGCCAGTCGCTTCTGAACGCCCTGGGTGTTCCCGAACAGATTTCCCACGCCGTCCTGGACCACGACCATCCCCGGCCCATGCCCCAGTCCTTGCAGAACCTGTCCGACGTGGTCTTCGTCGCCAACGCCATGGCCGGCGGCAGCTACGAGAGCCACTTCCTGGACATGAAGCCGGCAGTGGACAAGGAGTCGGAACTCAGCCCCGACTACCTGGCCCTGGTGCCGGAAATCCAGGCCCATACCAAGGAATTGCAGTCGGCCCTCGCCTGAGGGCCGCCCTGCCCGACCGCCATGGCTTTCGGCAAATTCATCCAGCGGCTGTTCGGACAATCCGGCCCGTTGGAAATGTCCCCCGAGCCCTTTGCAGCGGCGCCGGCCGCGGCCGTCCGCGAGCCGGAGCCCGAACCGCCGGCGCCTGAACCCGAAGCGGTGCTGTGCCGGGAAGAGATCATCGACAGCCGCTCCCGCATTGCCGGCTACCGCTTCAACGCCCGCCGGGTGGACAGTGGCGCCCGGGTCGAGGGCGGCGCCCTGGTCCGGCTGCTGGAACGGGAAGCCATCGACCGCCTCGCCCAGCGCCGCCTGGCCCTGATCCCCATCGGCGCCCAGGAGTGGACGGAGCACGATTTCCGCCCCTTCATCGCCGCGGAAACCGCCTTCCTCCTCGACCCGCCCCCCATCGGCGTCCGCCACGAGGACTGGCTGGCCGTCCTGGGGGACATCCGGGGGAGTGGCGCCAAGGTGGCCCTCACCGGTGCTGCGACTACGGTCCGCGGCGCCCTGGACCTTGCCGACCTGGTGCTGCTGGATTTCTCCGATTGCTCCCTTCAGGCCTTTGAGCAGGCGGTGGGGCGGATCAAGCGCCAATATCCGGACATCAAGCTGCTGGTGGCCAATGTCCACAGCTGGCCCGAGCATCGCCTCTGCCAGGCGCGGGGCTGCGACTGTTCCCTGGGTAGCTTCGCCGCCGCCGCCGACGAGGAGGACAAGGGGGAAAAGCTCAACCAGAGCCGCCTGGTGCTGGTGGAGATGCTCAACCTGCTCCGCCACGACGCCGATTCCACCGAGCTGGCCGAGGTGGCCAAGCGGGACCCGGCGGTGGCCATCAAGGTGGTGTCCATGGCCAATTCCCCGGCCGCGGGCCTGAGTTCCCCGGTGGCCAGCGTGGACCAGGCCATCGTCGTCCTGGGGCGGGCCTATCTCTACCGCTGGCTGGCCATTTCCATGTTCCGGGTGGGGGGCAGCGCCCGGGACGAGGCCCTGCTGGAGGTCGCCCTGTTCCGGGCCCGCTTCCAGGAAATCCTGGTCCAGGACCGCTTGCCCAAGCAGGCGGTGGACGAGGTCTTCCTGGTAGGCCTGCTGTCCCTCATCGACATCCTCCTGGGCATCCCCATCGCCAGCCTGGTGGAGCGCATGAACCTCCCGGACCATGTGGTCGAAGTCCTGGTGCGCAACGAAGGTCCCTACGGCCGCTATCTGATGCTGGCCCTGGCCATCGAAAAAGGGCGGACCGAGCAGATCGGCAAGCTCGCCAGCCAGCTGGAAGTAAGCGTCAGCTCCATCGAGGCGGCCCGCATCGCGGCCCAGCAGTGGGCGGCGGAGGCCCTGGCCTTCGGCTGAGCGCTAGAGTCTCCGCCGCTTCTCCGGCTTCCTTTCGCCCAGGAGCCGCACGTCACCGTCAGAGGATTGCTGCTCCAGCCGCACCGTGAATCCCCATAGATAGGCCAGGTGGTCGAGGGCGGCGAAGCTCACCTCGGCCAGGCCGCGGCGGCGGTGGGTGAAGTGGCGCAGGGTCAGGGAACGGTCGCCGTGCAGATCCACGTTCCAGATTTGCAGGTTGGGGTCGGCGTTGCCCAGGTTGTACTGCTCGGCAATCTTCTGGCGCAGCTCCCGGTAGCCCTGCTCGTTATGGATGGCGTTGATCCTGAGCTTGCTGCGGCTGTCGTCGTCCAGCACTGCGAAGAAGCGGAAATCCCGCATCAGTTTGGGCGACAGGTACTGGGCGATGAAGCTCTCGTCCTTGAAATTGGTCATGGCGAACTGGAAGGTTTCCCGCCAGTCCGAGCCGGCGATATCCGGGAACCACTCCCGGTCCTCGTCCTCAGGGTTCTCGCAGATGCGGCGCAGGTCTTGCCACAGGTTGAAGCCCAGGGCGTAGGGATTGATGCCCGAGTAGTAGGGGCTGTTGTAGGCGGGCTGGTAGACCACGTTGGTGTGGGACTGGAGGAACTCGAACATGAAGCCGTCCGAGAGCTTGTCTTCGTCGTACAGGGTGTTGAGCAGGGTGTAGTGCCAGAAGCAGGCCCAGCCCTCGTTCATCACCTGGGTCTGGCGCTGGGGGTAGAAGTACTGGTTCACCTTCCGAACGATGCGCACGATCTCCCGCTGCCAGGGCTCCAGCAGGGGGGCGTTCTTCTCGATGAAATAGAGCAGGTTCTCTTCCGGCTGGGCCGGGAAGCGGGTTTCCTTCTCCGGCTCCTCGGCCAGGGGATGGCGCGGCAGGGTGCGCCACAGGTCGTTCACCTGGGCCTGGAGGTATTCCTCCCGCTCCTTCTGGCGCAGCTTTTCCTTGACCAGGGACAGGGGCGGTGAGCGCTTGTAGCGGTCCACCCCCAGGTTGGAGAGGGCGTGGCAGGCGTCCACCAGGCGCTCCACCTCGTCGATGCCGTAGCGCTCCTCGCATTCGGTGATGTAGTTCCGGGCGAAGACCAGGTAGTCGATGATGGCGTCGGCGCTGGTCCATTGCCGGAACAGGTGGTTGCCCTTGAAGAAGGAGTTGTGGCCGTAGGCGGCGTGGGCGATGACCAGGGCCTGCATGGTGGAAGTGTTCTCTTCCATCAGGTAGGCGATGCAGGGATCGGAATTGATCACGATCTCGTAGGCCAGGCCCATCTGGCCCCGCTTGTAGCGGTTCTCGGTTTCCAGGAAATGCTTGCCGAAGGACCAGTGGGGGTAATAGACCGGCATGCCGATGGAGGCATAAGCGTCCATCATCTGCTCGGCGGTGATGATCTCCAGCTGGTGGCGGTAGCACTCCAGGCCGTAGTTGCGGGCGACCCGGCCGATTTCCTGGTCGTAGTATTCGATGGCCTCGACGGTCCATTCGGAATTTTCGGTGGCGGCGTTGAAATTCACTTCGCCCATGGTCGACTCCTCAGGCCAGGCGCTTCTTGAACAGTTCGCGGAACACCGGGTAGATGTCCGTCACCTCGGCGATGCGCTGCATGGCGAAGACTTCCGGGTGGTAGGTCTTCACCGTCTCGTATTCCAGCCACAGGTTCTGGGGCTCGCCGTCGGTGATCTCGATGTAGGCGAAATACTGGACGTAGGGCAGGATGGTTTCGGACAAGAGCTCCCGGCACTGGGGCGAGTCGTCGCTCCAGTTGTCCCCGTCGGAAGCCTGGGCGCCGTAGATGTTCCAGGCGCTGCTGGAATAGCGCTCGGCGATGATGTCCCGCATCAGCTTGAGGGCGCTGGAGACGATGGTGCCGCCGGTCTCCCGGGAGTGGAAGAAGTTGTCCTCGTCCACCTCCTCGGCGGC
>DASRUX010000432.1:0-11166 GCA_035655235.1 Rhodocyclaceae bacterium | reverse complement strand
CGGTCGAGCAGATGTCGGCCTCCATTCGCCAGAACACGGAGAACGCCAAGGTGGCCGACACCATGTCCGCCGACGGCACCGGCAAGGCCGCCGAAGGGGGCGAAGCGGTGACCGAGACGGTGACGGCCATGAAGCAGATCGCCAAGCGGATCGGCATCATCGACGACATCGCCTACCAGACCAACCTGCTGGCGCTCAACGCCGCCATCGAAGCGGCGCGCGCCGGGGAGCACGGCAAGGGCTTCGCCGTGGTGGCGGCGGAAGTGCGGAAGCTGGCCGAGCGCAGCCAGGTGGCCGCCCAGGAAATTGGCCAACTGGCCGGCAACTCGGTGGGCATGGCGGAACGGGCCGGCCGGCTCCTGGACGAGATCGTGCCGGCGACCCGCAAGACCGCGGACCTGGTGCAGGAAATCACGGCTGCCTCGGAAGAGCAGACGGCCGGGGTAGGACAGGTGAACACCGCCATGGGGCAGCTCAACCAGATCACCCAGCAGAACGCCTCCGCCGCCGAAGAACTGGCCGCCACGGCCGAGGAAATGAGCAGCCAGGCGGACAGCCTGCAACAACTGGTGGCCTTCTTCCGCATCGGGGACGCTCCGCGGGGCGGATTTCCGTTGTTGGCACCTGTGGGGATTTCCTTACCGAAAAATCAAGAACGCCTGATGGTTTGCCGGCACTGAGATTGCCAATATGGCAAAAAAATAGCCCCAGTCCCGGCGTTCCGGGCCTGAGGTCCATTGGGGAGAACAACGGATGATTCCCGCAACGCCAAACAACGCCATCGAGATATTCCTGCAACCCGGTGATTTCTATTTCGGGGATCGCTGGACGCGCATACGCACCCTGCTGGGCTCCTGCGTTTCCCTGATCTTCTGGCATCCCCAACTGCACCTGGGGGGCATGTGCCATTACATGCTGCCTTTCCGTCCGGACCGTTCCATGGGCGACATCGACGGGCGCTATGGCGACGAGGCCGTGGCGATGATGTTCCACGAGATGCGCCAGATCGGGACGCAGCCGACGGAGTACGAGGTGAAGATTTTCGGCGGCGCCAACATGTTCCCCAGCCAAAGCCGGGGCGAGGGCAGCGTCGGTCTGCGCAACGTGGATGCGGCCCGGGAAATCGTCAAGGCCCACGGCCTGCGCTGCGTCGCCGAGGACACCGTCGGTGAGGGCCACCGCAGCGTCGTTTTCGACGTGTGGAGCGGCGATGTGTGGGTCCGTTACCACACGCCGCCGCGGCCGCAGCGGGTGCCGATCATGGCCCACGACCTCCTCGCCTGCCCCGCCTAGCGGGGCGGACACGGCCCCGCTTTCCCCTGCCCATGGCCCCCGACTTCCTGGCGCTGGCCGCCTGCTGCCCAGATATTCTGGTCTGCTATGACCGGGAAGGGCGGCGCAAGTACGTCAATCCGGCCTATGAGAAGCTGCTTGGCGTGCCGGTTGGGGAACTGACCGGCAGGCGTATTCCCGAAGTGTCGGCATTGCCGCCGGACTTGGCGGCCGTCGCCGAAAGCCTCGTGCTCGGGGTTGCGGCCGGCGGCCCGCCCCAGGACAAGATTTTCACCTGGCGACAGCCGGGCGGCGGCGAGTTTTCGTTCCACCTGCATCTGGTGCCGGAACAGGATGGAAATGGGGAAACCGTCGGGGTCCTGGCCTTTGCCCGCGACATTACCGATTACCGGCGCATCGAGATGGAATTGCGGGCCCGGGAAGCGGAATTCCGGGCGCTGGCCGAAAATTCCCCGGACTCCATCGTGCGCTATGACACGGAATGCCGGCGGATCTACGTCAATCCCGCCTATGAGCGCTTGAGCGGCATTCCCGTTGCCCGGGCTCTCCTGAAGACGCCCCTGGAATTGTCCTACCTGCCTCCAGCCGAGGCGGCGGCCTATCAGCAACGGCTGCTGGCTGTCATGGCCAGCGGGAAGCCCGCCAATCTCGAACTCGACTGGAAGCGGTCCGACGGCCGGCGCGGCCTGCAACACGTCGTCGCCGTGCCCGAACGGAATCCGGACGGACAAGTGGTGAGCATACTGACCGTCGCCCGGGATATCTCGGACCTGAAGGAAGTCCAGGGGCGGCTGGAAGAGGCGGAGGCCAAGGCCCGGCTCGGTTACTGGCAATGGGACCGCCAGGCCGGGAAGGCCGTCCTGTCGGCGGAAGTCTGCCGGATATTCGGCAAGCCGCGGGAATGGTCGCCGTCGGAGGCCGAAGTCCTGGAATGCGTGGTGGCCGAGGAGCAGGACTGGATCAAGGCTACCCTGAGCGTGGCCTTGGCAAGCCAGTCCCCCGACGTGTCCCTGGAATTCCGTATCCAGGGGGAAGACCGGGCGCGGGATGTGCATTCCTCCATCCGCATCGAATACGGCGAGGATGGTGAGCCGGCCCTGCTGGTGGGAACCATCCAGGACATCAGCGAGATGAAGTCCTACGAGCAGCGGGTGCACGCGTTGGCCAACTACGACGCGCTGACCGGCCTGCCGAATCGGGAGCTGTTCGCCGACCACCTGCGGGAGGCGGCAAGCAGCGCCCTGGGCCGGGGCTGCGAGCTGGCCGTGCTGATGGTCGATCTGGACAATTTCAAGGGGGTCAATGACACCTTCGGGCATGACTCAGGCGACCAGATCCTGCGCGAGACCGCGGCGCGGCTGCGGCGTTGCATCCGGGAGTCCGATGTGGTCGCCCGCCTGGGCGGGGACGAATTCGGCTTCGTGCTGACCGACTTGCGGCCGGATGCTGATTTCGAAGGGACCTGCCGCCGCATCCGGGATGCCGTCGGGGAGGCTTTCCCTATCGCCGGCAGGGAGGTGTTCCTGACCTGCAGCATCGGCATCGCCCGCTATCCGGCCGATACCCGGGATGTTTCCTCCCTGCTCCAGTATGCCGATGCGGCCATGTACCACGCCAAGGAGGAGGGCCGGGACAACCACCAGTTCTATGCCGCCAGCCTGACCCGGCGCATCACCCAGCGCCTCAACCTGGCGGCGAAACTGCGCCGCGCCGAGGCGAACGGGGAACTGGAGCTCTATTACCAGCCACAGGTGGATCTGGCGACCGGCGAACTGCTGGGAGCCGAAGCGCTGCTGCGCTGGAATCATCCGGAAGAAGGGCTGGTGACGCCGGACCGCTTCATCCCCATTGCCGAGGAAATGGGCTTCATCATCAGCATCGGTGCCTGGGTGCTACGCAACGCCTGCGAAGCAGCAAAGTCGTGGAACCAGGGGCGGGAGAAGCCACTCAAGGTTGCTGTGAACCTCTCTCCGCGCCAGTTCAAGGTCAACGACCTGGTTGCCACGGTGACCAACGTCCTGGCCGAAACCGGTTGCGCGCCTGCCTGGCTGGAGCTGGAGATTACCGAAAGCCTGTTGGTGGAGGATGCCGTCGATGTCGGGCATATCCTCGAAGCCTTCCATGGGATGGGCGTGTCCATTTCCATCGATGACTTCGGTACCGGCTATTCCGCCCTCAGCTACCTCAACCGCTTCCGGGTCGATGCCATCAAGATCGACCGTTCCTTCGTGCGCGACATTGGTGCCCGGAGCGACGGCGCCGAACTGGTGAAGGCCATCATCGCCATGGCCCACAGCCTGCACCTGGAGTTGGTCGCGGAAGGTATCGAGGAAAAAGGCCAGGAGCTCTTCCTGCGGCAGCACGGCTGCCGGGTCGGGCAGGGCTACCTGTACGGCCGGCCCATGCCCATCCGGGAATTCGAGGCCTTGCTGGCCTCCCGTCCAATCCCCTCGGCGGCCTGATCCGCCAAGGGGAGGGCTGCCTTAGGAAACCGCCAGCATGCGGTCCAGGGCGAGCTTGGCCAGTTCGGCCTCGTGGGGCGGTACCTTGATCTGGTTGACGATGTTGCCGTCCGCCAGATTTTCCAGGGTCCAGGCCAGGTGTTGGGGGTCGATGCGCTGCATGGTGGAACACATGCAGATGGTGGTGGCCATGAATTGCACGATTTTGTCCTGGGGCAGGACTTCCTTAGCGAGGCGGTCCACCAGGTTCAGCTCGGTGCCCACCAGCCAGCGGGTGCCGGACGGCGCTTCCTTGATGGTCTTGACGATGTGCTCGGTGGAGCCGACATAGTCCGAATTGGCGCAGACCTCGAAATTGCATTCCGGGTGGGAGATCACGATGCCGTCCGGGTGCTTGGCGCGGAAGGCGTCGATGTGGCTCTTCTGGAACATCTGGTGCACCGAGCAGTGGCCCTTCCAGAGGATGAAACGGGCTTTCTTGATCTGGTCCGGGGTGAGGCCGCCCAGCTCCAGGTCCGGGTCCCACACCACCATGTCGGTTAGCGGGAAGCCCATCTGGTGGCCGGTCCACCGGCCCAGGTGCTGGTCCGGGAAGAAGAGGATTTTCGGACGCTGCTTGAAGGCCCAGTCGGCGATGGTGCGGGCGTTGGAAGAAGTGCACACGATGCCGCCATGTTCGCCGCAGAAGGCCTTCAGATCGGCCGCCGAGTTGATGTAGGTGACGGGAGTGACTTCCTGCTCCACGTTCAGCACTTCGCCCAGCTCCCGCCAGCAGCGCTCGACCTTGGCCAGGTTGGCCATGTCGGCCATGGAGCAGCCGGCGGCCAGGTCGGGCAGCACCGCGATCTGGTTGGGGTTGGACATGATGTCCGCCACTTCGGCCATGAAATGGACGCCGCAGAAGACGATGAAGTCGGAATCCGTCTGGGAGGCCAGGCGGGAAAGCTTCAGGGAATCGCCGGTGAGGTCGGCGTGCTGATACACGTCGGCCCGCTGGTAGTGGTGGCAGAGGAGGACGGCCTTCTTGCCGAGGCGGGCCCGGGCGGCGCGGATGCGCTCCTGGCAGGCCTCGTCGGCCATGGCGTTGAACTTGTCGAAGGAGATGGTTTGCATAGCGATGGAAGGGGAACGCCCTCGGCGTCAATGCCCGGCGTTTTCGGAAAGGGGATGGCCCCGGTTAACTCTGGGTCCAGGGGAGGCCGGCTTGGCGCCAGCCGCCGACTCGGTTGCGCTGGCCGTTGGCGTCCCGGTCGCCCTCGAAGCCTTCCAGCACATTGTAGCAGTCGGTGTAGCCGGCCTCGGTGGCAGTCCGGGCGGCCATGTCGGAACGGCCGCCGCTGCGGCACATGAACAGGGTGAGGGATTCGGAATCCACTTGCTGCTTCAGCTGGGCCAGGAAGTTTTCATTCCGGGCGCCGCCCGGATAGTGAATCCACTCCACTTCCACGGCGCCGGGGACGCGGCCCACCCAGTCCAGTTCGGCGCGGGTGCGGACATCCACCAGCTTGGCGCCGGGGGCCAGCTGGAGCACTTCGTAGGCTTCCTGGGGCGTCAGGGCGCCCTCGTAGGGCAGGTTCATGGCCTTGGCGCGTTCCTGGGCCAGACTCAGGATGTCAGACAGTTTTCCCATGGTTGCTGCTGGTAGAATCCAAAACACGAGTATAGAACAGCCTCGACGGCTGCGCATGAGCATGGGCCATTCCCACCCCCCCGTTTCCCTTTCCTCCGGCGAAGAGCGCCTGGCCGAAGCACAGCGCGCCACCTGGGCCAGCGTCGCGGTGAATCTGGTGATGACCGTCGCCCAGATTGTCGTCGGCTGGCTGGCCCATTCCCAGTCCCTGATCGCCCACGGCCTCCATTCCTTCTCGGACCTCCTGTCGGATTTCCTCGTTCTCTACGCCAGCCGCCAGGGCGCCCATCCGGCCGACGAAGCGCATCCCTACGGCCATGCCCGCATCGAGACGGCGGCCACCCTCATCCTGGGGACCTCCCTCACTATCATCGGCGGCGGCATCCTGTGGGAATCCGGCCTGCGGCTCCAGCATGTGGAGGCTCTGCAGGCAGTTGAGTGGTCCGCCTTCTGGGTGGCCGTCGCTACTGTGATCTCCAAGGAAGGGCTCTATCGTTACCTGGTCCGGGTGGCGGAGAAGCTGCGTTCCCAGCTGCTCACCGCCAACGCCCTCCATACCCGGGCCGATGCGGCCTCGGCCCTGGTGGTCGTGGTTGGCATCGGCGGCGCCCTCTTGGGCTGGCGCTTCCTGGACCTGCTGGCGGCGGCGCTCATGGGCTTCATGATCTTGCGCATGGGCGTGGTGCTCGCCTGGGGGGCGCTGCGGGAATTGATCGACACCAGCCTCGACGAGGCCCAGGTCCGGGCTATCCGGGAAACCTTGCTCGGCACGCCGGGCGTCCTTGGGCTCCATGAGCTGCGGACCCGCCGCATGGCTCACCAGGCCCTGGTGGACGCTCATGTCCTGGTGGATTCCAGGATCAGCGTTTCGGAGGGGCATCGGATCGCGGTGGCGGCCCGGGACAAGGTGCTCGCGGCCCATCCGGAGGTATTGGATGTCCTGGTGCATATCGATCCCGAAGAAGACCTGGACGAGTCCCGGGTGGCGAAAGTCCGCATGCCGACCCGGGAAATCCTCCTCAACCATCTGCAGCCTTTCCTGGCCGATCTGCCCCGGCCGGAGCGGGTGGTGCTCCACTACCTGGGGGGAAGGGTGGAGGCCGAAGTCTTTCTCGACCAGTCGTTCTTCGCAGACGGCATTGGCGCCCAAGCGGCAGCCAAGAGCCTGACAGAACGCCTGCGGGGCGATCCGTACTTCAGCGTCATCTGCCTGAACTGCCGGGTTGCACCACAATAGGGCATTCGCTGTATTTTTGCACCATTATGGTGCTTAAAATGTTCTTGGTCCTACGCCATGTCCTTGTGGCAAAATGGAAAGATTAAGGGTGGGCATTGGCACAATTTCTGCTAAAGCTGCCCGTTTGTTTTTTGATTGTCGCCGACTATTTCGGCATCTTGTTTAGTCACTTGGAGACATGCGCTTATGGCAACCCCGCAAGACGTGATGAAGATGGTCAAGGAAAACGACGTCAAGTTCGTCGATTTCCGTTTCACCGATACCCGTGGCAAGGAACAGCACGTCACCGTGCCGGTCAGCGCCTTCGATGAAGACAAGTTCGAGAACGGCCACGCCTTCGACGGTTCCTCCATCGCCGGCTGGAAGGGCATTCAGGCCTCCGACATGCTGCTGATGCCGGATGCCGGCACCGCCTTCATCGACCCGTTCTTCGACGAGCCGACCGTGGTCCTGTCCTGCGACGTGGTCGACCCCGCCGACGGCCGTGGCTACGACCGCGACCCCCGCTCCATCGCCAAGCGCGCTGAAGCCTACCTGAAGGCCTCCGGCCTGGGCGACACCGCCTACTTCGGCCCGGAACCCGAATTCTTCATCTTCGACTCCGTCGAGTGGAAGACCGACATGTCCGGCACCTATGTCCGCATCAACTCCGAGGAAGCCGCCTGGGCTTCCGGCGAGAAGTTCGACGGCGGCAACACCGGCCACCGTCCGGGCATCAAGGGCGGCTACTTCCCGGTTCCCCCGGTCGATAGCCTGCACGACATCCGCTCCGCCATGGTCCTGACCCTGGAATCCCTGGGCATCCCCGTGGAAGTGCATCACCACGAAGTGGCCACCGCCGGCCAGTGCGAAATCGGCACCGTGTTCAACACCCTGGTCAAGCGCGCCGACTGGACCCAGACCCTGAAGTACGTGGTCCACAACGTCGCCCACCAGTACGGCAAGACCGCCACCTTCATGCCCAAGCCCATCGTTGGCGACAACGGTTCCGGTATGCACGTTCACCAGTCCGTCTGGAAGGACGGCAAGAACCTGTTCGCTGGCGACGGCTATGCCGGCCTGTCCGAGTTCGCCCTGTTCTACATCGGCGGCATCATCAAGCACGCCAAGGCCCTGAACGCCATCACCAACCCGGGTACCAACTCCTACAAGCGTCTGGTTCCGCACTACGAAGCGCCGGTCAAGCTGGCCTACTCCGCCAAGAACCGTTCCGCTTCCATCCGCATCCCCTTCGTGGCTTCCACCAAGGCCCGCCGGATCGAAACCCGCTTCCCGGATCCCATCGCCAACCCGTACCTGGCCTTCTCCGCCCTGCTGATGGCCGGTCTGGACGGCGTGCAGAACAAGATCCACCCGGGCGATGCCGCCGACAAGAACCTGTACGATCTCCCGCCGGAAGAAGATGCGAAGATCCCGACCGTCTGCGCCAGCCTGGACGAAGCCCTGGCTGCCCTGGACAAGGATCGCGAGTTCCTGACCCGCGGCGGTGTCTTCTCCAACGACTGGATCGATGCCTACATCGCCCTGAAGATGGAAGAAGTCAACAAGGTCCGCATGACCACCCACCCGGTGGAATTCGACCTGTACTACAGCTGCTAAGCGATTCAGCAGTCATGAAAAAGGACGGGCTTGCCCGTCCTTTTTTCGTGCACCGAATCCCAGCCTTCGCGTTAAACTCAATCAGTTCCCACGCTTGAGACGACAATGACTCGCGCCCCCTTCGTCCTGCTGTTCCTGGCCGCCTCTTCTCTGGCATCGGCCAATACCATCTACAAGTGCATTGACGAACACGGCAGCACCCTGATCTCCAACACCAAGGTGAACAAGGATTGCAAGCCGGTGGTGAGCGGTCCGGACAGCAGCGTTCCGGCGTTCAAGCCGAAAGCCCCGTCTGCCGCCGCCAATCCTTCCCCCGCCGGCTTCCCGAAGGTCGCCGAGGATACCCAGAAAGCCCGGGACAACGACCGCCGCCGCATCCTCGAACAGGAACTGGCCTCCGAGCAGCGTAGCCTGGAACAGGCCCGGAAGGACCTGTCCGACCAGGAGGCTGCCCGGGTAACGGGCGACCGCCTGCTGCCCTACCGGGACCGGGTGGCCCAGCACGAGCGCAACATTCAGGCCATCAACCGGGAGCTTTCCAACCTGCGCTGATCGCCGCTGTCCGGCCTGACCTTGTACCAGGCCGCATAGAGGGCGGGCAGGAAGAGCAGGGTCAGTACCGTGGCCACGGCCAGGCCGCCCATGATGGCGATGGCCATCGGGCCCCAGAAGACGCTGCGGGAGAGGGGGATCATGGCCAGAATGGCCGCCAGGGCGGTCAGCATGATAGGGCGGAAGCGCCGCACCGTGGAATCCACCACCGCTTCCCAGGGCGTCTTGCCGTCGGCGATGTCCTGCTCGATCTGATCCACCAAGATCACCGAGTTCCGCATGATCATCCCGGCTAGGGCGATGACGCCCAATTGGGCGACGAAGCCGAAGGGCGTGTGGAAGACCAGCAGCGCGATGGTGACGCCGATCAGCCCTAGGGGGGCGGTCAGCACCACCATCAGGGTGCGCTGGAAGCTCTGCAACTGAATCATGAGCAGGGTGAAGACCACGGCCACCATGGCCGGCATCACCGCCTTGATGGAGGCTTCGGCCTTGCCCGACTCCTCGATGGCGCCGCCGGTCTCGATCCGGTAGGCAGTGCCGTAGCGCTCCGCCAGGCTCTCCTTCAGCTTCGTCAGGGCCGGCTCGATCTGCTTCGATACCACCGGCGCCTGGGTCTTGTCCCGCAGGTCGGCCCGCACGGTGATGGTAGGGATCCGGTTACGGCGCCAGATGATGCCTTCCTCCAGTTCGCTGCGCAGGGTCGCCACCTGAGCGAGCGGCACGTAGCGGCCGTCCCGGGTGTGGATGTTGAGGTCCTGGAGGGCGGAAAGCTTTAGCCGTTCCTTCTCGTCGGCTCGGCCCACCACGTCGATGAGCCGGTCCCCTTCCCGGAATTGGGTGATGGCCATGCCGGCCAGCAGGGTGTTCAGGTAGGAGGACAGCTCCTGGGAAGAGAGGCCCAGAGCCCGGGCCTTGTCCTGATCCACCTCCAGATGGACCTGTTTGGTCATCTCGTTCCAGTCCAGGTGGACATCCCGGGTATGGGGATTGGTCCGCATCACTTCGGCCACCTGGGCGGCAATTTCCCGCAGCTTGGCGGGGTCGGTGCCCAGCACCCGGAACTGCACCGGGAAGCCGACCGGCGGGCCGTTCTCCAGCCGCAGGACCCGGGCGCGGAGCAGGGGGAATTCCGCCTCGAAGCGGTCCTTGAGGCGAGTCAGCAGGGCTTCCCGGGATTCGTCGCCGTGGGTGGTCACCACAAACTGGGCGAAGTTGTCGTTGGGCATCTGCTGGTCCAGGGGCAGGTAGAAGCGGGGGCTGCCGGTGCCGATGTAATCGACGTAGTGGGCGACCGCTTCATCCTTGTCTAGCATGGCTTCCACCCGGCGGGCTTCCTGCTCGGTGGCCTTGAGGGATGCCCCCTGGGGCAGCCACAGGTCGACCAGCAGTTCGGGCCGGTTGGAGGAGGGGAAAAACTGCTTCTCGACCCCCAGGTTGAAGGCGACGATGGATAGGACGAAGGTGCTGAGGGTGATGGCGATCACCGTCCACCGGCGGGCGACGCACCAGCCCACCAGACTGCGGAAACGCCGGTAGAAGGGCGTAGCATAGATGCCGTCGGTACCGTGTTTGGCGAGCTTTTCCTTGAGCTTCTCCGGGTCCAGCAGCCGGAATCCGATGTAGGGCGTGAACACCACGGCCACCACCCAGGAAACCAGCAGGGCGATGGTGACCACGGCGAAAATGGAAAAGGTGTATTCGCCGGCGGTGGACTTGGCGAAGCCGACCGGCATGAAGCCCGCTGCGGTTACCAACGTGCCGGTGAGCATGGGAAACGCCGTGGAGGTGTAGGCGAAGGTAGCTGCCTTGAAGCGGTCCCAGCCGTGCTCCATCTTCACCACCATCATCTCCACGGCGATGATGGCGTCGTCTACCAGGAGGCCTAGGGCGATGATCAGGGCGCCCAGGGAAATGCGCTGCAAGTCGATCCCGAAGCCCTTCATGGCCAGGAAGGTCACCGCCAGCACCAGGGGAATGGACAGGGCCACCACCATGCCCGTGCGCAGGCCCAGGGAGAGGAAAGAAACCCCCAGGACGATGACCACGGCTTCCAGCAGCGTCTTCATGAATTCGCTGACGGCCCGGTCCACGACTGCCGGCTGGTTGGAAACCTGATGCAGCTCAATCCCGGCAGGCAGCTCCGCCTTGATCCGGGTGATTTCCTTTTCCAGACCCTGGCCCAGGGCCTCGACATTGCCGCCCTTGCGCATGGCGAGGGCTATCCCGATGCCGTCCTGGCCCCGCCAGCGGAAACGGGGCGCGGGCGGATCGGCATAGCCCCGGTACACCCGGGCAATGTCCCCGAGGCGGAAATTCCGGCTATTGGCCCGGATGCCGATGTCCCGGACATGATCCACCGTCTCGAAATCCCCTGAAACCCGCAGATAGAC
>DASRUX010000431.1:0-13863 GCA_035655235.1 Rhodocyclaceae bacterium | reverse complement strand
TCAGCTATTGGGGAAAACCCGATAGGTTACCGGAAAGCCTGCAGAGGCGCCATGTGGAAATTGCGTAGCTTTGGGTCAGGCAAAACCCTCAGTTCAAGCGGAAGACGACGGGGATGCTCACCCAGGCCTCCACCGCCAGGCTGCCCCGCCGGGCGGGCTCGAAACGCCAATGGCGTACCGCCTCCTGGGCTGCTTCATCCAAGGATGCGTCGCCGGCACTGGCGGCGACCCTTACTTCCTGGGCGTGGCCGGAAGAGCTGATGCGGGCCTCCAGGCGGACTTCGCCCTCGATGCCCCGGCGCCGGGCCGATACCGGATAGGGGGGCGGCGGATTGGCCAGGTAGGCGGCGGCGAAACGGGGAGGTTCCAGGGGAGCGGTGGGAGCAGGGGCCGCAGGTGCTGGAATGGCGGCCTGGGCCGCGGCCAGGGCGGCAGGTGGCGCTTCCGCGGCCGGCGGGGCGACGGAAGCCGGCGCCGGCACGGCAGCGGACACCGCCAGCACCGGCCGGCTGACCTCAGCCAGACGCGGCCGCGGGGCCTCGCCCTTCTGGGAAGCGGAGGGCGCCGGCACAAGCGGAGCGGCCACCTTCGCCGGCACCGGCGGCAGCCGCAGGCTCGCCTCCAGCATCGGTCGAGGAGGTGTTTCGCCAGGCACGAACCGGGCGGCGGCGACCAAGCCATGGAAGCCGGCGGACAGCAGCAGGGCAATGGGAAGCGTTCGGGCCATCAGAAGCGGTGGATCAGGGAAACCCGCAAGGTGCGGGGTTCGGCGGGATGGACGTGACGGTCGAAGGTGGCGGTTGCCTCGCCGGGCAGCCTGGATTCGTACCAGTACTCGATGTCGTTGGCTTTCCGGTCGAACAGGTTGAAGACATCCACCGCCACCTGGGTCGCCGGGTCCAGACGGTAGCCGATCCGCAGGTTGGCCAGGGCCGAGCCGGCGGAGCGCACCGAATTGTCTTCCACCAGGGGCCGGGGCCCGAAATAGCGCAGGCGCAGGGCACCGAACCAGGGGCCGATCCGGTCCACGCTGAGTCCCACATTGGCGGTGGTGGCAACGGCGCCGGGGATATGGTTGCCGACCGGACCATCCCCTCGGAAGCGGGCCTGGGACCAGGACAGGTCGGCATCCACCGTCAGCCAGGCGGTGGGCGCATAGGCGTTGGTCCATTCCAGCCCATGGCGGCGGCTGGGGCGGGACGGCTCGGTGGTGCCGGCGTCACCCACGAAGAGCAGTTCGGAAGCCATGTCCAGCTGCCAGAGGGCGACGGTGGTCTGCCATCCGGGCATCGGCTCGCTGCGCACGCCGATCTCGCTGCCCCGGGTACGGACCAGAGGTTTGACCCGCTCCACCGGGGTGGTGCCATCGGCCGGATCGACCCGGAGTGTGGTTCCCCGGGCATCGTTGGAATGGAAGCCGTGGCCGTAGTTGAGATAGAGCTCAGTCCGCCGCCAGGGGCCGAAGACCAGGGAAAACTTGGGTGTCGCCATCTGGTCTTGCGCCTTGCCAGAATTGGCGGGCAGGCTGCTGTCCACTTTGAAGTCGTAGGCATCTCCCCGCAGGCCGACGATGGAGCGCAGCCAGGGCGTCCAGTGCCATTCGTTCTGGACCCACAAGGCGATGCTGCGCTGGGTGACCCGGTCCTCCCGCACTGTGGCCAAAATATTCCGGGATTGGGTGGCGTAGAGGCCGACGGGGCTGAGGCGGTCAATGCGCCCCTGAAAGCCGACGCGGTTTTCCACCTCGAACCCCGCCCAGCGGTCGAAGACGGCGTGGGAAGCGGCGAAGCCTCCCGCTTGCCGGCGTTCCGCCTGCTTGAACTGGTCCCCCGGCGGGCAGCCGTTATTGAGGCAGTACTGGAAGTCGGACCACAGGTCGAGGCCCGAATCCAGCCACCAGGCGCTGGCCCGGCTCTGGCTGTCCCTGCCCCTGCCGCCCCATTCCCCGGACAGGCTGTAACGGTGGGTCTCGCCACCGCTGGTGGGGTCCAGACTGCCGAAGCGGTTCACCTGGCTCCGGTCGATGGCCCGCTGGGCCACCTGGTCGGTGGAGGTCCATTTGCCCCGGTAGGCCATGACGGTGACCGAAAAGCCGTCGTTGCGGCTGCCCTGGCTGTAGCGGAGGATGCCGTTCAGCCGCCGGTAATCCTCCGGCACCTGCCAAGGCCCGTCGTTGTGGAACCATTCCAGGCCGTAGAGAAGGTGGCCGGCGGCCAGGGCGGGTGAGCCGGCCAGGAGGCCTCGGGCGTAGCCGCCCTGCCCCGCCGTCACCTGGGCGAGCCCCTGGTCCAGGCGGCGGGCGTAGTCGATATGGGCGGTGCCGGCCGAGGCGAAGTCGCCTTCCTCGGCGAAGTACGGCCCCTTGCGGAAGCGGATCTGGTCCACCAGCTCAGGAATGAGGAAATTGAGGTCGGTGTAGCCTTGGCCGTGGGCATGGGTGGGCATATTCACCGGCACACCGCCCACAAAGGTAGCGAAGTCGGTGCCGTGGTCCAGGTTGAAGCCCCGCAGGAAATACTGGTTCGCCTTCCCGTCCCCGGCATGTTGGGTGACGATCAGCCCCGGCACGGTCTCCAGCGCCTCCCCGGGGCGCAGGATGGGTTGGGCCCGCAGGCGGTCACCGGAAACGATGCCCTCGCTGCCGGCGGCCGCGTCCCCCAGCAGGGTGTTGGCCTGGGCACGTACCTCCACGGCCGGCAGCGCCTGGGGCTCGGCAGCCCCGGCCACGGCCGAGCACGCCAGCAGGTATGAGGAAATTATTTTTTGTCTTAACGCCATGGTCAAAAAATGCCGGCTTGGCCGGCAATCCTTTCTATGAGAGCGCTGGACGCCGGGTAAGGCGCAGGGCGAGGACGAAGCTGAGGGCGATGATGGTGACCAGGGCGAAGCCGAAGGCCAGTTCCTTGCCCTCGCTCCAGGCGTCGATGGCCGGGGACAGGAGCTTGGCCAGCCCGAAGGCGGCCACCAGGAGGCTGACGCCGGACACCACCAGCCCCATGACCCGGGAGGCCACCAGGGCCACCTGGTCGGCCCGGGCGATGAGCCGGGCGATCCAGACGCCGTTGACGCCATCGGTCACCAGCATGCCCAGGAGGAAAAGGAGGGCGAGCACGAGGGCGTGCTGGGTACCGCCGAACTGGGTGGCGGTCAGGGCGAAGAAGGCGGCCTGGGAGAGGGTGTCGAAGGACAGGGCGAAGAGGGCACCGACCAGGGCGACCAGGGCGGGATGGCCGGCATGGCGCAGGCGCCCGAGCCAGCGGCCCTTCAAGCCCACCGGCTGCACCACCTCGTCCGGCTCAGCCTTCAATACCGCCGCCAGGTTGAGGCTGCCCAGGGCGAAGAGGAAGGCGATGGAAATGACCGCCCCCAGGGTGCCGAACCATTCCGGCACGTCCCAGTGCCCGGCCAGGGCGCTGACCCCCAGGGCGATTGCCACCACCACGGCCCCATGGCCCAGGGAGAAGTAGGCGCCGCAGTAGCGGGCCAGCCCCGGGTTGTGGCGGGCATTGAAGCGGGTGAGGCCGTCGATAGTCGCCAGATGGTCGGCGTCGAAGCCATGCTTCATGCCCAGCACGAAGGTCAGGATGAGGAGCGACAACCAGTCGGTGGGCAGCATTTCCAAGGGCCTGTATGAAAAACCGTCAAAGCTTCATACAAGTACCATGCCAGTGGTCCAAGCCCTTGTCCAGCCTGGGTTTTGGAAAATCATTGCCGCCTTGCCGGCAAGCTTTGCTGCTACCAAACCCTGACGATGTGATCAGGCGCTTTCCACCGGCAGGATCAGGGTGAGGACGGCCCCGCCCGCGGAACCGTTGGCGGCCTCCAGCCGGCCACCATGGCGCTCGACGATGCCGTAGCTGATGGACAGCCCCAGGCCGGTGCCCTGCCCCACCGGCTTGGTGGTAAAGAAGGGCTCGAAGAGGCGGGGCAGATGTTCGGGCGGGATGCCGGGGCCGTTGTCGGCGAAGTCGATGCGGATTTCTCCGCCCTCCACCCGGCCGGTGATGGTCAGCCGGGGCTGGTCAGCGCTGGCGGTGGCGTCGCAGGCGTTCTGCACCAGGTTCATGACCACCTGCTGCAACTGGCCCGAGGAACCCGAGCAGCTCAGCCCGGGCGGCAGGTCCACATCGGCGGCAAAGCGGGCCGGGGCGCTCTGCACCACCCAGCGCACCGAGCGCTCCACCACCTCGTTTAAATTCACCCGTTCCGGGGTGGCCTTGTCCACCGCCGAGAAGCGCTTGAGGGCATCGACGATGTCCCGGGTGCGCTCCGCCCCTTCGATCATGCCCTCGATGAGGGGCTGCATGTCGTGGAGAATGCGGTCGATGCGCAGCTCGGCCCGCATGGCCTTGAGGGCGGCGT
Source organism: Rhodocyclaceae bacterium (assembly GCA_035655235.1). GTDB lineage: Bacteria > Pseudomonadota > Gammaproteobacteria > Burkholderiales > Rhodocyclaceae > JAGTRP01. Next base: position 9,501 of record DASRUX010000431.1, on the reverse strand, counting down.
CCTCGGCGGCGTCGCCGGCGTGGACGGCGTTGAGGTAGGTTTCCAGGCGCTTGGCGTAGCGCTGCAGGGCCATGACGTTGCCCAGGACGAAGCTGATGGGGTTGTTCAGTTCATGGGCGACGCCCGCCACCAGGCGGCCGAGGGAAACCATCTTCTCGGCATGGAGGAGCTGGCCCTGGGTGCGTTTGAGGTCGTCGTGGGCCTGGCGCAGGGCCTGGTAGGCGCGGCGCAGTTCCCCCACCGGCCGGCCGGTGATGACCATGCCCATGAGCTTGCCGGTTTGCGACAGCCGCGGCGTGCAGTTGATGGACACCGGCACGGTGGAGCCGTCCCCCGCCCGCAGGAAGAATTCCTGGTCATGGACGCCTTCCCGGCTGGAACGGGCGAACAGCTCCTTGGCGCGCTGTCGTTCGGCATCGTCGGCAAAAAGGTCGAGGACGGGGGTGCGTTCCAGTTCGGCGGCGGTCTTGCCAGAAAAGTGCTGGAGGGAGGAATTCACTTCGTCGATGTGGCCGTTCCGGTCGCAGACGATGAGGATGTCCGACATGGAGGCCAGCACGCTTTCGATGAACTGGTGGGATTCCTCCAGGGCGGCATTTTTTTCCTCCAGGGCCACCTCGTACTGGAGGAGGTCGTTGTAGACCTCGTCCATCTTGCGGATGACCTCGATCCAGGCCTGCTCCCCGAGTTCGTCGGAGGCGGCCTGCATGATGGCGCCGGACAAAAATTCAGCGGGCGGGACGGAAGTGGACATGGGCCTCTCCGTGCTCGTCGTGGGCGTGGTGGTGCTCGGCTTCCAGGGCGATGACGTTGAGCTGGCCGTGGCGCACGCCCCGCTCGGCCATGAGGGCGTCGGCAAATTCACGCACGTCCCTGGTCGGCCCCTTCAAGATGACCGACTCCAGGCAGTTTTCGTGGTCCAGGTGACTGTGCATGGCGGCCACCGTCAGGTCGTGGTGATCGTGCTGCAATCCGGTGATGCGCTCGGCCAGTTCGCGCTCGTGGTGGTTGTAGATGTAGGACAGGTTGGCGACGCAGTGGCCGGCCGGCGCCTCCCGCTGGCGATCCTGCTCGATGGCGGCGCGGATCAGGTCGCGCACCGCTTCGGAGCGGTTGCTGTAGCCGCGGGCCGCAATCAATTCGTCGAATTGCCTGGCTAAGGATTCGTCCAGGGAAATGGTAAAACGTTCCATGCCCGAATCCTAGGACGAAACCCTGCGGCGGGCAAACCGAAAGAGGAACGGAAAATGCTTGTCATCATGCGTGGCGAGTGGATTCAACCCGCTCCCACCCCGATCCGTTAATGGATCTAACCAGGCAGCAAGGAGGGCGTCATGGCACATAGCGACATCCGACTCTCGGTGGCTGAAGAGCGCACCATCTACCAAGTGGCCGATATCGACCGGGCCCTGGAAGAACCCGCCACCAACCGCAACGAGGGCTTGGCCGCCCTTTACGAGAAGATGAAGCAACGGGGCGGAGGGCGCTTCCTGGTCCGCCCCACCGGGGCCGACATGATCGACGACCTCTACGACAGTTGCCCCAACTTCAAGGAAGTCATCGACGACCTGCGGAAATACGTCGCCCTGTCGGTCGCCGGCAACGAGCCCATGAGCTTCACTCCCATCCTGCTCCTGGGCGAGCCCGGCGTCGGCAAGACCCACTTCGCCAAGGAACTGGCCCTTTCCCTGGGCACCGGCCACGAATTCGTCTCCATGAGTTCGCTGACCGCCGGCTGGATTCTCTCCGGCGCTTCCAGCCAATGGAACAACGCCAAGCCCGGCAAGGTGGGCCACACTTTGGTGCATGGGGAGTTCGCCAATCCCATCGTGGTGCTGGACGAGGTGGACAAGGCCGGGGGCGATGCCCGCTACGATCCGCTCGGCGCTCTCTACGGGCTGCTCGAAAGGGAGACGGCCTGCCACTTCAAGGACGAGTACATCGACATCGACATGGATGCCTCCCACATCCTGTGGGTTTCCACCGCCAACGACGAGCGCAGCATCCCGGAACCCATATTGAACCGCATGAACGTGTACGAAGTCCCCCGCCCGGACCGGGACGCGGCCCGCACCATCGCCGCCGCCCTCTACCGGGGCATCGTCGCCGAACACGACTGGGGCTTCCCGCCGGATGCCGACGACGAAATCTTGGAATGCCTGGCCGGCATGCCGCCCCGGGATATGAAAAAGCGGCTCCTGGCCGCCTTCGGCACCGCCAAGCTGGATGGTCGAGACCATTTGGAAAGCCGGGATTTCAACGTCCCAACCGGCGGGAGGACGAGGAAGATGGGTTTCTGACTGGCACGCCACCCCTGACTAAAGGCATACTTCCGCATCCTGGCCGGCACGCCATGGCCGGGATGCGGCAATCACAACAAGGCGGCAATCACAACAAGGCGAATCAGGGAGCGTTACATGGCAGAACAGCAATCCGGCGAAGTTTCCGTCACCCTCAAGATCGATCCGAAGGTCCACGAAGCCTTCCTGCGCAAGGCTCAGCAGGCCAACATGGACCTTGAGGAGTTCCTCAGCAGCACCCTGGCCATCGTCCTGGGCTGCCGGGTGTTCAACGAAAAATATTCCTGCTCGCCGGCTCTTTTTGCCAAGAAAGCCCCTGCCGAGGCGTAAGGAGGCTTGCCGGAGGCAGAGCGGACTCCGCCTCCTTACCGCCTGCCGGAAACCTACCGATCGATGGCCTTCAAGGCCTCGTCGGTAGTCAGGACCCCGTTGGCGATCATGCCGTAATTGACCAAGGCAGCCTTGTAGGCATCGGGCCCCGGCGCAGCAACGGCATCCTTGACCACATAGACCTTGAAACCGTTCTCCATCAGGGCTCGCATGTGGGAATCGACGCAAAGGTTGGCGACCATGCCGCCCAGAACGACCGTGTCGATGCCGCGGCTGCGCAACTGGTAGATCAGGTCGTTGCTTTCCGGGCCGTACATCTTGTGGGGAGCCACCACCACGGTCTTGCCGTCATTGATATAGGGCTTGTAGCGGTCGTAGAAGTCGGCTCCTGATCCCTCGAAGCCTTTCGGATCGTTCGGGCTGCCCCGGTGCAGGGCTTTCATGTCGAGCAGTTGGCGTTGCAGCGCCCCGGCGTGTGCCCAGCTTCCGTCCAACTTGGTATAGACCAGGGGATCGACCGCCAGGACGATGCCTTGCTTCTTGGCGGCCTTCATCAGCTTCTCGATGTTGTCTATGGTGCCCAGTTCCTTGAGGTTTTCCGCCAGCAATCCATAGAGCTTGCCGTCCTCACGCAGGAATTCATTCTGAGGATCGGTGATCAGCATGGCGGTGCGTGCCTTGTCCAGGGTCGCCAGGGCCGGTCCGCCCGCATGGGAGGGTACGGCCGACAGCATGATGGGCAGAGAAAAGAGAAGCGTTGCGAGACGTTTGTTCATAGGTGCAGACCTTTCCTTGGATGGATTGAATTGAGCCCAGCCGGCCAGCCGCCTGCCAGACGCTGCCTATCCTAGGAAGAGATGCCATGGGGGTATGTAGCAAATGTCACGAAGTGGGCCGACGTGGCCTTGCGCAGTTCTTGCCACATCTCCCAGTAGCTACTGCGACCTCTTCGCCAACGAAGCGGTGATTCAAGAGTTCGCCGGACGCCCCTCACCCCCGGAAGAGTTCTGGCTTATGGCGGAACCGGTAGAGGTCCATTCGCAGCAGCCGAACAAGCGCCGGGAGATGTTTGCCTAATGGACCGTGCACACCATGCACGGATCAAACGACCGCACCACATGCTGCACCGTCGGCGGGGCACACTCGCCGGCGGGCATGCCTACCAGGGCCAGTTCCAGCGCCCCCGGCTGACCTTCCCCGTCCCGGGGCGAGAAATTCCAGGTGGTCGGGGCGACGATCTGGTAGCGCTCGATGCGTCCCCGCTTGACGCTGAGCCAGTGGCCAAGGCTGCCCCGGGCGGCTTCCACCAAGCCTACGCCCTGGGCCTCGTCCGGCAGGACGGCTTCCGCACAGAAAGGCTCGCCGGGCACGATGGCCTTGATCCAGTTTTCCATCCAGGGCAGGACCCGGACGATTTCCAGCATCCGCGCCACCATGCGGGCAGTGACGCTGCCGCCGTGGCGGGCAACGTAGTCCCGTGCCAGCCCCTGGCCATCCACCACCTGCCGGGCCAGGGCGCCCACTTCCACCACCTGGCCGCCATAGCGGGGCGCCTTGCACCAAGTGTAGCCGTCGGCCTTGTCCGCATCGACCACGGTGCGCCCGGCCGATGGCGCCAGAGGGCCGGTATCGGCGAGCCATGAGAAGCGGCTGTCCTCGGTGACCTGCGCCGGATCGAGGCCGGCAACGGCCTGACGCGGCAGCCAGAGGCCGCCCGCGAAGGCGTCGTAGGCGCCGTAGGAGAGGAAGCGGTCGGTAGCCCGCCCCACCCGCTCCAGCCCCAGGTCATAGGCGGCGGCCAGGAAGGCGGGGAAATCCCCCGGCCGTCCCTCGGCCCAGGCCCGCAGGGCGGCTTCCGACTCCAGTCTGGCGAAGGCTTCCAGGCTGTCGCCCAACAGGGTTCCCTCCAGGAAGGCGCGGAACTGGCGCAGCAGGGCCAGCATGCGGATACGCTCCGCCTCGCTGATGGACCGGGTGCTGCCCCCCGGCTGCAGGGACAGGGTATGGGGCCACTTGCCCGCAAGGAAACCCATGAGGTGCAGAAAGGCCGAGCGGGCCGGCAGTACCTCGGCATTGGCCTTGCCCTTGCCGGCGGCGAAGCGCTCCGCCAGAGCCGGATGCCAGGACCGCCCGGCGTAGGCGCTGCGGGCGAAGTCCGGCATGAAGAAGAGGTAGAAATGGGTGAGGTGATCGGCGAGGTTCTCGGTGGCCTGGATGAGGTTCTGGGCCAGCCTGCCGTTGGGCGTGGGCTTTATGCCGGCAGCATCGGCCAGGGCCGCGGCGGCGGCAGCCGACTGGGAGACAGAACAGATACCGCAGATGCGGGGGACCACCACCAAGGCGTCCTCAGGAGCGCGGCCGATGAGAATTTGCTCAAAACCCCGGAACAACGGGGAATTCACCCGGACAGCGGCAACCCGGCCGTCTTCCACGTCCAGACTGACTTCCAGGTCTCCTTCGACCCGGTTGAAGGGGCCGACAACGATTCTTTTCATTTCAATCCGGTTTTCTTGATGGCCGGGCGCACCACCGGGTGGTCCGCCACGGCGTTCTCCCGCACCCGCTTGGGGGTCGCCGACTTGGACAGGGCCGCCAGGGCGACGAACCAGGCCTTGGGCATATCCGTGGGCAGGCCGATGGGGATGCCCGCCACCTTGGGGGTTTCCAAGAAGGGATGGCCCGGCTGTTCGAATCCCGGCTCGGTGCAGGAAATGCACGGAAAGCCGCCCCGGGCGCAGGAGCCGTGACCGTTCCAGTTGCGGACGTTGCAGTCGGCGTGGGCCTGGGTGCCCTTGCAGCCCATGTTTTCCATCAGGCAGCCCAGGTCGGAGGGCTTGTGGGCGCTGGCCTTGAATTCGTAATACTCGTTCCGGGGGCAGCCGTGGTGCACCAATTGGTCGGCGTAGAGGAGCGGCCGTTGCAGGCTGTCCAGGTCGGCCGAGGCGAAGCCGGCGAGGGCGAGCTTTTCCAGGCTATCCACCACCCAGCCCGGATGGACCGGGCAGCCGGCGATATTGACCACCGGCAGGCCGGAGCCGGAATGGTAGTCGGAGCCCAGGAGGCCGCCCCGCTCGTCGTTCTCGTATTGGAGGCCGCAGGCTTCCAGGGGATTTTCCCGGGTCGCCGCGGAAAAACCGCCGTAGGCGGAGCAGGAGCCGATGGCGAACACCCACTTAGCCCGGGCCGCCAGGCGCTCCACCCACTCGGTGAGGGGCCGTCCGCTGCCGGCCAGGAAATGGAATTTGCCGGTGCCCCGGGGGCCGCGCAGCATGGCGCCTTCGACGCAGAGGACATCGAATTCCAGCCGCCCCTCGGCCGCGTCCTCCAGCATGCCCAGGGCGTCGGTATCCCCCTCCAGGGAAAGCCCCGGGTGCCAGACGAACTCGATCCCGGCATCCCTCAGCTCATCGAACAGGGGCCGGGGCTCGGCACAGAGAAGGGACTGGGTGCAGCCGCCGCAGCCGCCGCTTTGCAGCCATAAGACCTTCAACATCAGGCCGGCTCCAGTCCGTAGCGGACCAGCTTGCTGCGCAGGCCCACCCGGGACAGCCCCAGCTCCCGGGCCGCCTTCGATTTGTTCCAGCGCTGGCGGATCATGGCTTCCTTCAGGACCTGCATTTCCAGCTGTTCCATGCGTTCCTTGAGGCCGCCGGACAGGGTGGCGAGCCAGGCCAGTTCCTCGGCCTGGACATCCCCCACCGGCGTGCGCAGGACCCGGGGCGACAGGAGATCGGCGCCGACCTTCTTGCCGTCGGCCAAGGCCACCATGCGCAGGATTTCGTTCTGCAACTCCCGGACGTTGCCCGGCCAGCGGTAGGCGGCGATGCAGGCGAGCGCCTCGTTGGTGAAGCCTTCCACCGGCTTGCCGAGGACCTGGGAGCTGGATTCCAGGAGCTTTTGCGCCAGCAGCGGCAGGTCCATGGGCCGTTCCCGCAGGGGCGGGACGTGCATGGAAATGGTGGCGAGGCGGTAATAGAGGTCCTGGCGGAAGCGGCCGGCCCGGACTTCTTCCTCCAAGTCCCGGTTGGTGGCGGCAATGACCCGCACATCCACCCGCACCGGGCGGGAACTGCCCACCGGGCGGAACTCGCCTTCCTGGAGCACCCGCAGGAGCTTCACCTGGAAGGCCGGGCTGGTCTCGCCGATTTCGTCGAGGAAGAGCGTCCCGCCGTCCGCCTGCTGGAAGAGGCCGACCCGGTCCTCCACGGCGCCGGTGAAGGCGCCCCGCTTGTGGCCGAAAAGTTCGGCTTCCAGAAGGGAATCGGGCAGCGCCCCGCAGTTCTCGGTGACGAAGGCCTTGGTGGAGCGCCGGCTCTCGTAGTGGATGGCCCGGGCGACCATTTCCTTGCCGGTGCCGGATTCCCCGGTAATCATCACCGACAGGTCGTAGGGGGCGATCTTGGCCACCAGTTCGCAGACTTCATTCACCGGGCTGGCCGGGGCGCGGATGAGGCCGCCCAGGCCGAAGGCGTGCTTGACCTTGTCGAACTTGGACTCGACCCGCTTCTTCAGCACCGGCTCGGCGGTGCGCAGTTCCAGGGAGAGGCGCTGGTTGTCCTGCTGCAGGCGCCAGACCTCGGCCGCCCGCTGCAGGGTCAGGAGAATCTGCTCCGGCTGCCAGGGCTTCAGGAGGTATTGCCAGATGCCAGCCTCGTTCACCCCGGTGATGATGTCCTCGGCGTCGGTATAGCCGGAGAGGATGATGCGCACCGCGTCCGGCCAGCGGGAACGGACTTCCTTCAGGAAATCCACCCCGGTCATGCCCGGCATGCGCTGGTCGCACAGGACGATCTGGACGCCGCCCGCCACCGCTTCCCGCTGCATGATATCCATGCCTTCCTCGGCGGAAGAGGCGCAGAGGACCTCGAAGTCCTCCTCCAGGGTGCGGCGCAGGGCCTCCTGGGAACGGACCTCGTCGTCAACGACGAGGACGGTGGGCAGCTTGATGTGTCCGGGACCGTTCATGCGACAGGTACCTCCCAACCCAGATCGCGGTGTTTCGCCAGATGCCGCGGCGTCCACGAATGGGGCGACTTGGCGACGAAATGATAGCGCGCCACGTGGTAGGAAGGATCGAAGCCGTAGAAATTGCGGCGCATCTCCGCAAGCTCCTCGGCCCGGTACTGGGCCAGGGGCTTGGCGGCTTCGTCGGCGTCGCGCCTCGCTGCCTTGGCCCGGATGCGGTCGGCAAAGTCGGGGGCCGCCGCCAGCTCGGCCGCCTGCCGGGCCACATCAACCCGGAAGGAAGCCGCCGGCCCCGGCAGGCAAGCGTCGTAGAAACCTGTCTGCACCGACTCCTTGCCGGTCATGGGCAGACGGTGGCGCATGATGGCCCGGGCGCCTTCCTGCCCGACGCGGGGCGGCAGGAGGTAGGTCCAGAATTCGGACCCGAAGAGGTTGCCCATGTTCTTGTAGTGGGGGTTGAGCATCACCCCGTCCCGCACCCAGACCTGGTCGGCGGCCCGGGCCAGGAAGCAGCCGCCGGCGCCGGCATTGCCCCGTAGCGCCGCCACGGTGAGGTGGGTGCGGCAGTTGAGGATGGCCTCGGCCAGGTCATCGATGGCGTTGATATTGGCCCAGGATTCGTCGGCGGCGGACTCCGCCGTCTCGATCACGTTCAGATGGATGCCGTTGGACCAGAAGTCCTCGCCCCCCAGGAGGACAATGACCTTGGTGGGCCGGCCTGCCGCCCAGCGGAAGGCCTCGGTCAAGCGGGCGCACTGGGCGGTGCTCATGGCACCGTTGTAGAAGTCGAAGGAGAGAAAGCCCACCTCGCCGGCTTCCTCGTAAGCGATGTCCTGCCAGGTGGCGGCGGGGGATTTCCACCAGCCGTCCAGGGGAGCTTCCGGCAGGGCCTGGGCCTCAGGGAAAGCCATCGTCGTCGGCAGTTTCATTTCGCCATAGCGCTTGGCGTGGCCGATCCAGATGGCGCCGTCGACGGTGGCCCGGCACACCGCCGTCTCCCGCCGCGCCAGCAGTTCTCCCGGCTGGCCGCGCAGAGTCGCTTCCGGCGAGGCGTCGAAGATGCGGCAGGGATGGCCGAACAGTTCATCCACCACGCCGGGGAAGCCGTCGGCGGCATTGAGCTTGGCCAGGACGGCGGTAGTGGAATCCGTCTGCCAGTCGATGCGGCGGGCGTCCTGGGGCATGAGGGGCCGCAGCCGGCCGCGGGCTTCCGGCCCGGGGCGTTGGGGTTCGAAGTTGCCGGCGGCGAAGCGTTCCACCGCCTCCAGCACGGCCGTAACGGCGGCCTCGGTGACCTCGTTGCGATAAATGGACGACTTCTTGGCCCGGCGCATCGGGAATTTCGCGGACGCCCAGACCGGCCCCGCATCCATCTCCGCCTCGGCCTGGAGCACCGTTACGCCCCAGCGTTCCTCCCCTTCCTGGATGGCCCAGTCCAGGGCCGACGGTCCCTTGTCCCCGACGATGCCCGGATGGACGACCAGGCAGACGTGCTTTTTCCAGATGGTTTCGGGAATGGCCCGCTTGAGGAAGGGCGCCACGATCAAGTCGGGGCTGAACAACGCCACCGCTTCTTCGGCCACGGAGTCGGCGATATCGAACTCGATGCTGATTTCATGGCCGCGACCGGTCAGCTCGCAGAAGAGCCGCTGGGTGAGGCTGTTGAAGGCGTGGGTGAGGAATAAGACTCTCATACCAATAGGGTTTTTTCGCCGCATGGCGGCATCGTAGGGGCAGACCAGGAGAGGAAAAGCGGGCGGCGGTCTACCAGGGGGCATAAACCTATTACCTTCGCCTTATTTTTCATTGATTTAGGTTCGGTTAGGATGTTGCCGAAACGCCCAAACCTGGGCAGGGAGGAAACAAAATGCAAAGCCAAGCCAATGTCAAAGCCAGGCCCGATCGC
>DASRUX010000430.1:0-4309 GCA_035655235.1 Rhodocyclaceae bacterium | reverse complement strand
CTTGAACTCGGTGACGATGTAGTCGATCAGGCGCTGGTCGAAGTCTTCGCCGCCGAGGAAGGTGTCGCCGTTGGTCGCGAGCACTTCGAACTGGTGTTCGCCGTCGATGTCGGCGATCTCGATGATCGAGATGTCGAAGGTGCCGCCGCCGAGGTCATAGACGGCGATTTTCGAGTCGCCCGGCTTCTTGTCCATGCCGAAGGCGAGGGCGGCCGCGGTCGGCTCATTAATGATGCGCTTGACTTCGAGGCCGGCGATGCGGCCTGCGTCCTTGGTGGCTTGGCGCTGGCTGTCGTTGAAGTAGGCGGGAACGGTGATGACGGCCTCGGTGACTTCCTCGCCGAGGTAGTCTTCCGCGGTCTTCTTCATCTTGCGCAGCACTTCGGCGGAAATCTGCGGCGGGGCCAGCTTCTGGTCGCGCACTTCGACCCAGGCGTCGCCGTTGTCGGCCTTCATGATCTTGTAGGGCATCAGGGCGATGTCCTTCTGCACTTCCTTTTCCTCGAAGCGGCGGCCGATCAGGCGCTTGACCGCGTAGAGGGTGTTCTTGGGGTTGGTGACGGCCTGGCGCTTGGCCGGGGCGCCGCACAGGATTTCGCCGTCTTCGGTGTAGCCGATGATGGAAGGCGTGGTGCGCGCGCCTTCGGAGTTTTCGATGACCTTCGGTTGGCCGCCTTCCATGATGGCGACGCAGCTATTGGTGGTGCCGAGGTCGATGCCGATGATCTTGCCCATAGTTAATTCCTTTGCTCAATAAGCGGTAATTCGGATGTTCTTGAGATGGGGGCTCGCCCCGCTATTTCAATCCTTGCCCTTGGCGACCATCACCAGGGCCGGGCGCAGGACGCGCTCGGCGATCAGGTACCCCTTCTGCAGGACGGTTACCACGGTGTTGGGTTCCTGGTCGGCTTCGACCATGCCGATGGCCTGGTGCCGATGGGGGTCGAACTTTTCGCCGGCCGGGTCGATTTCCTTGAGGCCGGACTTGTCGAAGGCGGACACCAGTTGCTTCAGGGTCAGCTCGACGCCGGACTGGAGGTTCTCTACGGTCTGTTCCTTGCTGGCCAGGGCAGCTTCCAGGCTGTCCTTGACGGCCAGCAGCTCGCCGGCAAATTTTTCAACGGCAAATTTGTGGGCCTTGGAGATGTCTTCCTGGGCGCGGCGGCGCACGTTCTCGGCCTCCGCCTTGGCCCGCAGCCAGGCGTCGTGGTGCTCGGCGGCCTTCAGTTCCACCTGGCGCAGCTGTTCCTCCAGGCTGGGGAGGGTGTCGACGGATTCGCCGGCGGCGGGCGCTGCCTCAGCGCCCGCCTTAGGGGCGGGCTGTTCTCCCAGCAGGGGTTCCTGGGGTGCTTCTTGGTTGGACATAGGGTGTTCTCCGAAAAAACTTAGCCCTACATGGGGGCTGGACAACGAGTTTCAAGTCCTCGGAACGCATTTATTTGGAAGGTGGAGTCCAGCCCCAAAAAGGAATCGGGCGGAACCGGATATGTTCCGGTTCCGCCCGATTTCGTTCTGGCTGAGAGGCGTCAGACCTTGAAGCGGCCCACCATGGATTGCAGGCCGTCCGCCAGGCTCTTGAGGTCGTGGGCGGTGCCCGCGGTCTGCTCGACGGCGCCGGTGTTGCTCCGGGCCATTTGGGCGATGGCTTCGATGCTCGACTCCACTGCGCCCGAAACCCGGCGCTGCTCGTCGGTGGCGGCGGCGATGGTGTCGAGGCCCTGTCCGACCAAGGCTACCGAGCCGTTGGTGGCCTGCAGGACATTGGCCACGGTGCCGATGGAGGCCTGGCTGCTGGACAGGTGGGACAGGCCTTCTTCGATGGTGCGGCGCACCGAAACCGACTGGGCGCTGATGGTGGCGGTGATGGAATCGATCTCGCTGGCGGAGCGGCCGGATTTCTCGGCGAGCTTCCTGACCTCGTCGGCCACCACGGCGAAGCCGCGGCCCTGTTCGCCGGCCCGGGCCGCCTCGATGGCGGCGTTGAGGGCGAGGAGGTTGGTCTGCTCGGCGATGTCCTTCACTTCCCGGGTCATGTGGGTGATGGACTCGGTGTTGCGGACGAACTCATTGACCGATTCGGCCATCTCCTTCACCGCGTGTTCCACCACGTTCATTTCTTCCAGGAGGACCGTCAGGTTGCGATTGCCTTCCTCGGCCCGGATCAGGCTTTCCTGGGACTGGTGTTGGACGTCGCCGGCGCTCTGGGCGATGGAGGCGATGCTGCACACCAATTGCTCGACGGCGTTGGCGGCGTCGATGGATTTTTCATCCTGTTGGTGGGAACTCCAGGCCACCCGGTCGGCGCTTTCGGAAAGAGCATCCACCTTGGCGGAAACCTGGCTGGCGGAGTCGCGGACCTGGCGAACCAGGCTGCTGAAATTCTCCATCATCTCGTTGAACACCGTGGCGGCCTGTCCAACCTCGTCCTGGCCGCGAACCGGCAGGCGGCGGGTCAGGTCGCCCTCGCCGCGGGCGATGTCTTCCAGGCCCTTCTTCAGCTCATACAAGGGTTCGGTGACGAAGTGATGGGTGAGGAAATAGATGATGACCAAGAGGATGCCGATGACCACCAGGGCGGCGCCAGCAATCTTCAAGCGGAATGCGGCGACCTCGTTTTCGACGGAATCCAGGGAAACCTTCATGCTCACCACTCCCAGGACCGTGCCTTCCGGTACCTGGTGGCAGGCGATGCAATCCTTGCCCAGGTAGTTCTTCGAGGCCTTGGTCGGGTTGATGACCCGCAGGAAGGAATTTCCCCCTTCGCTTTCCACGGCCGTGTAGGAGGAGCCGGTCTGCATGACCTGCTTCTCGGTGGCATCGAGATCCCGCTTGCTCTTGGTGTCGGGGCCGAAAAGCTTGATGACGGCGTCGCTGCGGGCGACGTGGAGGTCCTTGATGATGGACAGCTGCTTGATCTGGTCGAGGAAGACTTCCCGTTGGCCCACGGTGCCGGTGATCATCATGCCGGTCAGGCCGGCCATGGTCATTTCGTGGATGCTGAGGGAGAAGTCCTGGGCTTGCCGGATGGCGGTGTCGCGATTGACCTGGCTGGACCAGACGATCATTCCCGTCCACACGATGACGAGTACCACCCAGATGGCCGCGGTCAAGCGCACCCAAATCTTCCAGTTGGCAAAGCTAGGCATCAGACCTCCTGATTATTCGATGCTTATGTGACGCAGCTGCTGAGGTTTCTCGCTAGACGGTCAAGTCTATTTGTTGGATTGTGCCAGCCTTGCCATCTTCCTGCAAAAAAACCCCCGAATTCCTCACCTGGCCTTGCATTCGGTTGGCATTGTCCTTGATGTCGAAGGGCGTTTCCACCTGGGCCAGGGAGATGGCACCAACCTTTGCTTCCTGGAGGGATTTCAACTGATCCTTGCCGTCGGCGTCCTTGATCCAGATCGACAAATCCTTATAAGCCGCATCGTTTTCGTCGATCCAGCCGTTCCGGTCCTCGTCCAGCTTCGCCAGTTCGGCGAATCCGTTGCCGGTGGCGGGGCCGAACAATTCGGAACCGTCGCTCGCCTTACCGTCCCGGTTGCGGTCGAAAACCAGGAAGCCGCTGCCGGGGCGGACGAAATTGATCTTCTCGGCTTGGCCGTCGGCATCGAGATCGAAGCTGAAACGCGCATCGGTGAGCTGGGCGGCGGTGCCGGCGAAGTTGATGACCAGCGGGTCCTTGCGGCGAACCGCGTCGCCGAGACGCAGGCTGACGTTGCTTTCCTCGGCATAGCTGCGGGCCATGGTCAGGTCGATCTTGAACTGGATGTCCTTGCCGTCGGCGGTACGGACGGTGCCGGCCGCTGCGAAAGTGGTCGTCTCGGTTTCGCTGTAGGACTCGTGGTAGTCGTACTCCACGCCGTAACCCGCCGGGCGTGCCGGAGGTTGGTTCGGGTCCTGGACGGAGACTTGCTCCTGGTCCAGGTTGAGATCCTGAGTGTCGAGGAGCTTGATCTTGCGGCCGGTGAGGGCCTCGATGATGGACTTGAGGAGCATCAGCCTGGGATCGCCGTCCAAGGCATCCCGGTCCTTGTCCGCCTTCTGGGCTGCCTTGCCGGCGTCCGATATGTCGACCTGGGGAGCCGGAGGCTGGGCCGGGCCGCGTCCCTCGAAGTCGGGACGCTGGTTGCCCACCCACATGCGCAGGGATTCCTTGATCTCGTGGTTCTGGCTGGCGGCGTGGGTGGACGCCATCTGCAGGTTGGCACTGGCGATTTTCATGGCAGCCTCCTTGAGTTCGATAAGCCTGTTAACGGCTCTCAGGAGGCTGGGTTTAGCTTGCCAGAGGAATATTTGTCAGGCTTTG
>DASRUX010000429.1:0-2184 GCA_035655235.1 Rhodocyclaceae bacterium | reverse complement strand
AGTTCGGGCAACAAGGACTGCTGGCTGGCGATGAATTCTTCCAGGGCACCCTCGTCGATGCCGCCGCGGGCATTCTGCCGGGCTACTTCGTGGGCGATGGTCTGGAGGGAGGCATCGGTCTTGGCGATCAGGGCGGCAATGTTCTGGTCCAGCACCTGTCCCAGGTTATCGGTGGTGAGGATGGCCCGCTGGCGATAGTCCTCCCGGTCCTGGTCCAATACCAACCCGGCCAGGGCGAGAAGCGCTGCCAGGATGACCAGTTTGCCGGTGACCAGCCAGCGCAGGAAAGTGGACGGAGGAACTCTCCCCTTGCCCCGCAGGGCAGAGATGAAGCTGCCCGCCTCACGGTGGAAAGGGGTTGGCATATCCGCTCGAAAGACCATGTCGATGGAGCGGATTATATCCGGGGGGACCGGCTGCCCGGGTGCCTCACTGGCCGAAGTCGCGGCAGTCGATCTCGGGCCACAGCTGGGCCACGGGCAGGGCGAATTCCCCCGGCTTCCCCCGCTGGCCGCGGGCCGACTGCTGGGGGCAATGCAGGCGGGCCACTTGGCCCTTGGCGGTCCACAGGACGCTGATCTCGGTGCCGGGCGCCGGGGCGGCGGACATGATGATGCCCGAGTCCAGGCGCCAGCCGATGACCGGGCCGCCGCTGTCGGGATCCCGTCCGACCGGGTAGGGCAGGCGCTGCCCCATGGCGTCCAGTTTCTTCTCCACCTGGGGCCATGAACCCTCCGGGAAGCGCAGCATGTGGTTCCGCAGCCCCTCGTCCCCGAACCAGAAGACGGTGGACCGGGCCGGGGCATCCCAGGCCTGGCCGATCATGGCCCAGCAGTTGGTCCGGTCATCCTCTTGCAGGCGGTTTTCCGAGCGCAGGTCGTTGAAGCAGCGCAGGGAGTGGCCGCTGCCCCGCAGCACGGCGCGGACTTCCTCCACCGACTGGCCGCTCCGGAAAGTGGTCATGTCATGGTGCCACGGGGACGCCGCCCGGCGCTCGGCCGTGTCCTGGGCCTCGTAACCGGCATCCCGGGCTTTCTTGTCCTGGTAGCGCTGGTAGAGCAGGAATCCGGCGATGGCGGTCAGGACGATGGCCAGCACCGCTTTCAGCCGGTTCGAGGATGGCGGGGAGGAGACTTCCTCCTCCGCCTGCCCGGAAGCGGAGGAGCGCTGCGACAGGAAGGCGAGAAAGGCGAAGATGCCCAGGGTCACCAAGGCGACGAAGGCCTGGCGATCCCGGCGGAGCAGGTCGTCGGCGAAGGTGGTGCGGGTCACGGCCAGGGCCAAGGAGAGGGCCACGGTGAACAGGCCGGCCCACCAGAACCAGCGGCCGAAGCGGCGGTAGAGCCCGATGGCCTTTTCCCCGTCGGACTGGTCGCCCAAGGAGGTGAGAATGACGATGGCGGCGAACGGAGCGCACAGCCAGGCGACTCTCGACGGCAGGCCGTCCAGGGAGAAGGGAGTGCCGGATGGCAGCGGAAGCAGCGGCGCCAACAGGCCGAGAAGGCCGTAGGCCAGGAGGATGAAGCCGGAGGGAATGCGCGTCTCGACGGCAGCGGTGGGGGTGGATGTTTGCATCTGTCTTCCCGAAGGTTTGCGGCGGCCTTGGGGCCGGCGGTCATGGTCGGGTTGGCAGATTATACAAATCGCATATGGCGGGCAATCTCAACCCCAAAAAAACGGGCGACGGCAGTGCCGTCGCCCGAGAAAACGCCAAGCAAGGCGCAGGGTAGAAAACGATTACTTCTTGCGGGCCGGGGGCACGTCGGTACAGGAGCCGTGGGCCACTTCCGCCGCCATGCCGATGGTTTCGCCCAGGGTCGGGTGGGGGTGGATGGTCTTGCCGATATCCACCGCGTCGCAGCCCATCTCGATGGCCAGGGCCACTTCGCCGATCATGTCGCCGGCGGACGGCCCGACGATGGCGCCGCCGATAACCCGGTGGCTCTCGGCGTCGAAGATCAGCTTGGTGAAGCCGTAGTCGGCGCCGTTGGCGATGGCCCGGCCGGACGCCGCCCAGGGGAACTTGGCGGTCTCGACCTTGCGGCCTTCCTTCTTCGCCTGGTCTTCGGTGTAGCCGACCCAGGCCACTTCCGGATGGGTGTAGGCCACGCCCGGGATGACTTGGGCGTCGAAGGCGGCCCGGGCAAGCTCGGACTTACCTTGCAACTCGCCGGCAGCCACTTC
>DASRUX010000428.1:0-4515 GCA_035655235.1 Rhodocyclaceae bacterium | reverse complement strand
CCGTCGTTCATGCCTCCCTCGGCAGTCAGGCCGAAGCGCACAGAGTCCCCGTCCCCCGGCCGCTCCACCTGGACATCGGCGCCGAGCACCGGGTCGGTGGGCGCCAGGATGGCAGCCAGGATGACGGCCATGCCCCAGCTCAGGCCGCATATCGCCTTGGCGGCGACGGCCAGGAGGGCGATGGTGATGATCATGGCGGGCAGACCCAGGCGCAAGGGCACGGCCCAGGCATGGAGCCTGAGCGGGCCACGCAGCTTGAGGCCGACGGCGAAGAGGGAGATGGAAACGCCCACTTCCGTCAGGGCGCGCAACAGGGCCGCATCCGTTACCGGATGGAGGCCGGTTCCCCAGGTTCCCAGGGCATAGCCGAAGGCCAGATAGACGATGGCCGGGGTGAATGGCATGCGCTTGACCACCGAGCCGACCAGGGCCATGGACACCAGGATGGCGCCGATCACCAGGAACCAGATGCCGAGCTGACTCATGGAAGGCGATACCAGCAAGCCCGGCTCCCCGGGCGGTGTCGGCGCCACCGTGCACAATCGCCAGCCGGCCGGTAGAACTTACACAGAGTCCCCCTGCCCAAGGTGGGCAAAAGGCGACGGCAGGGGAAGGGGCGGCGGTATGGCGATTGCAGCCGTCTTCCTGCCATGCCCGGGCCCACCATGAAAACCGCCAGCCAGCCCTCTGCCAGCCTCTTCGAGGAAGGGCGCAATTGCCTCGCCCGCGCCCATGCCGACCGGGTCGCCTTCCTGGTGGATGGGGATGCCTATTTCCGGGCCTTCGCCCAGGCGGCGGAGCGGGCCATGCACTCCATCGTCATCGTGGCCTGGGATTTCAACAGCGGCGCCTGCCTGCGCTTCGACGGGGAGCCCCGGCGGGGCGGGCCGCCGGCCCGGCTGGGGGATTTTCTCAACTGGCTGGCCCGGCGCCGTCGCCACTTGCAGATTTTCGTCCTCAACTGGGACTACCCCATGCTCTACGGCACCGACCGGGAGTTTCCCCTCCTCTACGGCCTGGGCTGGGAGCCCCATCACCGGGTCCATGTCCATTACGACGACACCCATCCGCCCGGCGGCTGCCATCACCAGAAGATCGTGGTCATCGACGGCTGCCTGGCCTTCGTCGGCGGCCTCGACCTCACCGCCCGGCGCTGGGATACCCCCGGGCACTGCGCCGTCGAGGCCCGCCGGGTCCATGGCGAGGAAGCCTATCCTCCCTTCCACGACCTGATGATGGCGGTGGACGGCGAGGCGGCCCGAATCCTGGCGGGCATTGCCCGGGAGCGCTGGCGGCTCGCCACCCATCAGGTGCTGGCCCCGGCCACCGCCGACAACGATCCCTGGCCCCCGGCCCTGGCCCCCGACCTGGCCGACGTGGAGGTGGCCATCGCCCGCACCCTGCCGCCCACCGTGGACCATCCCGTGGTGCGGGAGGTGGAGGCCCTCTACCTGGACATGATCGCCGCCGCCCGGCGCACCCTCTATATCGAGAACCAGTACTTCACCGCCTGGCGCATCGGCGAGGCCCTGGCCGCCCGGCTGGCTGAACCGGACGGGCCGGAGGTCGTCCTGGTGTCGCGCCTCATCAGCCACGGCTGGCTGGAGGAGCACACCATGCACCTCCTGCGTACCCGCCTTATCCGGCAGCTCCGGGCGGCCGACCCCGGCGGGCGCTTCCACATCTATTACCCTCACATCGACGGCCTGAAGGAAGGCACCTGCATCGATGTCCATTCCAAGCTCATGATCGTGGACGACGAGGTGCTGCGCATCGGCTCGGCCAACCTGGCCAACCGTTCCATGGGCGTGGATACGGAATGCGACGTGGCCATCGAGGCCCGGGGGCATCCGGGTACCGCCCGGGTCATCCGGGGCTTCCGGGATCGCCTCCTGGGGGAGCATCTGGGCGTGGCCCCCGGACGGGTGGCGGCGGAGGTGGAGGCCCGGGGCAGCCTGCACGGGGCCATCGAGGTGCTCAAGGGGAATGGTCGCAGCCTCGAGCCCCTGGGGGGGCTGCCGGAATGGTCGGATACGGTGATCGACCTCACTTACCAGGTCGCCGATCCGGAGCGGCCGGTGTCCCTGGAGGAGCTGATGGAATTCTTCCGGCCCGACCTGCCGGTTCCCGCCGAGCCGGGGGCCCGCTGGACCCGGCTGGCCGCCATCGCCGCCGTGCTCCTGGCCCTGGCCGCCCTGTGGCGCTACACGCCTTTGGCAGGCTTGCTCGATCCGGCACGCATCGTCGCCTGGGCCCACCGCTTCGCCGACCACGCCTGGGCGCCCCTGGTCATCCTGCTGGCCTACACCCCGGCCTCGGTGCTGATGTTCCCCCGCCCCCTCATCACCCTGGCCGCCATCGTCGCCTTTGGCACCTTTCCCGGCGTCCTCTATGCCCTGGCGGGGATCATGCTCGCCGCCTTCTTCAGCTACCTGGCGGGGCGCCGCCTGCCCCGGGATACCATCCGCCACCTGGCCGGGGAGAATATCAACACCGTCACCGAAACCCTGCGCCGCCAGGGCCTGCTGGCCATGACCGCCATCCGCCTGGTGCCCATCATGCCCTTCGCCATGGTCGGGTTGGTGGCCGGTGCCATCCACGTCCGGCGCTGGCATTTCATGCTCGGCACCCTGTTCGGCATGATGCCGGGCACCATCGCCGCCACGGTGTTCGGGGAACAGCTCCAGGCGGCCCTCCTGGACCCTTCCCGCATCAGCTTCGGGCTCATCGCCCTGGTGGTGGGGGCCATGGGGGCGCTGTCCCTGGCGGTGCGCCGCTGGCTCAAGGTGCAGGCCCGGAAGGGGATGCAGGCGACACGGAAAGGGGGCGGCCATGGGCAGCCAGGTCACCACCCTTGCTGAGTGGGGCAACCTCGTCCATACCCTGGGGCCCGACTGCCTGCGCATCGCGTCCTACAACATCCACCGCTGCGTCGGCGGCGACGGGCGCTGCAACGCCGCCCGGGTGGCCCAGGTGATCCAGGAGATCGGCTGCGACACGGTGGGCCTCCAGGAGGTGGACAACCAGCCGGACGCCGGCCACGACTCCATGCAGCTCGACTACCTGGCCAGCGTCACCGGCATGACGCCGGTGGCGGGCCACACCATCATCCGCCACCAGGGTCACTTCGGGAATGCGCTGCTGACCCGCCGCCCCATCCTGGAGGTGCGCCGCCACGAGCTCAATTTCGGCCGGCGGGAGCCCCGGGGGGCGCTGGAGGTGGATATCGACGTGGCCGGGCGGATGGTGCGGGTCTTCGTCACCCACCTGGGCCTGCGGCCCGCCGAGCGGCGTTTCCAGGTGCAGAAGATGCTGGCGCTCTTGCAGGAGATTCCCAAGGAGCAGCCGGTGGTGGTGCTGGGGGATATCAACGAGTGGCTGCCCCTGGGCCGGCCCCTGCGCTGGCTCCACGAGTTGCTGGGCCATGCCCCGGCCGAGCGCTCCTTCCCGGCCCGCCTGCCCATGTTCGCCCTGGACCGGGTCTGGGTGCATCCCCGGGACACCCTGCTGGCCTTCGGCACCCACCGGTCCCCCTCGGCCACCATGGCTTCGGACCACTTGCCGGTGATGGCCATCGTCGCCTTGGGCGAGCATCCCTCCTCGCCGGGCTTCCCCTATGGCGTGCTGCGCAGCGGCAAGGATCGGCGCCAGGGGGATCGGCGCCGGTCATGAACGGTACCCGCCTGTCCAGGAGCAATGACCGGTGGGCGGAACCAAGTATCCCCCACCGGGTCGTAAGGGGCAGTTTCCGCTGTCTTACCGGATTCAGAGGAGAACCCCATGGACGAAGCCTCTGCGCCTTCGACCCAGCAGGAAGAGTGGCGCTCTTTCCTGTTCCTGGCTTTCATCATGGCCCCGGTCCTCGCCGTGCTGGTGGTGGGCGGCTACGGGTTCCTGGTCTGGATGTTCCAGCTCCTGACCGGACGGCTGCCGACGGGCTGATTCTTCGAAGGAGTTGCCATGGAGCCGGAAATCCATATCGCCGGGCTGCTGGTGCAGACCCTCCCCGAATCCCGCAACAAGGTGAAGCGGGCTCTCGCCGGCCTACGCCAGGTGGAAGTCCATGCCGACCACCGCAACGGCAAGCTGGTGGTGGTGTGCGAGTGCGACAGCGAAGACATGCTGATGACCTTGATCGGCCGTATCCGCGACCTGCCGGGAGTTCTCAATGTGGCGCTCGTGTACCAGCATGCGGAAAGCGCCGAAGCCATGGACGAGGTCATCACCAATGAAGCTGACACGCCGCGAATTCATTAAGCACTCCGCCGCCGCCGCGACCGCCGCGGCCGTGGGCGTCCCCCTGGAATCCTCCGCCCAGAACATCGTTACCGACGCCTCCCTCACCCAGCTCAAATGGGACAAGGCCCCTTGCCGTTTCTGCGGGGTGGGCTGCGGGGTGACGGTGGGGGTCAAGGAGGGGCGGGTGGTGGCCACCCAGGGCGACCCCAATGCGGAGGTCAATCGGGGCATCAACTGCGTCAAGGGCTATTTCCTGTCCAAGATCATGTACGGGGC
>DASRUX010000427.1:0-2582 GCA_035655235.1 Rhodocyclaceae bacterium | reverse complement strand
CGGGGATGGCTTCAGCCGTGCCCTTGGCGGCCACGGTTTCCTGCATGGCGCCGACCACCTTGGGGATGACGGGCAGGACGGTCTTCTTGGTGTCGGCGGTGAGGTTGGCGAGGTCTTGGGCAAGGGCCGGCAGGGCGGCGGCGATCAGGGCGAGGGGCAGCAGGGTTTTCATAGCGATGCGTAAAATCAGAAAACGCTAATATTACCACTTGCTAAGGCTGGGGCATATCTTCGCCTCCCGCTGAGGGGAGCGCAATGAACCAAAAAAAACGGGGCCCGGAGGCCCCGAAAGAGGGAAATACGCGCCTTGACCTTCGCTAAGCCCCGTCCGCCGCAACGCCAGACGGAGCCATTCCCCTCGGAGAGTCGTCAGATGACGGCCTGGCCGGCCGCTGGGCGGGGGCGGGAAGGGGCGAGGACGGTGGCTTCGCCTTCGATGACGGTGGTGTCGCCGACCCGGCAGATCGTTTCCAGCACCACCCGGCGTTTTTCCGGCACCACGGACTTCACCGTCACCGTGGCGGTGACCGTGTCCCCGGGGCGCACCGGGGCGCGGAAGGCCAGGGTCTGGCCCAGATAGATGGTGCCGGGGCCGGGCAGCCGGTTGGCGAGGGTCGCCGAGATCAGGCCGGCGGAAAGCATGCCGTGGGCGATGCGTCCGCCGAAGGGGGTGAAGGACGCATAGACCTCGTCCAGGTGGACGGCATTGATGTCTCCCGAGACGCCGGCGAAGAGGATGATGTCCGCTTCGGTGATGGTCTTCGAGAAGCTGGCGCTCATGCCGGGGGTCAGATCCTCGGCATAGTAGCCTTCGCTCATTGGGTTCTCCTTACATGTTGGGGTAGTTGGGCCCGCCGCCGCCTTCGGGAACCGACCAGTGGATGTTCTGGGTGGGGTCCTTGATGTCGCAGGTCTTGCAGTGCAGGCAGTTCTGGGCATTGATCTGGAGCCGGGGCTCGCCAGCTTCCTCGCCCACCAGCTCGTACACGCCGGCGGGGCAGTAGCGGGTTTCCGGGGCGCCGTAGCGGGCGAGATTGACCGCGATGGGCACGGCGGCGTCCTTCAGCCTCAGGTGGCTCGGCTGGTTTTCCTCATGGTTGGTGCTGGAGAGGAAGACGGAGGACAGGCGGTCGAAGGTCAGCACCCCGTCCGGCTTGGGGTAGGCGATGGGGGCGTGCTTGGACTTGTCCTCCAGGGCCTCGTGGTCCCGGTGGTGGGCAAACGTCCAGGGCGCCTTGCCCCGGAAGACGTAGGTGTCGATGGCGGCGAGCGCCAGGCCCGCCCACAGGCCGTGGCGGAAGCCGGGGCGGATGTTCCTCACCCCGTGGAGTTCCTCCCACAGCCAGCTTTGCTTCAGCAGTACCGGATAGCGGATGGCCTCGGCGCCGTTGGTGTCGGCGCCCAGGTGCTCGAAAACCGCCTCCGCCGCCACCATGCCGGACTTCATGGCGGTGTGGCTGCCCTTGATCTTGGCGACGTTGAGGAAGCCGGCAGTGTCGCCGATCAGCAAGCCGCCCGGGAAGGTCAGCTTGGGGATGGACTGGAAGCCGCCTTCCGACAGGGAACGGGCGCCGTAGGCCACACGGCGGGCACCCTCGAAGGTGGCACGGATGTCCGGGTGGGTCTTGAAGCGCTGGAATTCCTCGTAGGGGGACAGCCAGGGATTCTTGTAGTCCAGGCCCACCACGAAGCCCACGGCGACCAAGTTGTCCTCCAGGTGGTAGAGGAAGGAGCCGCCGTAGGTGTCGGAGGTTAGAGGCCAGCCGACGGTATGGAGCATCTTGCCCGGCTGGTGCTTGGCGGGGTCGATTTCCCACAACTCTTTGATCCCAATGCCGTAGGTTTGAGGCTGGGCCCCGTTCCGCAGCCGGAAGCGCTCTGCCAGGGCCTGGGTGAGCGACCCCCGGCAGCCTTCGGCGAACAGGGTCTGTTTGGCGTGGAGTTCCATGCCGGGCTGGAAATTGCCGGTGGGCTCCCCATCCTTGCCGATGCCCAGGTCGCCGGTGGCGACGCCCTTGACCCGGCCGTCCTCATGGTAGAGCACTTCGGCGGCGGCGAAGCCCGGGTAGATTTCGACCCCGAGGCTTTCCGCCTGCTCGGCGAGCCAGCGGCAGAGGTTGCCCAGGCTGATGATGTAGTTGCCCTGGTTGTGCATCTGGGGCGGCGTGGGCAGGCGCCAGGATTTGTTTTCGGACAGGAAGAGGAAGCTGTCGTCGGTGGCTGGGGTGTGCAGCGGCGCGCCGCGCTCCTTCCAGTCCGGGAACAGCTCGTCCAGGGCCCGGGGCTCGAAACAGGCGCCGGAAAGGATGTGGGCGCCGACTTCGGAGCCCTTTTCCAGGACGCAGACGGAGACTTCCCGACCTTTCTCTTCGGCCAGTTGCTTGAGCCGGATGGCGGCGGCCAGCCCGGAGGGGCCGGCGCCGACAATCACGACATCGTATTCCATGGCTTCGCGATCGGTACGCATGGCGGCCTCACGTCGAAAAGGTGATGGGGTTGTTCATGGAGATTCCTGCTGGGAATGGGCGAACGCTCCCCGCCGGACCGGCCGGCGGGGGCGGAGCCCGTTCTTATTCGATGGC